>CALZGC010000078.1 GCA_945786985.1 uncultured Nitrospirota bacterium | reverse complement strand
TTTCCCGCGGCCCTCGTCAGAGCAGCAGGATCTGTTCGATAAACTGCACCCGGAAGTGCGCAGCACCCTGCTTGCCGATGCGCGGCGGCACCTGGGCGCCTCCGATCTGCGGGAGCTCCTCGACGCGGGTCAAACCGGGCCGAGCGGCAGTGTCCCGCAGGAGCTCTGCCCCCAATGCGGGACCAACAGACTCTACCACGGCAAGGACTATGCAGTGGACTTTGCCGTCGGGGCGGACGGAAAGCCCCGCCCCACGGCGTTGTCGCATGACACCATTGAGTGTGAAGAATGCGGTTGGAAGGTCACGGCGTCCAGCACAACGGACGCTGCGACACGGGAAGGCTCAGGCTAGCCCGGATATTGCATCCGGGAATCTATTACGAGACCGGATGCCAGGGGAGCCACAAAAAGATGCGGCGAATTAGCAGTATCCAGGAAGCCAAACCCGTCCTGGAGTACTTCAAGGGCTTTCACGAAGGGTTCGTCCGTCGATTTACGGTTCTGTCCCATGCGCACAACCAAAACAAGCCCCGTCCCGGGAGCGGGGGGGAGGAGGTGGACCTGGAGATCGCCATCGACCGCCCCGGCAATCCAACGGAGGGGCGGCCCCGGCAGCAGATTGTCGTGGCCCGCTTCTACCGGGTCCGGGGTCTGAGCACATCGGTCGGCGGCCTCTCCTGTGAATCATCCCTCGACGGGCTGTCGATGACGGAAGCCTCCCGAACGGCAGAGAACGGAACCCGGGAACCCTGTCTTCGTGCAGCATTGACGCAGCCCCGCCCCCCGGATGGCCGGGAACGGAAGAAACAGAAAGGCCTCGTCTTTACCTTCCGATCGGCCGAGTTCACCGAGATCTTTTAGCTAATATAAGGAGAGACCCCAATGCCGACCGCGGAACCTTCATGGGCCCGGAATGAAACGCTGCTAACCATCGCAAACCGGCGGAGCATCCGGGTCTTTACGGATCAGCCCATCAACGATGAGGACATGACGGGTCTGCTCCAAGCCGCCAATGCGGCACCCTCGGCCCACAATCAGCAGTCCTGGCAGTTTATGGTAATACGCGGTGAATTTAAGCGGAAACTTGTTCAACTTGTCTCTACCCGGGCCGCTGATTTTCCGAAACCGTCGTCTGCCCTGCTGCGCATGGCTTCCCGAAGCATCGCCAGCGCTCCGGTCGCCGTGGCCGTGGCCAATACGGGGGATCTGATTGCGCATGGCACGGAGCTGTTCAAGGTCGAAAAGGAGATGGCCCGAGACTTCTTCCACACCATGGAAATTCAAAGCTCCGCGGCGGCGGTGGAAAACCTCCTTCTGGCGGCCGCCTCCCTGGGACTGGCAGCGGTCTGGCTGGGGATCCTCTGTCTGATCAAAGATGATGTTTTAAAGTCACTGGGAGAACCGAAGGGGGAATTCATGGCGATCGTCCCCGTGGGCTACGCGGCCAAGCCGACCAAGGGGCCCAGGAAACAACCGCTTGAATCGATCGTCCGCTATCTGGACTGACGCGCATCTCTTGTACCATCGGCCTGAGGCCAACCGGAGCGTGGGTGGTCCGCCCGCCGCTCACTGAGTTGTGGTTTCATCCATCCCCATGTATGTTAGGCGCATCCCGCGCCCGGTTCTGAGAAGTGCGGCACGGTCGGAGAACGTCTTTTCGGCCTGAATCTGAAAAAGGAGCGAGGCTATCAAAACTGAAACGTTCAGGGCAATGGTCGTGGAGGAACGGGAGGACAAGACCTTCGTCCGAGCCATCAGAGAAAGAGCGGTGGGGGACCTGCCCGAAGGCGACATCCTCATCAAAGTCCACTATTCCTCCCTCAACTACAAAGATGCCCTCTCCGCGTCCGGCAACAAGGGCGTCACCCGCAAGTACCCTCACACCCCGGGCGTGGATGCGGCGGGCGTTGTGGCGGAAAGCACGGACACGCGATTCAGGCCGGGCGCAAACGTTGTCGTAACCGGTTACGATCTCGGGATGAACACGGACGGAGGATTCGGGCAGTACATCCGCGTGCCCGCCGACTGGGTCGTGCCGCTCCCTGTGCACCTGACCCCGCAGGAGAGCATGGTCTATGGCACGGCGGGGTTCACCGCAGCCCTGTCCGTGTTTCGTCTGCAGGAGCTTGCCCTCACGCCTGAGAAGGGTGAAATCCTGGTCACCGGCGCCACGGGCGGTGTGGGAAGTATCGCTGTTTCCATCCTCTCCAAATTGGGATACCATGTCGTTGCAGCGACCGGGAAGGAGACGGAGGTGGCCTATCTTCGCGATCTGGGGGCAGCCGAAGTCATTCCCCGCCGGGAAGTGCTCGACACCAGCGGCCGACCCTTGCTCAAAGGACGCTGGGCTGGTGTGGTCGACACGGTCGGCGGGGAGATCCTGGCCACGGCGATCAAGTCGGTACAGCTCCATGCCGTCATCACGACCTGCGGCAATGTCGGCGGCGCCGAGCTGCCGATCACGGTCTATCCCTTTATTCTGAGAGGTGCCAGCCTGCTGGGCGTCGATTCGGCCGGCTGCCCCATGGCAAAGCGGCTGCAGGTCTGGGATAAGATTTCAGGCGAGTGGAAGCTGAAAAACCTCGGTCGGCTGAGCACCGAGATTTCACTGGAGGAACTGGATGAGAACATCGACCGGATCCTGCAGGGAAAACAGACAGGCCGCAAGGTGGTCAATCTCTCGAAATGAGCCGGCACCCCGAGACTGGGATGCCCCTGAGGCGGCTGCGTCTTGTCCCTCCGTCGTCCCGGAAGGACTCGCCACACGACACGCAAAACAAGCACGATAAATCAGAAGGTTATGAAGCTTTCTGGATCTTCCCGGAGCGGAGACATCGGGTGCAGACGTTCATTCGGGTGGTCTGACCCTTGACCTGTACACGGACCCGCTGAATGTTCGGATAGGAAACCTTCTTGCTCTTGTTGTGCGCGTGGCTGACGTTGTTCCCGACGAGTCGCCCCTTGCCGCACACCTCACATTTTCTTGACATGGTTTTGCTCCTCAGATATACTCTCTCGCACGATTCTTGCCAAAAACGGTCGCAAACTTTAACATAATCTTGCCCCCCTTCGCAAGAAAAAATGTGAGACTGCGGCACGGAGTATTTATGCCAAAGATCAACAAGGATATGTCCTTTATACAGGCCATTCAAGCGCATCCCAAGGCCGTGGAGGTGCTCTCCAGGTACGACATGGGTTGCGTCGGCTGCATGGGCGCAGCCGGAGAGACCATTGAGCAGGGGGCCATCGCCCACGGTGTGGACGTCGATGAGCTGGTCCGGGAGCTGAACGCGCTTTTCAAGAAGAAGAAATAGGCGTCCGGATTCCAGAAGCTCCTTATCCCGGACTGACGGGACAACACGCGGCTTCAGCAGCGGCCGTCCCGGGATAAGCGGCGCATGCGGAGCGCGGTTCAGAAACGGCGATCAGCCTCCACGCCCGGTGCCAACCCGATCGAAGATCCTCACGCATCGACGGTTCATCTGGAAATACACAAGCAGAAATCCCGTCCAACGCCTTGCCAACCCCGTATCCGTATGAAGCAATGTGAGTCGATCCTAAGCGAGTTGCATGAGATTCTCTCGCATCCGGTCTCGACGCACACCGCCGCGGCACTGCCGGCCCCGGAAAGTCTTTTGCCGCGGGTTGCTGCGTGCCTGCGCGAAACACCGAGCCCGGAAACAGCCCGGTTGCTCGAATGGCTTCAGGGGAAATTCGATCAGTCCCGGCGACTCCCACCCCCCAAGCGGGCGCAGTGCTATCAAGAGATACACGCTGAGCTTGGCCGCTTTCTCGGCAAGAATCTCTCCCCGAAACCGGCCACCTGGGCTCCGGCGCAATCCGTGCGCTACGTCAAAGGCGTCGGAGAGCGCATATCGGCCCTGCTGGCGAAACTCAATGTAAACACGACGGAAGACCTCCTCGTCTTCTTCCCTTATCGCTATGAAGACCGAAAGAATCTGGTGCCCATTGCCGAACTGGCTCAGGACACAACGGCGACGGTGCAGGGCGTTGTCCGGAGCGTCGATCTGCAGACGACGCCCCGGAAGCGTTTCAAAATTCTCCATGTCCTCGTGGAAGACCGCTCAGGGACGGTCATGGTCAAGTGGTTCAATCAGGCCTATCTCCAGAAGGTGTTTCGGCCGCGACAAAAGATCGTGCTCAGCGGCAAAATGGTCCGCGACCCCTACAGCTTCGCCCTGGAAATGGAAAACCCCGAATTCGAGATCCTGGGCGACCCCGGCGAGGAGACCATTCACACCAACCGGATCGTCCCCATATACCACACGACGGCGGGGCTTACCCAGCGGCGAATCCGAAACATCATGTTTCATTTCATTGAATCCTGCACCGCCGCGGTGCCGGAGATCTTCCCGGAGGACCTCCTGGCCAAGTATCACCTCCCCGGCCGAGCGGAGAGCCTGAAACAGCTTCACTTCCCCGAATCCCACGTCTCCGCGCAGAAGTTGAACAGCCGGCGCAGCACGTATCATAAGCGAATGATCTTCGAGGAGTTCTTTCTTCTGGAGCTGGTCCTCGCCCTGAACCAGCAGGGGCGAAGCCGGCAGGTGCGGGGCATTTCCTTTCAGGTCAACGCCGATGCTGCACGCAGTCTGATCGACAGTCTTCCCTTCCCCCTGACCGCTGCGCAGACGCGGGTCATCGCGGAGATCAAGCAGGACATGGGCCGCCCCGTGCAGATGAGCCGTCTCCTCCAGGGGGACGTGGGGTGCGGCAAGACCGTTGTCGCCGCGACGGCCGCGGCCATCGCGCTGGAAAACGGATACCAGGTCGCCGCCATGGCCCCCACCGAAATCCTCTCGGAGCAGCTCTGCTTCAACTTTAAGAACTTGTTCGATCCCCTGGGGCGAAAGACGGCTCTGCTCTCGCGAGCGGTCAAAGGCCGGGAAAAGGAGACCCTGCGGGAGAAGATCGCGAAGGGCGAAATCCACGTCGTCGTCGGGACCCAGGCGCTCATCCAGGAAAAGGTCGCGTTCCGGAAGCTGGGTCTCGTCATCATCGATGAGCAGCACCGCTTCGGGGTGATCCAGCGGGCGACATTGATCGGCAAGGGAGCCTCACCGGATGTCCTCGTGATGACGGCCACCCCAATCCCCCGATCCCTCTCACTGACCGTCTACGGCGACCTCGACATCTCGGTCATCGATCAGATGCCACCGGGCCGCTCACCCATCGAAACGAAGGTTGCCAGAGCACGGGACAAGCCACGGCTCTACCGGCACATCGAGCGGGAGGCCGCTCGGGGCCGACAGACCTATATTGTCTACCCCCTGGTGGAAGAGACGGAGAAGAGCGATCTGGCGGCAGCCAACGAGATGTCGGCCCACCTGGCCGAGACGGTTTTCCCCCAGCACCGCGTGGGACTCATCCACGGCCGGATGAACGCCGAGGAAAAAGAACGGGTCATGGCTGCGTTCAAGGGCGGTGAGATCCGGATCCTGGTATCCACCACCGTGGTCGAAGTGGGCATCGACGTTCCCAATGCCACGGTCATGGTCATCGAGCACGCCGAACGGTTTGGCCTTGCCCAGCTGCACCAGCTTCGGGGGCGGGTCGGCCGTGGACCGCACCCCTCGACCTGCTATCTCGTCTTATCCGGCCGAATGACGGAGGAGGCAAGAAGGCGCGTCTCCATCATGCAAGAGACCACAGACGGATTCCGAATCGCCGAAGAGGATCTCGCCATTCGAGGACCGGGTGAGTTTTTCGGCAAGAAACAGTCGGGGCTGCCGGATCTGGTGCTGGGGAACATTCTGCGCGACGCCCCCATCCTCGAAGTCGCTCGGAAGGAAGCCTTTACCCGTGTCCGGGAGGACCCGGGCCTCTCAGCGCCACAACACGCCGGACTTGTTGCCGAGATCCACCGGCGCTTCACCGGCAAATTCAACCTCATCCGCGTCGGGTGAAGCCCGCCCACAGCGAGGAACCGGGGCTGGCGGCGGGCTTTTGCCTTGATGTCTGAACCCATTCATACTATAAAGTAAGACCACGGGACGCACCAGGCATCAAAGAGGTGAGACATCTGCCAGAACCCTCCGGCTGCTCCACCGGGATACAGATTCCGGGAAGGCCGGTGCGCCCGCCACGGATCCATCGGTACACAAGACGCGTTGGCACGCAGAACCGGCGACAGCCCGTGAACGAACACAATCATATGAACCAGAGACATCCGCAGAAAACGGGAGAAACGGACGAAGCGTTCACGCTCGAGGAGCGCTTCGCTCAGGTGGTGAACGGGATGGTGCAGAACCATCCCGGCATGGATCCAACCCGGATCCGCCGAGCCTTTCAATACCTCCAGGAATGCCTGACAAAAGAACCCGAAGCGGCCCGTTCGCGCGACTCGCTGGTGGCGGTGGAACGGGCGGAAATACTGGGGCGGCTCAATGCCGATGAGGAGACGCTCATCGCGGCCCTGCTCCACGACCTCCTCCCACGGGAGTGCAGCACGGAGGAAGAGATCGTCGCCCAGTTCGGTGGGGAAGTCTTCGGACTGATCCAAGGGGTCTCCCGAACGGGACAAATGAAATACCGAAGCCGGATGGAGGAGCAGGCGGAGAACTTCCGCATGATGATCCTGGCCATGGCCCGGGACTTGCGGGTGGTGCTGCTCAATCTGGTCAACCGCCTCCAGGTCATGCGAACTGCACATGAGCTGGACGAAGAGAAGCAGCAGGAGCTCGCACAGGAAACACTGGAGATCTATGCCCCCCTGGCCAATCGGCTCGGAATTGCACGCGTCAAATGGGAACTGGAGGATCTCTGCATGCGGGTGCTGCACCCCGCCATGTACCGGGATCTGGAGCAGCGTGTTCCTCAGAACCGCAAAGAGCGCCAAGACTATATCGATGAAATCATCGACATCCTCAAGAAGGAACTGGCCGACCACAGGATCACCGGCAGCGTGGTGGGCCGCCCCAAACACTTTTACAGCATCTATCAGAAAATCGTCAAGCGGGGCGTCTCTTTCGAAGACATCTTCGATCTCATTGCGCTCCGGGTCATCACCGATACACCGGCCCATTGTTACGCAATTCTGGGAATCATTCACTCTCAGTGGCGGCCGGTCCCCGGAAAGTTCAAAGACTACATCGGCGTGCCCAAGTCCAACATGTATCAGTCCCTTCACACGGCAGTCATCGGCCCCAAGGGCCAGAAGGTGGAACTGCAGATCCGAACGGAAGAGATGCACCGCATTGCTGAACAGGGAATCGCCGCCCACTGGACCTACAAGGAGGGCAAGCGAATCGCTCCCTCGATGCAACAGAAGTTCGCATGGCTGCGCCAGCTTCTGGAGTGGCAGAAAGAAGTCAAGAGCCCCCGGGAGTTTATGGAGAGCGTCAAGACCGACCTCTTCGAAGAGTCGGTCTATGTCTTCACACCGGATGGCGAAGTCAAGGAACTGCCCGCGGGTTCCACGCCTCTCGACTTCGCCTACAGCATCCACTCTGACGTGGGAAATCGCTGCACGGGCGCCAAGATCAACAACCGCATGGTCTCCCTCAAGGCCAAGCTCAAAACGGGAGATACCGTTCACATATTGACGTCCAAGAACCAGACGCCCAACAAGGACTGGCTCAAACTGGTCCGGTCGACGAAGGCCAAGAACCGGATCCGACACTTCCTGAAACAGGAAGAGGAGACACGGTCTCTCTCTCTGGGCCAGGAGATCCTGGAGAAGGAAGCCCGCAAGCACGGGCTCTCCCTGTCGAAACTTCTCAAGTCCGATGAGATGCGGCTGACCGTGGAGGAGTTGGGTTTCCGAAAGACGGAGAAAATAATTGCTGCTGTCGGATTCGGCCACGTTTCGGCCCGCCAGGTTCTGGGCCGTTTCATTCCGCACGAGGAGACGGTTGAGACGCCCGCGCCCGCAAAGCCTCGCAAACCAAGCAAGAAGGCCAAGGACGGGATACGGATCCGAGGTGTAGAGGATATCCTCGTCCGTTTTTCCCGCTGCTGCAACCCGCTGCCCGGCGATGAGATTATCGGCCTGATAACCCGGGGCCGCGGGGTTTCCATTCACACGGTGGACTGCACCAATATGCGTCATGGCGCTTACGAACCGGACCGGCTGATCGACGCGAACTGGGACGTAACCGAGGAACGGATACGGCCGGTGGTCATCTCGGTCATTACCACCAACAAGCCGGGTATCCTCACCAGCATCAGCGAGAAGATCTCTACGGAAGACATCAACATTCGCAGTGCCGATGTGCGCACCCGGAGAAAAGACGACAAATCGATCTGCCGTTTCGAATTGGAAATCAAGAGCAAGCGGGACCTCGACCGGATCCTTCGGGCCATCGCCAAGATCAACGAAGTGATCGAAGTCAAACGTGTCATGGGGCTTTGAGGAACGCCGACAGCAAGGCCCCGCCGTATGTGGAAAGAAAGCGACCATGACAAAGGTCTTCATCAACGACCGTTTCTGCGAAGAAGGAGAGGCCCGGGTGTCAGTCTACGACCACGGATTTCTCTATGGAGACGGCATCTTCGAAACGCTCCGGGTCTACGGGGGCCGTATCTTCAGACTGGAGGCCCATCTGGCACGCCTGCGCGCATCGGCCCGCAAGATCGCCCTGCCGCTGCCCTGGGATGACAACGGGCTGGGCGAAACCCTCCGGGAGTGTCTCAAGGTCAATCGCTGCGAAGAGGCCGTGCTCCGTCTCACCGTCTCCCGGGGGCCCGGGCCGCCGGGGCTGGACCCCGCTCTCTGTCCGACTCCGACACTGGTCGTCCTGACCCGCCCCTTCAACGGCTACCCGGAAACCATGTATCGGGCGGGGGTCTCGGCGGCGCTCGTTTCGGTGCGAAAACCGGCGGCGGATGTCCTCGATCCCGGCATCAAATCGGCCAACTACCTGAACAACATACTGGCAAGAATTGAAGCGAAGCAGGCCGGAGCCGACGAGGCCATTCTGCTCAACGGCGACGGATTTCTCGCGGAAGGAAGCGTGAGCAATCTGTTTTTTGTCAAAGACCAGACCCTCTTCACGCCGTCTCCCGCGGCCGGCATTCTCAACGGCATCACGCGGCAGGTGGTGCTCGAAATTGCCCGCGCCGAGGGGATCCCGGTGGAGGAGGATCTCCTGCGCCCGGCAGCCCTTCGCAGTGCGGATGAAGCCTTTCTCACCAACACCACCTACGAGGTGATGCCCGTACGGCGGGTCGACGAACGTCGTTATTCCATCGGCCCCCACGCTCGCCTGATTCACGACATCTTTCGCCGCCACATTCATCCTGCATAAAGGAGACGCCCGTGCAACCAGACGAACTGGCCCCGTACATGGACCACACCTGCCTGAAAGCGACGGCCACCCCGGAAATGATCGACACACTCTGTCGCGAGGCCCGCGAGTGGGCCATGGCATCGGTCTGCGTCCCGCCCGCCTACATCCGCGAGGCCCGGGCCCGCCTGCGGAACACGGCGGTGCGCGTCGGCACGGTGATCGGATTCCCCTTCGGCTACACCGCCCCCTCGGTCAAGCTCGTCGAAGCCAAGACCGCGCGCCAACACGGCGCTGAGGAACTCGACGTGGTCCTGCAGCTGGGGCGCTTCAAGGGCGGGGAGCGGCGTGGTGTGGAGGAAGAACTTCGCAGCATCGTCAAGGCCACACCCGAGCTGACGCACAAGGTCATCATCGAGTGTCCGTCACTGACGGAAGAGGAAATGCGCGCCGCCGTGCAGATTGTCCTCAATGCGGGGGCAGCCTTCGTCAAAACCAGCACCGGCCTCGGCGCGAACGGCGCCAGCGTGGACGACGTGCAGCTCTTGGTGGAGGAAGCGGCCGGCCGATTGAAGGTCAAGGCCGCCGGGAGGATCCGAACGCTGGAGGCCACCCTGGCGTTCATCGAGGCCGGTGCCACCCGTATCGGGTCGAGTGCCGCCGCCGAGATCCTGTCGGCATCTGCCGCCCAGCAGACTGAATAGTCCCGACGTCGCAGGAGGGTTCGGACGCTCTTTCAGCGCTATACCGTCCCCCGGAGAGGCACTGCGTGAAACGAGATCGCCGGGCAATCGTCATCACGCTGGACAGCGTTGGTATCGGGGCCCTGCCCGATGCGGCGGACTACGGCGACGCCGGTGCCGACACACTGGGACATTTGTGCGAAGCCGTCCGCCCGTTGGCCATGCCCCATCTGGCCGCCATGGGTCTCGGCAACTTGAAACCCCTGCCGGGAATTCCACCCGTGACGAACCCGACGGCCTGCTTCGCGCGGCTCGGGGAGCGCTCGGCCGGCAAAGACACCACCATTGGACACTGGGAGTTGATGGGGCTGGTCACACCCACTCCCTTTCCCACCTACCCGAAGGGGTTCCCGCCAGAGTGGATCACCGGGTTTGAGAAAGCCATCGGCCGAAAAACCCTCGGCAATGTACCGGCCTCAGGGACGGATATCATTCAGCAGCTGGGAGCTGCCCATCTGCGGACAGGTTTCCCCATCGTCTATACGTCGGCCGATTCAGTCTTCCAGATCGCAGCGCACGAAACCGTCATCCCCGTGGAGGAACTCTACGCCATCTGCCGCACTGCCCGGAAGCTGCTGGTGCCGCCCCATGGGGTGTCGCGCGTCATCGCCCGCCCGTTTGAAGGAAGAGGCGGGCAGTTCACCCGAACAGAGCGGCGGCGGGACTTCTCCGTCTCCCCCCACGGCCCGACACTGCTGAACCTGTTGGGCGCACAGGGCTATGACGTGGCCGGGATCGGCAAGATCCGGGACATCTTTGCGGGCACCGGCCTTACCCGGCATTACAAGAGCGGCAGCAATCAGGAAGGGATGGACCGGACTCTGGAGGCCATGGGCGAAGTGACTTCCGGACTGATTCTCACAAATCTTGTCGATTTTGACATGCTCTACGCACACCGCAAGGAAATGGACGGCTATGCCCGGGCCCTGGCGGCTTTTGACCGCCAGGTGCCCGAGATACTCCGCCGCCTCCGGGCCAACGACCTCTTCGTCATTTCCGCGGATCACGGATGCGATCCGATCCTGCCGGGCACCGATCATACGCGCGAATACGTCCCCCTGCTGATTCAGGGAGCGCCCCTGCGGTGCGGCGTGGATCTGGGCACACGGGAGAGCATGGCTGATCTGGCGGCGACCCTGCAGGCCTTCTTCGGGGTCGCGGGCGAGCTGGCCGGCCGGAGTTTCCTGCACGAGGTCCTCAACCCGGATATTGCATGAACGATCGTCATGAGAGGTCCCCGGAGATCCTGGAGGCGCAGGCAGGATTCGTTGAACGCATCGCCACCGATGAGATCGGGATTGCTGCCCTTCTCCTCGCCGCCGACCGGGAGAAAAAGGAGGACAGGGTGAGTCCGGGCGCGGGTCTGCTGCTGCACAAGAAACGGGGCGATGCCGTCGGCCATTCTTTTCACCGATGACGCGCGCTGCTGCCCGGGAGCTGAAAACCGGGTGCGGCTCGCCATTCAAATCGGCGAGAAAAGAGTCGATAACGGAAGACTCATCCTGGATAGGGTGACGGTTGAAGGATGAAAGCCGAACAAACGATGTCAAAACGGCTTAACCCATTGCCGAATAAGATATTTTTTTCAATATTGGCCTTGCATTACCATTTTATCTGTACTATGATAGACAAAATTAATATCTCCAGACAATCAATGCGAATTCAGGACCAAACGTTGATTTCCGACGGAAAGCCTGCCTGTCCACATGGAGGGATCATCTGATGGGTGCAAAGCTTTTACTGGCGGATGATAGCGTCACCATCCAAAAGGTCGTCGAGCTGACACTGGCCGATGAGGATTACGACATCTCCATGGTGTCGGACGGGGCGGCTGCTCTGAAACTGGCTGAAGAGCTCCGACCGGATATGATCCTGGCCGATATCGTGATGCCGGAAATGACCGGCTATGAGCTCTGCGAGCAGATAAGGAAAAGCCCGATCCTCAGCACCATCCCCGTCCTCCTTCTCTCCAGCACCTTCGAGAACTACGACACAGCGCGGGGCACACGGGTCGGCGCGAATGGCCACATCGTCAAACCTTTTGAATCGGAGGATCTGATTCAGAAGATCCGGCAGACGCTGGATCCCCAGGCCGCAGCAGCTCCCGCCACCGACACCCCTGGGGAGATGCAGGCGCAGCCCGTTGGTGGGCCGGCACCCGCCGTTGAGGCCCCGGCGTCGGCACCGGAAATCGTCGAAGACGAAGAGTTCGAGTTTGAACTGACCGATGAGTTCATGAACGAGGCGGAGGAAATGTTTGATGAATCGGAAAAGCCTGCTGCAGCCCAGCAGACCGGCGCCATCGAAGAGCTTCTGCCGGGCGATTTTTCCGATGCCTTCGATCTGACAGAGGAGATGATGGCGGCACCGTCTGCGACCGTAGAGGAAGCACCGGAGGCTTCCGCCGTCGAAATGCCCCCTCCGGAATCACCGTCAGAAGGGCACCAGGAGATCACTCCCGAACTCGTGCAAGACGAAAGCGGCTGGGGCGAGCTTGAAACAGAGCCCGAGTCCGTGTTGCAGGAACAGCTGGAAACCATACCCTTCGAAGCCGAGACGCCGGCGGCCCCGGAGAGCGCCGAAATTGATGCGGAGCTCTTCGAAGAGGAGCAGGTGAACGTCTACGAGATACCGGAAGAGTTCGCGGAGGGCAGTGCCTTTCCCTTGACTGAAGACAGCCGCGTCGAGGAAGAGGCGCCCTTTGAGATCGAAGCCTCTGGAGAAGACCTGATCGACCGCTTCATGCTGACGGATGTGCCCGGCGCCGGGGCCGGGCCTTCCGAGGCCGAACAGGAACTGACGGACGCAGAGCTGAGCAGCGCCGTCGAGGAGGAGCCGCTGCAGCAGGCAGCCCACGAAACCGCTTCGGAGCCGACTGCCGCCGAAGCGCAGCCCGAACCTGAATGGGTACCACAATCACCCGCCGAAGAGGAGATGGTGGTGCCCGCGGCCGAAACATCGCCAGAGTCTTTCGAGGAGGTCTTTCCCACCGAAGGGGCCACCGACTCCGAGTGGTCGCCTGAACTCGCCGCTTTCGGCGGCGCCCCGGAAGCAGTCTCGGAGGAAGTCATCGAAAAACCGCTGACGGACGAGGCGGTGACGACAGCCGCGGCCCCTGGAGTGGACGAAGCGACCGTGCGACGAATCGTGAGAGAACTCATAGAGGAGAAGGCGTCCCAGATCATCGAAGAGGTGGCGTGGGATGTGATTCCCGATCTGGCGGACGACCTGATCCGCAAGGAGATCCAGAGACTGCAGCAGGAAGCCAGAAGCTCCTGAGCTCAAACCATATACAGGGGGCGTCTCTCATCCATCGAGGCCACCGCCCTTCCGGCCCTATCTCCAGTTCCTGAAGACCCCCCGTTGCGCCGTATTGTGAAAGGCAGGCTCTACCGGCATGAAGTATCCAGGCGTCTTCATAACCGGAACCGACACGGGCGTCGGAAAGACCGTCATCTCCGCGGCACTGACCCGAACCCTGCTCAATCGCGGCATGAGTGTGGGCGTCATGAAACCCGTTGAAACCGGATGCGCCCGGGGACCGAAGGGACTCCTGGCGACGGATTCGGAATTTCTCATCAAAGCGGCCCGGAGCAAGGACCCCAAGAATCTCATCACCCCCTATACCATGGAAGCTCCTGTGGCACCGATGGAGGCGGCGGAAATGGAAGGGGTGGAGATCAACGAAGAATATATTCTGGACTGCTATCTCCAGCTCAAACACCGCCACGACTTCATGGTGGTGGAGGGCGCCGGCGGCCTGATGGTTCCGATCCACCGCCGCATGCTGGTCTCCGACCTGATTCAGCTCCTGGACCTCCCGGTCATTCTCGTAGCCCGTCCGAATCTGGGTACCATCAATCACTCCCTCCTGTCGCTGCACTATGCGCAGGACCTCGGGATCAAGGTGCTGGGCTTCGTCATCAACCGCCGTCATGACGAGGTCAAGGAGATCCATGTTGCTGAGGAGAAGAGCCCCATACTCATTGAAACGCTTTCGGGTGTTCCCTTTCTCGGCACCAAACCGTATGTGGAAGACTCCCTCCTGGACGAAGAATTCATTGAGAAGTCCGCAAGCTACTTCGCCGAGCTGATCAAGCTCGACTCCCTGGGCCTCTGAGTCTACCTGCCCGGCATCCAACTCCACATCAGGCAGAGAGCGGCCCCGGCCGCACAGATCCAGGCAAAGAGATCGCCGAAGCGCGTATAGAAGGAAGGCTGCGTCGGGAGCAGGGGTAGGTGCGCCACGAAGACATCCTCCACGAACATCTCCGTCTGCTTTACGATGGTACCGTCCGGTACGATTACACCGGAAATGCCGGTATTGGCTGATCGCACCACAGGAACGCGATTCTCCACGGCCCGCAGGACGGCCATGGAAAAGTGTTGGTAGGGCGCGGCGGAGCGGCCAAACCAGTCGTCATTGGTCAGCGTGGCCACCACATTGGCACCGGCCGCTACAAAACGGCGGACGAGATGGGGTAGGATGATTTCATAACAGATCGGCGTGCCGAGCGTTCCGTTGCCCGCTTTCATGACCGATACGTCCCGACCGGGGGTCATGTCACCGATCCAGTCGATAATGGGGTGCACGAAGAAAAGAGCGCGGCGCAGCGGCACGTATTCCCCGAAGGGAACCAGGTGCATCTTGTCATAGCGCCCCTGGAGCTCACCGCCAGGCGCAACGAGAAAGGCGCTGTTGTAGAAATGCTGCTTGCCGTCGTGAATGCGAGTGTCGGGGCTCCCAAAGAGCAGGGCGATGCCGAGGTCGTCAATCAGGGTCAGCAGCCTGGACTGATAGGCCCGTTCGGCCAAAAAATAAAACGGAACGGAAGCCTCCGGCCAGATGATCAAATCCGGCGCCTCCTGTGCGGCTTCCCGACTCAGCCGCGTGTGGATGGCCAGAATTTCATCGCGGAAGATAGGATCCCACTTCTCCTCCTGTTCGATGTTCCCCTGGACAACACCCACCCGCAGCAGGGTGCTCGGCTCAAGGGCACGGATCTGATCCAACCGGTAGGCCCCATACGCCAGAGTGACAACGAGGCAGGCGATTGCGGCACCCGCGGGGAGAAGCACAGCCCGAGCGTCGCCGCGGCGCATCACAACTCCCAGAACCCCCGCAAAGGCCACTTGGACCATTACGATGAGGAAGCTCACACCATAAACACCGGTGATGTCTGAAACCTGCAGGACGAGCGGATGCCGGTACTGGGTGTATCCGAGCAGCGCCCAGGGAAATCCCGTGAGCAGATGCGCGCGCGCGTACTCCAGGGCCACCCAGAGTAGCGGCGCACCGATCACCAGCGGAAGCCGGGCGCGGTGCATCCGCGCTGTTCCCCACGCAAAGATCCCATGGAATAGAGCGAGGTAACACGAGAGGGCAAAGAGAATCAGGAGGCTCAGCCACCGCGGGATGCCACCATAGTTCTCCATGGTCAGGGTCAACCAGTAGATGGTGCCTAGATAGAAGACGAGGCCGGTGAGCATTCCGCAGACAAAGGCCGGAAGCCTCCGCGTCGGACGCATAAGAGCAAAGAGAAGCGGCACCAGGGCGACATAGGCGAGTCCTGATAAAGACGGTTTCGGAAAGGAAAGGCTGAGCAGAACTCCCGAGAGCAACGCCAGCAAGGCATCGGGGGAGGTAATCTTTTCGTAAAGCCTGCGCGTCATTGCCTGCGGTTGGTCATCGGTTTGAAGGCCCCCCGTTCACGCCGGGGCGGAGAAAAATAGACCGTACGGTATCAAAATGCGCAGGCGGTGTCAATGAAAGGAAAGGGGGCGTCCCCCCGGGCATGAGCTGAAGGAGCTTTTGACACGAGGGCGTGCGAAACGATATAATGGATTTTGGCCCTACATTGCACACCCCCTTCCAAACATCATGCGGGGGCTGTTCGTGCATGCCGCCTCGTGTTCGATTTCCTATCAGAGATCCTGCGAACACGGCCCCGTGGCCGTAGGGAGCCGAGAGTTGTACCGGGTAACGAGAAAGGGGACGGAACGGACACCACATTAGCGGGCGCGGGCCGGGCTGGCCGGACGGGCCACAGGAGGTTGCACCATGTCGATTCCCTTGCTGAAAACCCCGTCCCTGCTCCTGGCACTCCTACTGCTTGGTTGGCTGGCACCGCCGGGCCAAGCGGAGAGCATCGAACTGGGAACGCTGGCTCAGTATTCGGACGTCATCGTCTTCGGCCGAGTCGAGTCATGCAAAAGCGAGTGGGAAGCGTCCAGTCCGAACATCATCACCCATACCCGGTTCCTGGTGGAGGATTCCATCAAGGGAGGCTTGAGCAGCGGAGAGACGGTGATCATCGAGACGTCCGGCGGGGAAATCAACGGGATGAAACAGCAAGTCCCGAACGCTGCGGGCTTCAACGGTGGGCAATATGCCGTCGTCTTTCTGAAGCCCGGCAAACAGAAGCAGTTCCGGGTGTTCCAGGGAAAATCCGGCGTGATTTCGTTTTTCCGGAGAGGGAAAAGCCTCCAGACGGGCAAAGGCAAGGATCTCTCTCAGCTGATCCGGGAGATGAAGCCCTACATCGCGGATGAATGACAACTGCCCGGAGGGCTTCCCCTCCGGGCAGCGTGTAAGCCTTACTGTTTGGTGATTATGAACTCGATGCGCCGGTTCTGCTTGCGGCCTTCTTTCGTCTTGTTGTCTCCGCGCGGCCAGGACTCACCGTAGCCCACTGTATCAATCCGATCCGGGGAAATCCCAAAATTACTGATCAGATAATCCTTGACGGCCTTGGCTCTCCTCTCCGAAAGGACGCGATTATACTGTTCCGGTCCTGAAGTGTCGGTATAGCCTTCAATTTTGACTTCCACCTCGTTGAACCGCTTCAACACCGACCCCGCCTCTT
Organism: uncultured Nitrospirota bacterium; assembly: GCA_945786985.1. Classification (GTDB taxonomy): domain Bacteria; phylum CG2-30-53-67; class CG2-30-53-67; order CG2-30-53-67; family CG2-30-53-67; genus CALZGC01. The sequence continues at coordinate 21,270 of CALZGC010000078.1, read as the reverse complement.
TGAGTGTCGGCTCCGACGACGGCCGGATGGTGGCCTTGTCGAAATCAAAGTTGATCCCCTTGAGGATGAAGGTCGGTTTCTCAACCGGCGGTGGCGGCGGAGGCGGTGGTGCAGCTTTCGCAACCTGCGGACATTTGCGTTTCGCCGTCGCCTTGGTATCGCGAACCAGCGTATCCGCTTCGGGCAGATACTTCCTCACGTAAGTCCAGTGCCCTTCGCCGATCTCTTCCTGTATGTGCGCCAGCTTGGCCTCCGTTTTGGCGTATTCCTGCGGCGCGCAATCCTTCGCGTTGGCCGGCAGCTGGTTGAACAGCCGCATGGCATTGTCGTAATCACCCTGAAGGGCCTCCCGGGTGGCCGTCGAAGCGCACCCCACACTGAAGAGGAGGAGGCCCAGACAAACCAGTAACCACTTCTTCTGAAGTTTCATATCTGCACTCCCCCCTCTCATCTGGATTTCTGCAGAGCCTTTTCAGCCATGGCCCGAGCCTTTTCGCCAAAAACCTTGGCGTTCTTGTCATCGGCCTCCGAAAGCTCTTCCTTGGAGACATTCAGGTGTTCCACTGCACTGTAATACTCGTAGGGCGCCCTTTGTTTTGCCCCGGCGGCCTCAGCCTCGCGAATCAGATCTTGCACGGCACTGATGTCCCCGGGGGTGTAGACGGCACAACCAGCCAGGAGAACACCCGCTGCAAGTGTGCAAAAAATTCCTGTCCAACCCTTCATTTAGACTTCACCTCCTTCCCCTTCACGACTGCATTGTGGGATTAGCCAACATAAATAAATACTTGGAGAGATAGTATATCTTTAAACCAATTTGTCAAGCGAAAGAAGGTATTTTACCGAGAACACGGGTGAATTGAAGACTTGGCAGAATGCACTTGAAATCGAGCGGCCGCTCTGTTATAAGGAGGTCTCTTGAGATCGAGCGGGGATTGACGATGAAAGACCCGGTCCAACAGAAGAAGCTGGAAGAGACCATCCGACAGGCAGCGGAAGACCACCACCTTCCCTGCGCCCGGGCTTTTCAGGTGGCCAAAGAGCTGCAGGTTCCGGTGCGAACCGTCGGCGACGCATGCAATCAACTGGGTATCCGCATCAACCGGTGCCAGCTCGGATGCTTCGACTGAAATGGCCGCCCGCCGCCGACAGCCGGCGCGCAGAATATGGGAGGCCTGCCTCCTGCTGGCCTGTCTCGTCTCTTGTGAAACCTTGGACACCGGAGCGGCGCGGCCCCCGGCAGCCGGCGCAGCGTTCCTTCGTCAACTGGAGCAGGCGTTTCCGGATCTCCTCTATCACGGTGCCTATCTGGAGGAGGAAACCGGGTATCTGGTCATCTCCCTGAGAGTGCACCCCGGTCGACTGGCAGCGCGGTTGGCGAGGACATCGTCCTCCCTGGATCTGGTCCTGGCACGGCTGATCATCGACGGTCTCTACGACCGCAGGTTGGCCGCCCATCTGGCGGCGAACCCGGAAATCGAAGGCGTAACGGTGCTGGTCACCTGGGATGGATGCCGCCGCATCCTGCAGCCCGGCGGCCCGGAGCGGATTCTTCTGACGGAAGGAATCAGCGAGTACGACCGGTTTGACGTGGGCCGGCAGCTCTACTTCAGTAAAATCAACTGGATGGACCTGGTTACGGATCCCCTCGAAGCTGGAAAACTCTTTGACAACATCCTGTTTTCACATGTGGCAGGCGACGCCTACAAACACGAACCGTTCCATGAACAACAAGACGTCCCTTGACATTTCAATAATAATATAATATTTTTAGTATGGTTTTGCGATCTCACCGGGAGAGCGCGCGAGGAGGAGTAAACTGATGCAAGAACAAATCGAGAAGGCTCTCGACAAGATTCGCCCCGCCCTGCAGCGAGACGGCGGAGATGTGGAACTGGTCGAGGTCGTTGACGGCATCGTCCGAGTCCGTCTAACGGGTGCCTGCGGCGGATGTCCCATGTCCCAGATGACTTTGAAAAACGGCATTGAGCGGGTGCTGAAGGAGGAAGTGCCCGAGGTCGTGGGCGTGGAATCGGTCTAGCCCGGATATTTGGATGAGCGATCGTCATGAGAGACCCCAGAGGTCCCAGAGGTCCCAGAGATGCTAGACGCGCCCCAGGCAAGGCGCAGAAAATTTGCTGTCTGAAGACATATTGAAATATCTCCAGTGGCTCTGTGCGAAAATAGGGTGACATATCGAGAGGGTGTTTTAGCCCGATTATTGCATGAGTATCCTGCTGCAGCGGCGCACATACCCATGTCTACTGCGTTGCGCTCTCTCGGCCTCCTCAACGTACTGCTCAGTACGCCTGCGGTGGCCGCGGTCGCGACGCCTTGTATCCAGTGGCACCTGCACCGCTTCGCTACGAATACTCACGCAATATCCGGGCTTGCGCGATCTCCATCAAGGCGCGCGACTGAGGCGTGCCCCCTGCGGACCATCGCAGGGAGCGCACCCCAAATTACCTTAATGTATAAACCGCCGCTGGCGGCATGAATCAGAGTAAAGCGGGAGAATGGCCCCGTGAAGGAAGTCCTTCGCCGGGGAAAAGACAACACAGAGCAGGGCGCGCTACGGCACTCGAATGCCACCGTATTTTCGAACAGGGCCACCAAGTCAGAAAATTTTCTGTAACGCAGCATGTGGCAGACTATCCGGCCTCGCAGAATGCTACGCCGTGACAAGTTCGACCTCGTAATAGATTGACGCATGCAATATCCGGGCTGGCCCCCATCTTTGATGACCCATCTGGCTCTATTGAGAAACCGTTTCGAAACAGATGCTTTACCCCTGAGCTCCCCAGTTGATGCGTGAGCAATTCTCAGAGGAAAGGAGGGATGCACGAAATGGCACATACCATTAACGACGAGTGCGTGGCTTGCGGCACCTGCATGGAAGAATGCCCGGAAGAGGCCATCTCCGATGGCGATATCTACGTCATCGACGCAGCCAAGTGTACGGATTGCGGTAACTGCGTAGAGGTCTGCCCGACCGATGCTGTCGACGCTTCCTAGTTGTCCATCGCGTGAGCCCTCCGGAATCGGGGGGCTCCTCTTACCTCCCCAGAACCGTGACATGACACTTTCGTTTTCGGGGCCCGTCGAACTCACAGAAAAAAATCGACTGCCACGTCCCGAGCACCAGACGCCCCCGCTCCACGATCACGGTCTCCGAAGAACCGGTGAGGCTCACCTTGATGTGAGCATCTGAATTGCCCTCACCGTGCCGGAAGGCGTCCCGACGGGGGACCAGAGAGGTCAGATGCCCGAGGATGTCGTCCTGCACGTCGGGGTCGGCATTCTCGTTGATAGTAACGCCCGCCGTGGTGTGCGGCACACAAACCACGCAGAGACCTTCGGTGATGCCTTGTCGATCCACCGTTTTCTGGACGTCGGCCGTAATGTCTACCATCTCAATTCTCGCGCGTGTGGCAATCTTGAGCGTTTGTTTCATCTCTGGCATCCCGGGCCTATCCAGGTTCTTGGCATCGCCGAAACCCCCGTTCCTGCCAGACCATAGCACAGGGGTTCTCAGGTTGACAACCGCCCCGGCGGGCAGCCCCTCAGCCACAGGATTCCGCAAAGCAAAATTCCGCAAAGCAAAATCGTTGACATGTCTCGCCAGTCTCTATATAATCAAACCCGAATATCTTCCGCCACGCCTCTCAGCGGCAGTTTTTTGTATCAGGAGGGAACTTGAAAAAAGAGCAGACCATTTCCCCGGAGGCTCCCGGGAAACCGTCGGAGAAAAGTGCCGGGTTTTTCGCCAGCCTCTATGACGCGCTAAACTCCATCCGATTGACCGTTTTTCTCTTCATCATCCTCGGTGTCGTTTCCATCGTCGGAACCATCATCGAGCAGGGTGCCACACCCGAGAAGTATGCCCAGAGCTATAGCGAGGGGACCATCCGCCTGTTCAATGCCCTGGGCCTCTTCGACATGTATCACACGCCGTGGTTCTTCGGCCTGCTGCTCCTGCTGATGCTGAACCTGATTGTCTGCACCATTGAACGCCTGCCGCGGGTATGGCGCTTCGCCAAGGGGATCAAGCCGGTCCTCGACGAGGGCGACGAAAAGAAGCACCCCTTCATGGAGACCCTGCAGGTGGACGGCGCCACAGAGAAGGTCGAGCAGGCTTTCAGGAAGTCCGCCCGATTTTCCATCTGGATCATGCTGCTCGACGTCACCGCCGTGGCCCTGGCCGTCTTTTTTACGATGATCTATGACCTCAATTTCCTGGAGTTTGTCTCCTTCATCATCATCCCGCTGGGCTACGTGGCACTGCTCAACTTCCCGGGCAAGCTGATTCGAACGGAGCGGGAGGATACTGTCCACTTTTTTCTCAACCAATGGCTCGTCAGCCGCTTCGGTGTCTACATCACCCATGTCAGCATTCTGACCATCTTCGCCGGGGCCATTGTCGGCAACCTTTTCGGATTCAAGGGCTACATCGCCATCCCCGAAGGCCGAACCGACAATCAGATGTTTGTACGCCAGAATAAAATGATCGACACCGTCTCCGCGTCGATGCGGGGTCTGTTTTCGGGGAAGAAGGACGCGCCCGCCGACCCGCACGCCAACCGGGACAGCGAATACAAGACGCTTCCCTTTGCCATACGGTGCGACGACTTTTCGATCAGCTATTATCCCAACACGGGGCGCCCCAAGGACTACACCAGCGACCTTGTCGTGCTGCGCGACGGGCAGGAAGAAACCCGCAAGACCATCGAGGTCAACGACCCGCTCGTGGTGGATGATATCTATTTCTATCAGTCCAACTACGGCCAGACCGGCCGGCCCGGTCTGGTCGTCTTTGAGGTGACGGCGCCCAATGGCGACACCCGGGAATACCGGACACCCCCCAACGGCAAGTTTCGGATCGAGGGCACGGCGACGGATGTGGAGGTGGTCAGTTTCGTGCCCGATTTCACCATCGTCCGGGGGCGGGTGACCTCACGATCCAACGAGCTGATCAATCCGGCCGTCTATCTCCGGGCCACGGATGGCGGCAAGAGCCTTTTCACCGGATGGCTGCTTCCCAAATTCCCCGAGCACAGTGTCGAGACCGGTCCCTACAAGTTTGCCTTCAAGGACTACTGGGGATGGCAGTACACCGGCCTTCAGGTCGCCTATGACCCCGGCGTGGAAGTGGTCTGGATCGGCTGCAGCCTGTTGGTGGTGGGACTGATGATCTCCTTCTTTCACTCCCATCAGCGGCTCTGGGCACGGGTGAAAGGCGATCATGTCGTGCTCTCTGGCAGCACCCACAAGAACCGGATGGCCTTTGAAAAGAAGTTCAATGATCTGGTTCAGCTCCTCAAGGAGTAAGGAGACAATCGATGGAGCTTTTCAAAATCAGCCAAACCCTGTTCAATATCGGGGGGATCGCTTTCGTGATCGCCACCATTCTTTATGTGATTTATCTGGGCCCCCGCAGCCGCGTGGTTGGAAACGGCGCCACCGGAGCCACGGTCATCGGCGTGCTCTGCCTGACGGTGGGAATGGCCCTGCGTTGGATCGATGCCGGGCTGTCCCATCCGCCCTTCACCAATCTGTACGAAACCCTGCTCTTTTTTTCATGGGGCATCGCCCTGGTCTACGCGGTGATTGAATTCAAGTACAAGCTCAAGATTGCCGGTGCCTTTGTATTGCCCATTTCCCTGGCAGCCATGGGGATCGCGTCCCTCTCGCCCAACAAGGAAATCGAACCGCTGGTGCCTGCACTGCAGAGCGCCTGGCTTCATTTCCACGTGGCCGTCTCGTCGGTGGCTTACGCGGCCTTTGTGGTCGCCTTCGCGTTCAGCATCCTCTACCTCCTGAAGGACCGGGTTCCCATGGAGGTCTTCGGCATCTGCGTTGCCGTCGTCGGCTGGTTCTCCATGAGCGTCACCAAGCTCTCGGTGCTCACCGACGGGGTCTTCCGGATGCGACAGATGGTCCTGGAGCACGGCAAACTCTACCCCGTTTTCCACCCGGGTACGAAAACACCCGTGGAAATCGAGATCCCCGACGTCGGGACCGTTTTTCTGATTATTTTCGGACTCTATGTGCTCACCATGGTTCTGTATGCGCTGTACGTCTACATGAAACAGGAGAATCTGGCGCGACTTTCGCTGTGGGCCATGATCGCCTCCTTCGTGGCCCAAAGTGCGGCGCTGCTGCTGCTGCTGCAGCGCATCAAATCGATTCCCCAAGTCAGCATGCAGTCCAATCCCTATGAAATAACGATGATGTTCATCTCCTGGGGGACGACTCTGGTCTTCCTGATCGTGCAATTCAATTACTCGAAATTTCTGGAGGCGCTGCCGCAGAAGAAGCTGTTGGACAACCTGTCGTACAAAACAATCATGGTGGCCTTCCCGCTCATGACGCTGGTAATCGTCACCGGCGCCATCTGGGCCAACTATGCCTGGGGAACCTACTGGTCCTGGGACCCCAAGGAAACCTGGTCGCTGATCTCCTGGCTTGTCTATGCCCTCTATCTCCATGCCCGCATCACCATCGGCTGGCACGGCCGACGCACCGCGTACATCTCCATCATCGGTTTTGCGGTCGTGTTGTTCACATTCCTCGGCGTCAACATCGTTCTCTCCGGGCTTCACAGCTATGCCTCCGGGTAATCTGCAGCAGGGGTAGAGAAAACCGTCAGTCTGCGTTACAGTTGGGTCAAGGCCGGCCCGAAAAATAGGACGCCAGAGGGGCCAGAACGCTGGGTGTTGCTCTGCCCCGGGAAGGATGCCCCGAGAAGTATATCATGGACGATTTCTTGCGAAAACATACAGACGAACTGGGCAAGTGCATTGAGTGCGGCGCCTGCCAGGCGGTCTGCCCGGTCTATCGCGAAACGCTGGATGAAAGCCGAGTGGCCCGCGGACGGATGGCCCTCATGGAGGCCGTCCTGCAGGGGGATCTGCCCCTCAGCGACCGCCTCAACGAGATCGTCACAAGCTGCATCGGGTGCAAGGCCTGTGCCGCCAGCTGCCCTTCGGGGGCCGGTGCGGACTTCGTCAATCTGCTGGGCAAGCTTCATCTCGCAGACGCGAAGGGGCTGCCCTTCTATCAGAGACTTCTTTCCAGACAGATTCTTTCAAGACCGCAGGTGATGGCGGCGTCCGCCCGGCTGCTCGATCTGCTCGGCCGACGCGTCTACACTCCCCTGACGGACCTGAGGCTGGCGCACCCGTTTCTTCCGTTTGTGCGAGACGGTAAGGGACGGACCGTGCCGAAGCTCGGTCCGGGGTCACGGCGGGAGCGGACCCCATCCTGTCTGCCGGAGGGCCCGATCCGGGGGCGGATAGCACTTGTCCTCGGCTGCGGCGTGGAACTGCTCTTTCCAGAGACCGCGGCGGCAGCCGTCGAGACGCTGACACAGCGCGGCATCGAAGTCATTGTGCCGCCGGACCAGGTCTGCTGCGGCGCACCCAGTCTCCACATGGGAGATGCAGACACCGCTCGGAAGCTTGTGGCCCGTAATCTGGAAGCCCTGTCGGACCCGGACGTCGATGCCGTCGTCACGCTCTGTGCCACCTGCGGGTCCACCCTGAAGGAGCTCACCCCGCGCCTCTTCGCAAGCGAGGCGGCCTCCGCCCTCTCCGGGAAGATCCACGACCTGCAGGCCTACCTGCGCCAATGCCCGGCGCCCGCTGAACAGGCTGCAGAGACGCCGGACGGCCCCCCGCTGCGCGTCACCTATCATGAGCCCTGCCATCTCGGGCGGGGGATGGGTGTGCGGGATGCGCCCCGGGAGATTCTCCAAAACCTCCCCGGAATCGAGTATGTGGAGATGCAGGACGCGGACCGCTGCTGCGGTGGCGGCGGACTCTTCTCCGTGAGTCACTATGATCTGGCCCTGAAAATCGGCCGACACAAGGTCGATGGTATCCGGGAGAGCGAAGCCCAGGTCGTGGCCACCGCCTGTCCGGCCTGCCAGCTCCAGCTGACGGATCTTCTGAACCGGGAGGGAGTGGCAATCCCGGTGGTCCACGTGGTGGAATTGATGAGAAGGATTCATCTGCTCCCGAAGCCCGAAGCAGAATCCGTCTGCAGCCGATAAGATCACACGGTCTGCGAAAATACTCTCGGGACGACAACAGACCGTGCCGGGGCTCCGCCGGAACCGAAATACCGCTTTACATCGTCTCTGCTGCGGCCTATAATGGGGCCCTTTCTTCACAGACGTCGCTTTCCGGGGGAGTGACCTCCGTTCGTTCTTCAACAGACAGGCCGGTGATTTGGAGGAGCTATGAAATTCTTTATCGACACAGCGGACGTTTCTGAGATTCGCGAGGGCTTGTCTCTCGGTCTGGTGGATGGTGTCACGACCAACCCCTCTCTGGTGGCCAAAACGGGCCGGGGATTTCGCGAGGTCCTCACGGAAATCTGCGAGATCGTCGACGGTCCCATCAGCGCCGAAGTCGTCAGCACCGACGTGGAGGGGATGCTGAAAGAGGCCCGGGACGTGGCGAACCTCCACCCCAATATCGTCGTCAAGATCCCCATGATCGAGGCGGGAATGCAGGCCGTGCGCGTCCTGGCAACGGAGGGAATTCGGACCAACGTCACCCTCATTTTCTCGCCGACGCAGGCGCTGATTGCCGCCAAAGCCGGCGCCTCCTATGTCAGTCCCTTTGTGGGCAGGCTCGATGATATCAGCCATGTCGGCCTGGAGCTGGTGGAGCAGATCGACACCATCTACCAGAATTACGCCTATGAAACAGAGATCATCGTGGCCAGCATCCGCAACCCCCTGCACGTCCTGGAGGCGGCCCTGGTTGGTGCGGACATCTCCACCATCCCGTTGAAGGTGATGAAACAGCTCATGAAGCACTCCCTCACTGATGTGGGACTGAAAAAGTTTCTCCAGGACTGGGAGAAAGTGCCCAAGGCATAATATCGGGACCGCAGGAAATGCCCATTTACGAATATGCCTGCAGCGCCTGTTCCGAGGCGTTTGAAACAATTGTCAGCGGCCGGGGGGAAAAGGATGTGCGCTGCCCCCGCTGTGAGAGCAAAGACGTGGTGCGAAAGTTCTCGGTCTTCGCCTCCCGCGGCACGACAAAGGGAGGCGCCTCCTGCAGCAGCTGTTCGGCCACGTCGTGCAGCTCCTGCGGCTAATCACCCACCCCTCGAGATGCCTCCCGGGCACGTGCCCGATCCCGCAGGCCTTTTCTAACCCTGAATACCACCGGAAAACCGATCGCTTGACGACGCCGGAGGCGCCGGCCGCTGCCAAACGGCAGGAATTCCCTTGACATTGAATATAACACTGTTATATTTTGGGCCAAGAAGTATGAAGATATTATAATGTTTCTATCTGTTCAGGCACCTGCAATGAAAAACAATCCATTGGGCGTCTCCTCGGCTGCGGCAACCCTGCACACAAAAGGCAACCATCGGACTTCCAAGAAAAAAACAGATTACGAGATCAAATCGGTCTCCAACGCTCTTGATCTGCTCGAAGCGTTGACCGGCGAAGAGGCCGAGCTTGGGGTAACCGAACTGGGCAAGCGGCTCGCGCTCCACAAAAACAATGTCTTCCGTCTATTGGCAACCCTGGAGCTCAGGGGATACGTGGAGCAGAACAAACTCACTGAAAACTACCGCCTTGGACTGAAACCCCTGCAGCTGGGCGAAGCCTTCCAGAAACACTGCGGCCTCACCAGCCAATCCCGGGAAATCACGCGGCAGCTGGTGGCAGACTGCAATGAGACAGTCTCCATCGGCGTCTTCCGGGGCGGCAAGGTGATCTATATCGATGTCGAGGAAACCACCAAGTCGGTCCGGGTGGTCTCCCGACTCGGTGCGGTCCTTCCGGCGCACTGCACCTCCATCGGCAAGATCATGCTGGCCTTCCGACACCAGGAGGAAATTCTCGAGTTTCTGAAAGAGAGCCCCCTGAAACCGTATACACGCCAGACCATCACCGACCCGCAGGCCCTGATGCACCAGTTTGACCAGATCCGGCGCCAGGGGTATGCCACCGACAACGAGGAGTATGAAGACTCGGTGAAGTGCGTGGCCGTTCCCATCCGGAACTACACCCAGCAGGTGGTGGCGGGGATGTCCCTTTCAGGACCCGCCCACCGCCTCTCCGATCATCGCCTGCGCGAGGAACTCATCCCGCTGATCGTCGATGCCGGACGGGGGCTGTCCCGGCGCCTGGGATACGACAGGGTGCTTCGCTGACAGAGGGCACCGCGGCGACCCATCGGACTTCACTCACGACAGGAGCATTGCATGAAGATCGCTATCTCGGGCAAAGGGGGTGTGGGCAAGACCACGTTCACAGGCACCCTCGCCCGGCTGCTCTCGGATAAAGGTTTCACCGTCATCGCCGTCGATGCCGACCCCGACGCGAACCTTGGCTCGGCCATCGGGTTTACGCCGGAGCAAATCGACGCCATCCGACCCATCGCCGAGATGAGTGACCTCATCGAGGAACGGACAGGCGCGCGCCCCGGCAGCATGGGCGGCGTCTTCAAACTCAATCCCCAGGTTGAGGACATCCCGGAGCGCTATGCTCTCCGGATGGATCATATCCGGCTCCTCACGCTGGGACGGGCCAAGAAGGGCGGCGGCGGCTGTTTCTGCCCGGAGGGGGTCTTCCTGAAACGGCTGCTGGGGCACCTGATCCTGCGTAGCGAGGAGGTGGTCCTGCTCGACATGGAAGCGGGCATCGAGCACTTGAGTCGCGGCACCACCAGCCACGTGGATGCCTTTATCGTGATTGTCGAGCCGGGCACGCGGAGTCTGCAGACCGCAGGCGAGGTACGGCGCATGGCCACCGATCTGGGTATCCGCTCGATACTAATCGTGGGAAACAAGGTCGCCTCCCCAAAGGAGCTGGCCTTCCTGAAGAAACACTTCTCCCCTGAGGAATTCCTCGGCGCCCTCTCCTATGACAGGGCCGTCATCGAAGCCGACCTAAAAGGAGTCGCACCCTACGATGCGGGAAGCCGGGTCGTGGCGGATACCCGGGAGATCCTGGACCGTTTGCTGCAGCAGTTCCAAAAGGGATAACCCTGCGGCTTCGGCACGAGCAGGCGATCAACGTGGTCCAAAAAAAGCATCTCCGAAAAGAGATCTTGAAGAGACGGGATGCTCTCCCCGCGCGTGAGAGAGAGGTGAAAAGCGCGCAGATCGCCCGGCGGTTTTTCGCCCTCCCCGAGTATGACGGGACCCGCGCCATCTTTGTCTATGCCGACTTTCGCAGTGAAGTGCAGACCCGCGGCCTGATGGTGCAGATGGTGAGGGATGGCAGGCGTCTCTTTGCGTCTCGGACCGACCCCGCCGACCGGCGGCTGGTCTTGTTCGAGATCGACGACCCGCTGCGGGACCTCATCCCCGGCTACATGGGGATCCCCGAACCAAGAGGTGAAGCGTCTCGGGCAATCGCCCTGGAGGAAGTTGATCTGGTCGTGACACCGGCGGTGGGATATGATCCGTCGGGCAACCGTCTCGGCTACGGGGGCGGCTACTACGACCGGCTCTTCGAACAACTACGCGCCGACGTGCCCCGAATTGGATTCGCCTTCGAAGCACAGATCGTCCGGAGAATACCCGCCGAGGCCCACGACGCCAGAATCCCACTCATCGTGACCGAAGACCGGTTGATCCGAACCTGATCCCGCACATCTAATATCCCCGGTATCCCCGGCCAGAAGGGCGCTGCAGCGCGCCTCGTCAGCACCGAGTCTGCAGCCCAAGACATGCGTCAAACAAGAAAGTCCTTCCCGCGGGAAGAGGCACGCCCAAATCGGGGGAGGCCACCGTGATGACGGTCTGTTGTGTTCGTGAGTTCTCTGACCTGGTGGCCCGGTGCCACGTGTGCCATACCGGGGTCAGGCCAGATTGTGCTGAATCTTGCAGGCCTTCAGAGCGTTTCGCATCAGCATCATATTCGTCACGACCCCGACCCCGCCGGGAACGGGGGTGATCGCGGAGGCCACCTCGCAGACCTCATCGAAGGCGACGTCGCCGACGGTCTTCGTCTTCGGCTTTCCGTTGTCGTTGAGGACGGGCTCCCCGTTGTCGTCAAGCACCTTGACCCGATTGATGCCGACGTCCACCACAATGGCCCCGGACTTCACCTGATGCTTCCGGATCAGGTTGGGAACACCCGCGCCCACAATGAGGATATCCGCGCCCACCGTGTGCTTGTCCGAATTGCCTGCCTGCGCCGTAAAGACGTGCACATTGGTGGTGGTCGCATTGCGGTTCAGACAGAGGAGCATGGCCGGTTTGCCCACGATATTGCTGTGTCCGACCACCACGATTTCGGCGCCTTCGAACTCGATCCCCGCCCGCTCCAGAATCTCCACGCAGGCCGCCGGTGTTGCGGGCGCAAAGGTCACCTCCCCCAGGGCCAGCTTGCCCATGTTGTAGGGATGGAAGCAGTCGATGTCCTTGTTGACGTCGATGCTGTTGATGACGACGGAATCGGGGATCTGATCCGGAAAGGGCCGCAGGGGCAGGATCCCGCTCACCTTGGGGTCCTCGTTCAACTCCTTGACGATCCCCATGACGTCCGCTTCGCCGGCATCGGCCGCGGGATTGGCGTTGGTGTAGCTGAAGCCCACTTCGCCGCAGAACTTCTCCACTTGTCCCCGGTACATCTTGGCACCGAAATTTTCCCCCACCAGCAGGGTGGCAATGCCGGGAGCAATCCCCTTACCCTTGAGGGTTTTGAGTTCCTCTTGGATCTCCTGCTTGATCTCATTGGCAATGGCCACGCAGTCTATTACTTTCGCCGACATCTGCTCCTCCTCCGTGCTGGACGGCGCAGCGGCAAACCTGTCTGCCGTACCGTCTGATTTCCGGGTCCCCCCGGCCGCCTGCTGCGGCCGGAAGCGATGCTCTATCCCATTTTCTCATACGTCATGGCGACCACATCTTGTCTCAGCTGCCCCACATCCCGAAGAACCGCCTGGACCCGCTGCCACTTCGCACCGGTGAAGGATGCATCACGAATGGCGTTGAGATTGATCTTCACGTTCATGGCCGCGGCCTGGGCGCAGGCTTCCGCGAAGAGCGCGGCCACCCCGGCATCGCTCACGGCCTGCACGTTCCCGATGGCCGCTGCCGTTTTGCTCAGACGGGCGACGGCCAGTGCCTTTTCACAGATCTGAGAGGGAACTTCCGTGGCTGCCCCCTTGAGCCCTTCCTGTATCCTGGCGGAGCGGATCTTCTTCTGCTCGGCCGTCTCCTTGGGCAGTTTGTAGGCATCGGAGACGGCCGAGAAGGCCTCCGTGTCTTCCTGAACCAGGCGCTGCAAATCGGCGCGCACGGCTTGGGCCTCCTTGAGAAGCGTTGCAATGTCGCTCTGAACCGCCCGATACTTCTCTTTGCCCGAGGTGAGGTTTCCCACCATACTCACGAGTGCGGCCCCCAGGCTCCCCACCAGCGCTGCCGCACTGCCACCGCCCGGTTCGGGAGCGCCGGACGCGAGTTTGTCGATATAATGCCCCATGGGCCGGTCGATATACATGAATTCCTCCCTGATTTCGGCTGGTTTCTGCGCAGGATACGAAAAGGCTTGAAAGTCGGCATCATAATCTGCGCCACGGCCCTTGTCAAGCCTTTTGGCAAGAAGCCGGTGCACCCCCCAGGAGGGCTAACCCATGAAAAAGATTGACAGAATCGCCACAAACCTGCTATAAGCAAAGAGGCCCGTGCGGCCCGGGAGCGTCTGCGGTGACCCCGAATGGGGGGATGTCCGGAAAACGCCGGGACCGGGGCCCAACGCACCACGGGAGCGGCCTTGCATGAACAGCAATGTCCTTGTACTGAACGCAAGCTACGAACCGATCAATATCTGCATGGCGCGCCGGGCCGTGGTGCTGGTGCTCAAAGGGGTCGCCATCTGCGAGGAGGCAAGCCCCCATTATTTGCACTCCCCCACCCGCAAGATACCCATCCCATCGGTCATCCGTCTGCGTCACTATATCAAAGTCCCCCGAATTCGGGAGAAGCGCCCGACCAAGAAGAACGTCCTGATCCGTGACAGGAACGCGTGCCAGTACTGCGGGAAAAAGGCGAGTCCGTCCGAGCTGACCCTCGATCACATCACCCCCAGGAGCAGGGGGGGCAAGACCCGCTGGGAGAACCTCGTCGCGTGTTGTCGGCGCTGCAATTCGCGCAAGGGCGATCAGGCCATGACGGACGCCGGCATGTCGCTGCTGAAGCGCCCCCGTGAGCCCGTCCATCCCTTCCAACTCCACCTATTTCGCGCCCGAGGCAATGTCCGGAAACGGTGGCGAAAGTACCTCTATTACAGCTAATGGGTTGCGATAGATGACCCCGACACGTCCCGGGCATGGGATGGGGCCAGCACCAGATAGGAGGGCGCACATCATCCTGCGTTGTTCCTGTCGAGCATGGAGAACAAACCTCTCTTGCCGACGGGATGCTCGCTCTGTCACAGACCGCCATTCTGACTCCCTCCTGCGGTGTGTGTGCAACGCTTACCATGGGAAGGCTTTTTTCTCGAGCTATCTTCTTGTCGTGCCCTATCGGGCTTCGCCTGGACAAATCTCGATCCGCGGGCGCACCTGCGCGACGGAATTTGTAGGTGTCTGGTCAGAATCTGATTGACAGACACCCTCCGTTTACCTTATTTTATCTCCAACATCATGGAGGGATGATGCCCAACAGCACCAAGCGCATGCAGATCTGGCCGATTGCCAGTGGCAAAGGCGGGGTCGGCAAGACACTGATCACGGCCAATCTCGGCATCGTCCTGTCCCGGATGAATCTGAAAGTCATCATTCTGGATGCAGACCTGGGCGCTTCCAATCTCCACACCCTGCTTGGTATTCATTACCTCAAGCGAACGCTCAACGATCTGCTGACCGGCCGCTCAACGGAGCTGTCCCAGATCGTGGTGGATACAGAGTTTTCGGGCCTTCGCCTCATCGGGGGAAGTCGCCACCTGCCGACCCACCCGGAGTACACCAACCAGCTCGCCCAGAAGATCCGCGCGGGCATTTACAAACTGGACACGGACATTCTGCTGCTCGATCTGGGCGGCGGCATCGGCCCCGATGTGCTCGACCTCTTTCTCCTGTCCAATCAGGGGCTCATGGTCACCACCAACGATCCCTCTTCCATCCAGAACACCTATCAGTTCCTGAAGATGGCTGTCTATCGAAAGATTCTGAAGTCCTTCCCAAGCAATCCGCTGATCTCGTACATGATTCACTCGGCCACGCAGCCCCGGAAAACGGATGCCATCCGCTCCATCCCGGAACTGGTCGAAAGGATCTCTCACGTAGACCACTATTACGCGGAGGTGATTCAGAATCTGCTGGAGAGATTCTCGCCCCGCATGATCGTCAACATGGTGGACGATGTGGACGATGTCCGAGCGGCCCGCGTCGTGTCCACGGTGAGCAGCAAATTCTCGGGGATTTCACCGGTTCTGGTCGGCACCGTCAGCTACAGTCCGGGAATCAAGAAATCCACCCTGGGCCTGCGCCCCTTCACACTCGATCCGCAGAACAGTGCATCCACCGATCAACTCAATCTCATCGCCCAGCGCCTGCTGCACCCCGAGGAGCCCACACAAACGGCCCCGGCCGCGGCTGAAGAAGCGCCAGCGCCCGCGCCAGCGGAGGAGAAGAAGGAGATCTGGTACATGGACAACGTCCTGCATGAGAACCGGCCGTTCCATGTCCTGACCGAGAAGCTGCAGCAGGACGGTGCCGTGCAGACCTCCATCTACTCGAGGGGACGGATTGTTTTCTCCCGAAAGCTGGTCTACTCCGAGCTGACCGGCGGCCTCCCGGACGAAGCAGAACTCCAGAGAATCGTACACAAACAACACCTCACCGCCCTCAAAGGAATCGAGAGCGGGCGGCTCCCCCTGAAAGCCCAGAATTACCTCAAGCCGAGGCGCTGAGACGGAGAGCCTCCGCCGTTGTCTCCGATCGTCGGTCGCCGCCACCTCGGCACAAAACCGTTGACTTTGAATCTCCCATTTGGTAGCCTCCACCAGCGGCCGGTTCGGCTCGCATCACCGGGGCCGAAATCACCGAAACTATATGAAAAACATACGGAATATGAATGGATATCGCACGATTTATTCAGGCGGCCGCCGTCATGGCGCCGCCGATCATTTTTTCCATCATTCTGCATGAGGTGGCACATGGATGGGTGGCGGAGATGTTTGGAGACAGCACCGCCCGGCAGCGGGGCCGCCTGACCCTCAATCCGCTTCCCCATATCGACCCCATCGGAACGATTATTCTGCCGCTGATCCTGATCGTCATGCGCTCACCCGTTCTGTTCGGATGGGCCAAGCCGGTACCCGTCAACTACCGCAATCTGAGACACCCCAAGAAGGGGATGATCTATGTGGCCGGCGCGGGCCCGGCGACAAATCTTATCCTGGCTCTCACCTGTGCCCTGGTCTATCACCTGATGGTCATGCTCTATCCGCCGCTGAAGCTGGTGTTCGAGATCTTCATCAGGACCCTGGAGATTCCCCCGCTGCAGCAGAGCTCGCAGGCACTCATGCTGGCGGTGCCGGTGGTTCTGATGGCCGGCGTCGGCGTCGTCATTAATGTGTTGCTCATGCTCTTCAACCTGATCCCCCTGCCCCCTCTGGACGGCGGACGGATCCTGGTGGGGTTGCTGCCACCCGATAAAGCGATAGCCGTGGCCCGGATTGAACCTTACGGAATGATCATTCTGGTGCTCCTTCTCATGAGCGGCGTCCTGGGTGTGACACTCTGGCCCCTCTTTGAGCGCATCATTAGCCTGTTGCTGTGACCCGCTCCTGTAACCTGTTGCTGATACAAAACACCTTAGGGAAATGAGATGAGTCGACAACGCGTATTGAGCGGCATGCGTCCCACGGGAAAGCTGCACCTGGGTAACTACTTCGGTGCCCTCAAGAACTGGGAGGAGATGCAGCGTGCCTATGACTGCTTCTTCTTTGTGGCCGACTGGCATGCCCTTACCACCGATTATGGTGACACCACGCAGATTCGGGAGAACACCCACGATATGCTCGTGGACTGGCTGGCCGCCGGCATCGACCCGGCCCGCGCCACGCTATTTGTCCAGTCCCGGATCCCCGACCACGCGGTGCTGCACCTGCTGCTCTCGATGATCACGCCCATCCCGTGGCTAGAGCGCTGCCCCACGTACAAGGAACAGCAGCAGCAGCTGACCGGACGGGACCTGTCCACCTACGGGTTTCTGGGATACCCCGTCCTGCAGTCGGCGGACATCCTGATGTACAAGGCCCACAAAGTCCCCGTGGGGGTTGACCAGCTGCCCCACCTGGAGCTGACCCGGGAGATCGCGCGGCGCTTCAATCATTTCTACGGCGAGGTGTTTCCCGAGCCCCAGGCCATTCATACGGAGGTCCTCAAACTGCCCGGCACCGATGGCCGAAAAATGAGCAAGAGCTATGACAACTGCATCTACCTGTCGGACTCGGAAGAGGTGGTCCGACAGAAAGTCCGGAACATGATGACCGACCCCCAGCGCAAGCGGCGCAACGATCCCGGAGACCCCGATGTCTCTCCGGTCTTCGCCTACCACCAGATCTTCACGACCGAGCAGGACGTGGAGCGGATCGCCGCCGACTGCCGAAGTGCCGCCATCGGCTGTGTCGACTGCAAGGGGATCCTGGCGGACAACATGCTCCGCTATCTGGCACCCATTCATGAAAGAAGAGCCCACTGGGCGGCCGACCACAAAAGCATTGACGCCATCATCGAGGCGGGCACCGCAGCGGCCCGCACGGCAGCCGATCAGACCATGGCCGAGGTGCGAGAAGCCATGAAGATATGAAGATCGAAGGGTAAACGCAGCACGCAGCGATCAACGCTGAATGCCAGCGTCCGCTGCCAAACAAGGAACCACCCCTGTGTCCTATAAAGTCAAATTGGAAATCTTCGAAGGTCCCATGGACCTTCTGCTGCATTTGATCCGGAAGCACGAGCTCGACATCTATGATATTCCCATCGCTCTGATCACCCGGGAGTATCTGGAGTACCTGGATCTGATGAAGACGCTGAACCTCGACGTGGTCGGGGAGTTCCTGGTGGTGGCGGCAACACTGACACAGATCAAGTCCAGGATGCTGCTGCCGCCCGAGCAGACCGGAGAAGACGAAGACACCGGCGCCGACCCCCGCGAGGAACTGGTGCAGCGCCTCATCGAATATCAGAAGTTTAAAGAGGCCTCCCTCGATTTGAAAGGCCAGGAGAGCCTCTGGATTGAAACCTACAGCCACGGTTCTCCGGAAGGCGCCAAGCAGGAACAGGAACTGGTGCTGATCAATCTCAACCTGATGGATCTTATCGGAGCATTCAATAATGTGCTGCGCCGCGTGGACGTCCAGGACGTCCATGAAATCACCGTCGAGACCCTGAGCATCAAAGAAAAGATCTCCGAAATCCTGGAGCTGCTGGAGACACACAGCAGTGTCTGTTTCGAAGATATCTTTGCCGATGGCCCCTCGCGCAGCGAAGTTATCGTGACATTTCTGGCCCTGCTCGAAATCATCCGCCTCCGTCTGGTACGGATCGAACAGACCCAGCGTTTCGAAACCATTCGGATCCGCAAAGCCGCGGCGGCGACCCCCAGCGGGGAGACGCCCCCCTCGGCGGCTTCGGAACATCCTTCACCGGAGGAACCATGAACGAACAGGAATGCAGCAAGGTGATCGAGGGTCTGATTTTCGCCTCGGAAACACCTCTTTCGCTGCAGCAGATGCATGCCATTCTCGAACCGGAAGGATTCGACGCTAAAGCCATCAGGAAGGCCGTGGCCGAACTGGCCAAAACGCTCGAGGAGAGCGGGCGAGCCCTGCAGGTCGTGGAAATGGCCGGCGGCTACCGCCTGGTGACCCGCAAAGAGCTTGGCCCGTGGATCCGTAAACTGGTCCGCCCCAAAAAGGTCCGGCTCTCTGCAGCGTCCCTGGAGGTGCTGGCTATCATTGCCTATAAGCAGCCTGTGACCACCCCCGAAGTCGAGGCCATTCGCGGCGTCAACTGCGCGGGCGTCATGAAAACCCTGTTGGAGCGGAACCTGATCCGGGTGGCAGGGCGGATGGATGCCGTCGGAAACCCGATCATGTACGCCACAACGAAGGAGTTCCTGGAGTACTTCGGGCTCCGCTCCCTCAAGGATCTACCAGCCCTCAAGGAGTTTCAGGAAATCATCGAAGAGCGCGGCGAGCAACTCCAGCTGACCGACGACACCGCTGAGCCGCCGGGGGTGCAGGAGGAGACGGCCGAGGCGGAAAACCCTGTGCCCGAGGAGAACGACACACCTTCCGAGCAAACGGAACCCGCGGCCCTTGCCGCCGAAAAGACCGGCCTCACCGAGCCACCGGAGGGGGCATAGATTCAGGAGGGGGCATAGATCAGAGAAGGACTCGCAGTTTACGGCAGTGGTACTTGAGGACCACCAGACTGTTGTTGAGACGCTGCAGACGCATGTTGCGCTGGCGGACGGCCCGGTGGTCGGTGAGCGCTGGCGCGTCCGCCCTGACCATCTTCTGAACCTTGATGAGGTTGGCGTAGAGCTCCTTGTAGTCCGACTCTTCGAACTTCTTGAAGAAAAGCGGATTGACCGCCACATAGCCGTCGGCAATGTCCTTCGCCAGGGCCAGGGGATTGCCTCGGATGAATCCCATTGTACCATCCTCAACTGGTTTGTCGTGCAGTTGGCTTTATGATAGCATTGCACCGATCGCCCTGTCAAAGAGGTTCGGTTCCTGATGAGTGCCAAAGTGCGGCTTCAGAAAATAATCGCAGATGCGGGGGTCGCTTCCCGGCGGGAGGCGGAAAGACTGATCCTTGACGGGCTGGTCACGGTCAACGGCAAAGTCGTGTCCCAACTCGGCACCAAGGTCGAACCGGGGAGCTGCCACGTCAAGGTGCGCGGCAAACTGATCCAACCCCGGACCAAGACGGTCTATTACGCCGTGAACAAACCGAGCGGCTTCGTCACCACCCTGCATGACCCCGAAGGACGCCCCACCGTTCAGACGCTGCTGCGGGGTGTGCCGCAGCGGGTCCATCCCGTGGGACGGCTCGACTACCACTCGGAGGGGCTTCTGCTTCTGACCAACGACGGTGAGTTGACCTACGCCCTCACCCATCCCCGTCACCACATCCCCAAGGTCTACCAGGTGAAAGTCAAGGGCAAACCGCCGGCAGACAAATTGAAGCGGCTGCGCGCAGGGATCCGGCTCCCCGAGGGGGCCACGGGCCGTGCAGAGATCGGAAAGATCCGGCACTATGCAGCGAACACCGCGCTGGAGATCACCCTCTATGAAGGGAAGAAACGGCAAATCCGTCGCATGTTCGAGCAGATCGGGCACCCCGTTCTCAAGCTGCGACGGATCCGGATCGGACCGATCGACCTGGGCGCGCTGCCCCTGGGCAAAGCCCGCAGGCTGGAAGCCTGGGAGATCGCCCGCCTGAAGGAAACCGTATCGCAAAGAAAATCTTGACAATCAGTTTCGTAAAATGCTATTTAAGTGGTTTAAATATTCTCGGAGGTAAGGATCTTGGCCAATCACAAATCGGCAATCAAGCGGGCACGACAGAACGTTAAACGCAACGAGCGCAACCGACAGCAGCGATCCCGAATGAACACCATAGTGAAAAAGGTGGCGTCGGCTGTTTCGGAGAACAACCAGGAAATCGCTCAGGAGGCCCTGGGAGAGGCCCTCAAAACCCTGGACAAGAGCGCGTCCCGGCGACTGATCCACAGGAAGAAAGCAGCCCGGAAGAAATCCCGACTGACCCGGGCAGTCAACAAACTCACCGTGGGAGCCTAGTGCGGATAGTGTCTGAGGGCTTCTCGAGCCCCAGCATGCCGGGACGGCAGATCCGCTGCACGAGCGCTTCCAGAAGGTGCTCCGGCTGCGGCCCGCTGGTCTTGGCAGCTTCGTCAATCTGCACGAACCGCCGGTAGATCGTCTCCAGTTCCGCTTCCCGGAAACGACCGAGTTTCCGCAGAAAATCTTCTCCCCGATACGTCATTTTCAAGGCCGAAAGGATCTCGCGCGAATCGACACCGCGCCGCATCAGACTCCTGCCGACCCACAGCTTGCGAAACAACGCTGTCACGACTGACAGAATCAGGAGCAGCGGGACCCCCTCTTCCTGCATACGCTTAAGAATCAGGAGCGCACGGGCCGCGTCCCGCTCCCCCACGGCATCGGCAAACTCAAAGGGGTTGAACTCCCGGGACTGCCCCGAAACATGGGCCACATCGTCCGCACCGATCGGGGCGTCTTTC
>CALZGC010000077.1 GCA_945786985.1 uncultured Nitrospirota bacterium | reverse complement strand
CGAAGGCCTTCCTTCACCGGGCCAGTCTCCCGCTTGACACTGATTCATGCCGCCAGCGGCGGCTTATACATAAAGGAATCTTGGGATCCGCTCCCTGCGACGTACCGCAGGGGCTACGATTCAGTCGCGCTCCTTGGGACAGCGTGCTACAACTCTCTCGATGCTTCACCATATTTGCAGACAGGGCCATTGCGAAATATTGCTATATGTCTTCAGCCAGAAAATTTTCTGCGCCTCGCCTGTGGCGCCTCTAATACCTCTGGGGCCTCTCATGACGACAACTCGTGTAATATTCGTTAAGGATGTTCGTGGAGACCACTGCCCCCTGGGCCGGGTCTCTGGTTTCGGGAGGATACCCCTGTGATCAAAGTGGCAGTGGCCGGTGCCACCGGCTACACCGGCTCTGAACTGCTTCGGATACTGCTGCACCATCCGAAGGTCGAGATCGTCCGAATCACCTCCCAGCAGAGCGCGGGGACGCCCCTGGGTGCGGTCTTTCCGCAATTCAGGCAACTCCTTGAACTGACGTATGAACGACTCGACCCCGTTTCCGTGGTCCAGGGAGTGGACGTCGTCTTCCTGGCATTGCCCCACAACCATTCCATGAAAATCGCATCCGGTATTCTGGGCTCCGGCGTTCGGGTCATCGATCTCAGCGCTGACTTCAGGCTGAAGCACCCGGAACATTACCGGACGTGGTACCAGGTGGACCACCCCGCGGCGCCGCTGCTGGCGGAATCAATCTACGGGTTGCCCGAGCTGCACCGGCATGCCGTGCGTGGCGCGCAGCTCCTTGCCAATCCCGGGTGTTACCCGACCGCGGCCATACTGGCCCTGGCGCCGCTCGTGCAGGATCGACGCATCGAACTGACGGGGGTTGTAATTGACGCGAAATCCGGCGTGACCGGCGCAGGCAAGACGCCGCTGCCCCATCTGCACTTTCCCGAAGCCAACGAATCTCTCATGGCCTACCGGGTGGCTGGGCATCAGCATACGCCCGAGATTGAGCAGGAGTTGAGTCTGCTGGCGGGAACCGAACTGCGGGTCAACTTCACGCCGCATCTCATTCCGATGAACCGGGGTGTCTTCTGTACGGCATACGCCACGCTGCGGGAGCCGGCTTCCACGGCGGCGCTCATCGATTTATATGCCGCGTTTTATAAAGCCAAGCCTTTCATAAGGGTTCTGCCGGCGGAGGCCTATCCGAGCACACGCCACGTACGCGGGACGAACTACTGCGACATCGGCCTCAAAGTAGACAATCGGACAGGAACGGTGATCGTCCTTTCCGCGATCGACAATCTTGTCAAAGGCGCTTCCGGGCAAGCTGTTCAAAACATGAATCTCATGATGGGACTCGAGGAAGAGACCGGCCTGCGCCTCCCTTCCCTGGTTCCCTAGGGGTCCCCACCGTGCCTGTGTCGATCCGCCCCGTTCCCGGAGGCATCACCGCACCACAAGGATTTCGTGCCTCCGGCATCGCCTGCGGAATCAAGAACACAGGAGACCCCGACCTCGCACTGATCGTGTCCGAGGCCCCTGCGGCCGCGGTCGGCATGTTCACCCGGAACCGGACGGTGGCCGCACCCGTCGTCTGGACACGGAGAATTCTCCCCGCCCCCGCTCTCCGGGCTGTCATCGTAAACAGCGGCAATGCCAATGCCTGTACCGGCCTTACCGGCCTTCAACATGTTGAAGCCATGGCGGCGCATACCGCCCAACACCTCTCCGCCCGCAAGCGGGACGTGGCAGTGGCCTCCACCGGCGTCATCGGTGTTCCCCTGCCGGTGCAAACCCTGCTGCCGGCGATTCCCCGGCTGATCCAGGGGCTTTCCCGATCGGGCGGCAGCCGGGCCGCCCGGGCCATCCTCACCACGGACACGCGCACAAAAATCCGCGCCGTGGAGCTCACGCTGCGCGGCAAAAGGGTTCGCATCGGAGGGATCGCCAAGGGCTCAGGCATGATCCATCCGAATATGGCCACCATGCTCGCCTTTCTGACAACCGACGCTGCAGTGGAACTGGTGCTTCTGAAAGAAGCCCTCAAGGAAGCCGTGGAGCCATCTTTCAACCGCATTACCGTGGACGGAGAGACGAGCACCAACGACATGGTCCTGATCCTCGCCAACGGACTTTCCGGGCTACGCCTGGGGGCGCGGGAGCTGCGGTCCTCGGGATTTCAGGAAGGACTGTACCGGGTCTGCCGGGAGCTGGCGTGCGACATCGTCCGGGACGGCGAAGGGGCCACCAAGTTTGTGACAGTGCGGGTCATTGGCGGCAAAAGCGAGGATCACTGTCTGGCCGTGGCCCGCCGGATCGCCCAGTCGAGCCTCGTCAAAACCGCCCTGTTCGGCGAAGACGCAAACTGGGGACGCATTATGGCCGCCGCCGGTATTTCCGGTATTCCCCTCCAGCCGGAAAAGATAGACATTTTCTTCGACAAGGTGCAACTCGTGAGACGGGGAGCCGCAGTGGGTGCCAGAGAGGAGCACCAGGCCGCCCGGGT
>CALZGC010000076.1 GCA_945786985.1 uncultured Nitrospirota bacterium | reverse complement strand
CGCGCGGCTTCGTACTCGTCTTCGTCGATGACTCTGTACTTGATGGGCAGATAGGCTTCCACCCGCACGAACTCTCTCTTTTCCTGCACGGTTTCTCCTCCCCGTTTCGTCCGCGTTCGTCATTGGTATTAGAGCAAGGAGTGTGCCAAATGTTTGGGGAGGTCCCTTGTCTTTCTAACAATTTGATTTTGTTTGATTTTTTTGAAGGAGGCGTCTGACGGCGGCCGACGGCTTCGGGTCGCGCTTCGTCTGAAAAACGATGAAGCCGTCAAAGCGTTGTCGGTCTCGGGCGGCCGGGGATCGGATCACATGGACGTGAGGGTTTCTTGAACCTCTTGCGCCACACACTTCCAATCGATGCCGTCGGTGCCGGCCGGGTCGCACCAGTGCGGGAGGGACGCGAGAAACGCGTCCGCCACCTGGGGGTCGAACTGGGAGTGCCGGCAGCGGGTGATTTCCTCCACGGCAAAGGCGTGCCGTCGCGCCCGGCGGTAGGGGCGGGTCGAGGTGATGGCATCATAGGTGTCGGCCACGGCGAGGACCCGCGCCAGGAAGGGGATCCGCTCCCGCTCCAGTCCGTCGGGATAGCCGCTGCCGTCGAAGCGTTCGTGGTGATGGCGGACGATGGCCTGCTCTTCCTTGAGGAACTTGAGGGGCTTGACGATGTTCTCGCCGATTCCCGGGTGTGTTCGAATGATGGCCCCTTCCGCGGCGTTGAGCCGATCCGGTTTGAGCAGCACCGTGTCCTGAATGCCGATCTTGCCGATATCGTGAATGATGCCGCCGAAACGGAGTGTTTCCAGCTCCGAGCGGGGACGCCCCATGGTCCTGGCAATGAGGATGGCCAGATCGGTCACCCGCTGCGAATGGTTCCGTGTATAAGGGTCCTTCGCCTCGACCGCTGTTACCAGGGAGCGCAGGGTGTCGACGAGGTTGTCGTAGAGGCTCTCATAAAGGGCCTGGTTCTCCAAAGCCAGGGCCGCCTTTGCGACGAGGGCCTTCAGCAGCTGCAGCTCTTTCTCCGAGAAGAGGCTCTCTGCCGTCAGTTTGGAAACGTTGAGCATGCCGAAGACTTCCTCCTTGATCATCATGGGGAGGCTCAGAAAGGCGCCCGGCGGGCTATGGGGGATGGGTTGCGGTTCGCCTGCATGCGCGTGCACCAGGAGGGGGCGCTTCTCCAGGGCGGCACGGCCCAGGGGCCCCTGACCGGCCGGGATGGGCTCGAGCGCGCCGTCGGTGCCGTGGGTCCGCTTCGGGACGAGACGGTTCGTTTCCCGATCCCAGAGAAAGATGGAGATCTCACGGCTCCCCGTGATCAGCGAGGCCATCTCGACGATCTTGTCGAAGAGCGCGTCCATGCTCGTTGCCGATCCGGTGGTCTCTCCGATCTCGTAGAGGAGCGACAGCTCTTCGACCTTTGCTTCGAGCGCCGCGTTCAGCGCGGTGACGGCCTGCTGCTCGTGCAGTTTCGTATTCAGGGCGAGGTTTTCCGCCCTCAGGGCCGCTTCTTCGAGAATGCGGCTGATCACGAGTTCGAGGTGCTTCAGTGCGATCGGTTTGGTAATGAAATCCGCGGCACCCTTGCGCATGGCATCGACGGCGAGCGTCAGGGTGGGATAGCCGGTGATCACGACCACCGGTGTGGCGTCCCCGCGGCCGCGGAGAGCCTCCAGCAGCGCGATGCCCGACATGCCGGGCATGTGGAGATCGGTGAAGATCAGGTGATAGCCCTCGCCCTCGAGCCGGGCGAGGGCGCGGCGGCCCTCGCTGCAGGCATCGACCTGAAAGCCGAGATGTTCCAGATAGCGCAACAGAAGGGAGCGGGCCTCGGGCTCGTCGTCGACAATGAGGATCCGCTGTGTCGCCCTGGCGGGCGTCTGGTAACAAAGCTCGGGTTGGGGCGTCGGGCTCATCGGTTTCGGAATCCCAAGTCGGTTATTCTTCTGATGCTGACGGGCTGTTGTCGAAGCGCAGGAGGAAGCGGTTCAACTCGGCCTCCGACATTTCACCCCGCTGTCGCATCTCCCGAAGAAGCGACACCAGGCGCGCCCGCTTTTTCGCGGAGCTCTCTTCCTGGCCGTATCGCGCGGCCAGGGACTCTTTGGCAATCGGCAGGCGATGAAGATTGAGGTTGCCGAGGAAAAGGGTCCCCTCCCGTTCCTCGACCTGCTGCAGGCGGTTCTGCAGGAGGGTGACCCGCTGTTCCAGCCCTTCGATCTCCTCCTGTTTACGACCGATGGACCGGCTTAGGGACTGCCGCTCCCGCGTGAGCAGAATCTTGTCGCAGGCATTTCGGACCAGAATCTCCATCTCGGCCAGCTTGAACGGTTTGGTGATGTAGTCATAGGCCCCCGCCTCGATGGCGCTTAACGTGCTCTCCAGGGTCGCGTAGCCGGTGATGATTACGACGAGGGCCGCGGGGAGCTGCTCGCGTATAAAGCGGAGGAGTTCCATACCGCCCATGTGTGGCATGTTCAGGTCGCTCAGGATGAGGTCGCAGGGGTCGGCCTCGAGTATGGCCTGTGCCTGGAGACCGTCGGCGGCCGTGCGGATGATGCGCCCGTCCGTCTGGAGCAGGTTCACCAGCACCTCCCGGGACGCCTTCTCATCGTCGGCGATCAGGATTTTTATCTGCTTGCGGCTTGTGTCCATAGCTTGGGCGGCCCCCCCTCCCCGCAATGCGGCTCAGCGGATTTTCCGAATGATCTCGGCCACCATCTCCCGCTGGATTTGTGCTTTGCGGCCCTGCGCCGAGACCTCTACGCGGTCGGCTTCCATCAGATCCAGGCCTTTGCCCTGCTTTGGGCGATGGGTCTCTTCCCGGCGTTCGGCGGTTTCCTCGCTGCGTCTGAAGAAGTGATCGAGCTGATAGGGCGGAATCTTCATGGGGCGCTCTCCTTGGCGACGAAGCAGAGAATCGTGTTACCTCCTTATCGACATTTCTGGGGGGAACTTGAGGGTTTTCTGTGCGGAAAAAGCAGAAAAACGAAAACGACGGATGCGTGGTGTAAACTCATTGACACCTTTCTGAGGCGTGCGATATGATTTTGTTAAGCAGTGGAAAAACAATGAGTTGCAGCCATTGTGCTGCCAGCCGGGATATTGCATGAGTCACGCATGCATTTCCGGGTTAGGTACCAGGAGGCGCGATGAACCCGCAGACGCATCGGAACGTGGATGTCCTGAAACGGCTATTCCCGGCCATCTTTGAAAAGGTTGCCGACGTGCCGATCCCACCGTCACACCGCCTGGTTCCGACGCCCGCAGGTGTTCCGACCCTGCGGGTTTCGACGCCAGGGGGTCGGGAGATCCACTTGCACAGCCCCGTGGACCCGCGACGGGAAGGCGAGAGGATCGCGGCCGCGCTGCCCGGTGAACATCGGCTTCTTGTGGTTCTCGGATGCGGGCTCTTCTACCACGTCCTGGCGGCACTGCCGGCCCTGCCCGCGGCGGAACCGGTTCTTCTGGTGGAAGCGGATCCTGCCGTGCTGTGCATGGCCCTCTCCTGCACCGCCCTGGGCGGGCTCTTCGAGCGGCCGGGGGTGGCCCTCTTTGTCGGCGATGCGCCGGAAGCGATTGCCGATTACCTCGATCGGCACCACCCCGCCGAGATTCTGTCGAAGCTGGCCGTCCTGCGGCACCTGCCGGCTGGGGAGCTCTCCCCCGATTACTACGGTGCGGTGTACCGGGAAGTGATCCGGCGCCGGGATTATGCGGACTGCCGGATGCGCGACCCGGAGCTTGCGTCATTCATTAATGGGTGCTTCCCTTCCGCAGCGGTCGTGTTCGATGAACTCCTGGCCCGGCTGCCCCGCGGTGCGGGGCTTGGCGAGGCCCGGGAAGTTCTGCAGCTGATGGATGCGCTGAGGCAGGATGGGGATTGAGAGACCCGATGACTCACGGCAAACCGAAAAGAATTCTCGTGATCCGAACCCATCGCATGGGGGACATCCTCCAGGTCACCCCCATGATACGGGGACTTCGGGAGAAATATCCGAACTCCCACCTGGCCCTGCTGGTGGAGGAGGCCTTTGCCGAGGTGCTCCAGCGCAATCCCGATCTCGATGAGGTGATCGCCTTTCCCCGCGTCAGACTCGCCGGTGTCATCCGAAGCGATGCCCGTCTCTCCTGGGCGGCCTACCGGGAGCTTCGCGATCTGTTGCACCGACTCCGGACGCCGCGTTTTGATCTGATCATCAACCGCCAATTCACTGACTTCGAAGCGGTCCTGACGTCGCTCGCGGGAGCGGCCGCGGTGCGGGGAAAGACCGTCGGCGCCGACGGTCGGTTCCGGTACGCCGATCCCGTCACCGCCCGGGTGGTCGAACAGACCCGGCAGTTCGGCCGCAACCCCGCGCTGAAGAATCTGGTGGACCTCTCCATGGAGGTGGCCGGCGTCTCACCGTCGGTGCGCAGGCTTGTCTTTCCGGTGCGGCCGGCCGTGGCGGCCGCCTGCGAAAAGAGGCTGCGGGACCACGAGTTTGTGCAAAGCGGTCCGTTCTACGGGATACAGCCGGGGGCGTCCCGCGGGTTCAAGAAACTCGGCAGCGGCGCGCTGGCGGCGCTGGTCGATCATCTCGCGGGAAAACGGGGGGGCCGGGTCCTCTTTTTCGGAACCCGTTCGGAGCGACCCCTGGGAGAGGAGATCACTGGCCGGCTGCGGGTTGGCCGCGGGGCGATTCTGAACCTCATGGGTGAGACAAACCTGGAGGAGCTGGGGGGATTCCTCGCTTTGTGCGATCTGCTGATCACCGGAGACACCGGCACGGTGCATGTGGCCGCCGCCGTCGGCACCCGCACCCTCTGCGCCTCCTACGGCATGACCTATCCTTACGAAACCGCGCCCTACGGGCCCGGGCATGTCGTTCTGTACGGCGATCTGCCCTGCGCCCCGTGCGACGACCCGGACCGCTGTGCTTCGGACATGGCCTGTCGGCGGGTACTCGCGCCCGAGACCCTGACGGCGGGCGTCGACCTACAGGCGGCGCTGGCTGCGGGAGACGCGCGCGCCGCGGCCCGTCTTCGGGAAGCGGCCCCCCTGCGGGGTGTCGGCCTGCTCCATACCGGCGAGTCCGAGATCACCGGTGATCTCAGGCTCTTCGATCTGCGCCGGGAGATCCCGCCGCTCAACCCGGGGCCGTCGGCGCGGACAGCGCACATCCCGCCGATCGAGCCGGGCTCGCAGGACGCTCTTTCGAGGCTTCGGGAACTACTCGGGGAGATCGGGCGCCACGTGGAAACCAGTCTTGCGGGTTTTGCCGCCGGCGAGAAGGAGACGGGTTTTGGCGAGATCGTGCCGATATTCGACCTCTGGTCACAGGTCATGGGCGAACTTGGGTCTTTCGGCGAAGAGGAGATGGACCTGCCGCCGGGGGTTCCGGAGCGGATGTCTGTTTTTCGGACGGACTTGCTGAGACTGTTGCAAGGGATGGAGCAGGCGGTGACCCGAATGGATCTCGCTGCGCTTCAGGATATTCTTTCGGTGGAGATGGGACCGCTACTGGCTGACCTGGAAGAAGGTCTCGAGTGGGTCTCGTTCTGAGCCCCGGGGCATCCTAAAACCTCATACCCGCCGCAGGTGCAGGAATCGAGCCCGTTCACCCTCTCCGTTTCGGTGATACCCATCCAAAAGACGTCGCCCGCCGGCGATTTTGGCTATCTCCTTCTGCATGTCTGTCTGTTCCCGTCGGGCGAGGTGGCTTGCCCGGTCCTGCAGCGTCGTCAGGCGTTCGACGGCGGCCCGAAGGATTTCGATCTTCGGCGCCAACCGGTGCCGCTCGGTGCGCGGCAGGGACGCGAGGCCGGCTTCCAGTGGCCGGTCAATGGCGGCTATTTTCTGGATGAGCACGATTTTCTTTCGCAGGATTCTGTTCAGGAGAACGACACTGCCCGTCTCCAGGGCGCCCAACTCCTCCTCCGCCAGTCTCTCCAGCATGGCACAGCAGATGATCTTTTCCTGAAGTGCAATCTCGACGTTTGAATGGGCTTGCTCG
>CALZGC010000075.1 GCA_945786985.1 uncultured Nitrospirota bacterium | reverse complement strand
CGCCCCGGGGCGGCTCCAGTCCGCTGGGCCCGCTGACCAGGGTCACTGCAGCACCCCGGCGCTGCGCCTCTGCGGCCACGGCGTAACCCATCTTTCCGGACGAGCGATTCCCGATATAGCGAACCGGGTCGATGGGCTCCAGGGTCGGCCCTGCCGTCACGATCACCCGCTTTCCCGACAAGGATCCCGACGGTACGAGCAGCGCCCTAGCGGCCTGCACGATCTCGTCCACCTCAGCCATGCGGCCGGCGCCCTCCTCACCGCAAGCCAGATCTCCCGTTTCGGCGTCGAGGATGTGGATCCCCCGCTCTCGCAGAATCGCCAGGTTCTGGACCACCGCCGGATGGTTGACCATACGGGTGTTCATGGAAGGTACGATCAGGAGCGGCGTGTTGAGGGTTAAAACCATGGTGGAAAGGAGGTCATCCGCAATCCCGTGGGCCATCTTGCCGATGAAGTTGGCCGTCGCCGGAGCAATGACCATCAGATCGGCCTCCCGGGGCCATTCAATATGGGCCATGGACGGCCCCCCGTCCGCGTCAAACATCCGGCTGAGCACCGGATTCCCGGACAGCGTCCGCAGAGTCAGCGGGGAGACGAACTTTTCCGCATGGCGGGTCATGACCACACGGACGGCCGCCCCCTCTTTAACCAGAATCCGGACAAGAAGCGGAATCTTGTAGGCCGCGATCCCCCCGGTGACGCCGATCACCACCCGCATGCCCGTCAACATCTATGCCTCACAATAAATTTATTCATGCCATGTACGGGCTACTTACTCGCGGCGGGAGCCTCCTTCTCGGCTCTGGCCGCCTTCTCCTTTTCCTTGATCGCGCGGGCCTCGGCATCCTCCTGATCTCTCACACGCTGCTCCAGCTCGTTGCGAATCTTGGCCGCCTCTTCCGGCTCATAGAAGGAGACCTTGCCCTCCTGGATCTCCTGCAAGGCAATGGTAATCGGCTTATAATAGGGAGTGTCCACGAGCGGCTTGGCCCCTCGCATCAGCATCTTGGCGCGCTGCGATGCCACGTGGGCCATGCGGAACTTGCTCCCCTCCATACCTGTTTCCGTAATCTTCAAAGGAATTAGAATCGCCATGTAGTTTCTCCCGAGTGTTCTTGAAAGGGATACATGCTAGACGCCCGGATTGGGCGCCCGGCGGTGTCGCGCAATTCCCCCGGAACGACGCGAGTTAAGACCCCAGGAACTCCGTCTGAATCCAGTGACGGTCCACGCGCCTCACCGAGCAGCGCTCGGCACGAAAGATGGCCATGAGGTCCTGAAGGGCCCTCTGAAAATCGTCGTTGACCAAAAGATAGTGGTACTTTGCGAACTGGGCGATCTCCTTTTTCGCCTGGGTCAGTCGCCGCTCGATTTCCTCGGCCGCATCGGAGCCCCTGCCGGTGAGCCGTGTTACAAGCTCTGCGAAGGTGGGGGTCACCACGAAAACGAAAACCGCATTCAGCGCCGGCTGGGCCATCAGCTTCTGCGCCCCTTCGGCGTCCACATCCAGGATGACGTCCGAACCGCGTGCCTGAATTTCTTCTATCACACGTCTCGCCGTCCCGTAAAGATTCCCGTGGACTCGGGCCCACTCCAGGAACTCGCCGGCCCGGACCATGTCATGAAAAGTGTCTGCGTCTACGAAGTGGTAGTCACGCCCGTGATCTTCGCTCGACCTCGGCGGGCGCGTCGTGTAGGAAGTGGAATGTGTCAAATTGGGAATTTCATTCACTGCTGCCTGGCAGAGCGACGTCTTTCCCGCTCCGGACGGCGCAGAGAGGACCATCAGGATCCCCCGATGAGTCGCGTGCGGATCACTCATCATGCAATGTGACTGAAGCCCTAAGGAGATGGTTGCCAAAAAAGGAAGCGAAAGGGAAGTCCGATCCCTCAGAATTTCGCCCAATGTGCCGAAATCCTAATCAGGAACGAGGACGCCCGGTGTTTCCCTCGTAAGATTCCTTTTCCGCCTTTGAGAAAAATCGCTGGCTGATGGTCTCGGCCTGCACCGCGGAAAGGATAATGTGGTCACTGTCCGTAACCAGGATGGCACGAGTCCTCCGCCCCTGGGTGGCATCAATGAGCTTGCCGGAACCCTTGGCCACCTCTTTGAGCCGCTTCATGGGAGCTGAGCTGGGCGTCACGACCGCCACGATGCGATCCGCGATAACGACGTTCCCGTACCCGATGTTGATGAGATCTTTTGTCATAAGCGTCTCCCTTTTCGAAACTTATGAAAGCCACTGACTTAATGACACCCACTCACGACCAGAGAGCATCTTAAACCAAAGTGTATGTGGAATGCAAGCGCTATTCCACGTTCTGTATCTGTTCCCTCATTTTTTCGAGCTCTCCCTTCGAGGCAACCACCCATTGGCTAATCGACAGATCATTGGCCTTGGACCCGACGGTATTGACCTCCCGGTTCATTTCCTGCAGCAGGAACTCCAGCTGTCTGCCGTGGGGGCCCGGGCTTTCCAGGAAACTTCGGAACTGATGGATATGACTCAACAGCCTGGAAAGCTCCTCTGTAATGTCACTGCGATCGGCGAAGACGGCCGCCTCCTGAAGCAGACGACCTTCGTCCCATTCTTCACCGGGAAGGAGCCCCTGCAACCGTTTGGCCAGTCGATCCCGGTAGCTCCCGACAACTTCCGGCGCGCGGGCTGCAATCTGCTCCTGAAGCCCTTCCAGACTCTGCAGCGATTCGCAGATGGCCCTCAACAGGTTTTGTCCTTCAGCCACCCGCATCCGATCGTGCGCCTCAAGGGCGTCCGTCAGCGTGGGCCGGATGGCCTCCCACACCTGGTCGAGATCCGGCGATTCATCAATGGTCCGGAATATCTCTCGCTGTGAAAGAATGTGAGAGAGGTCTACCTCCTGGGCGATGTGATAACGCTCCTTCAGCTGTGCCAGACCCCGAAGAACCTGATCCGCCATCTCCTCATCGAGCACCACGCCACGGGTTTCACTCTCGGAGCGGTTGTCCGGATAGCAGGCGACCTCCACCCGCCCTCTTTTGATCCGGCGCTTGAGCTCGTCCCGAAAGCGCCCCTCCAGGGAAACAAGGCTACGGGGGAGACGATGCTGGATCTCACAGAACCGGTGGTTGACGGAACGGATTTCCGTTGCCCATCTGCCGGATTCCCCCCTCCCAAACCCGGTCATGCTCCTTATCATCCTTGATCCCTATTGTTTTCGAATAAATTGAACAGATTATAGTTCAAATCTCACCAGTTGTCAAACAAGTTTCCCCTTTACATTGCAAATATTAGACTTTACAATCTATTTTCATGGATTCTTTTGTCATAAAAGCAATCGCCGCCGAATTGGCGGCCAGAATTCACCAAGCCCGGGTTGAGCAGGTTCTGGAGATTCGCAAATGGGTCTATCTCCTCTCCCTGCGGAGCCGAGGCCGGAAAGAGCAGCTGCTTCTCTCGTGCGACCCCGCGCTGCCGGGCGTACACCTGCTCGAAAAACCGCTTGAAACGGCCTCCCCATCTTCGTTCTGTCGAGCCCTGCGAATCCATCTGACCCGGGGAATTCTACGCGAAGTGCACCTCCCTTATCTCGAGCGGATACTGATCCTGAGAATTGAGCGCCGCAAGACGTCGGGGCTACTCAAACGATTCGAGCTTATCGTCGAGATTATGGCAGCCCGCAGCAACATTATTCTGACGGATGCCGATACGGGCCGAATTCTCGACTGTGCGCGGCATGTCGGCTCTGATCGAAACCGGTTCCGAGAGCTGCTGCCCGGACGGCCCTACGTGCCGCCCCCGCCCCCGCGCAAGTTGGACCCCCGATCCCTCACGGCCGAACAGATCCCCGAGACCTTTCCCTCCGACCGGGCAGCCCAAAGATGGCTCGTGGAGCAGGTGGCCGGGTTCAGCCCGCTGCTGGCCAAAGAGTCCGTCCATCGGGCCGCCGGTGCTCACCTGTCCGGTGTGATCGGTGCCATACTCGACACTTACCGCCAAGAGCACTTTGAGCCCGCCCTCTATCGGGACCCGGCGTCCGGAGCGCTGACCCTGTCCGCCCTGCCGCTGTTCCATCTGGCCCAGCGGGAGCGAATCGCCACAGTCGGCATGAACGAAGCCGCTGCGCGACACCGCGGAGCCACCGAAGGCGGACAACGGCTCCCGGACCGAAAAAAACCCCTCCTCCAGGCTGTGGAGAAAGCTCTCAAGAAGACGGCCGCCCGGGCCGAACACCTGGCGCAGGATCTGGCGGCAACCGGGGAGCTGGAAGCCGTCCGGCGGGAAGCCGAATGGCTCAAGGGCAACATCCACCAGCTGAAACAGGGGATGCACGAGGCCCGCCTGACGGATCCTGAGGCCCAGGCAGCCCATCCGATTTCTGTAAAGCTCGACCCGACCTTATCGCCCGGCGAGAGTGTCCAGCGCGCGTTTCAGCGGTATCGTAAACTCCAGCGGATGGCGGTGATTGTCCGGGAACGCCTCCGGGGAGCGGCAGAGGAGACCGACTATCTCCGCCAAGTCCTGGATGCGGTGGAGAGAGCCGATGCACCGGAGGTTCTCGATGAAATTCGCGAAGAGCTCGCGGCCGGCCGCTATCTGAAGAAAACCTCCCGGAGGAGGGGCGTCAAACATTCAGAGCCTGCACCGCCACTCTCTTTCAGATCGTGCGAAGGGCACACGATTCTCGTCGGGCGCAACAACCGGAACAACGATCGCCTGGTAACCCGCCTCTCCCGGGGCAACGATGTCTGGCTCCATGCCCACCGGATTCCCGGCGCCCACGTGATCATTCGCAACCCCCAGCGGCAGGCCATCTCCGAGTCCGTCCTGCGGGAAGGAGCGCTGCTGGCGGCGTATCACAGCAAGGGGCGCCGCGACGCCCGGGTACCCGTCGACTACACCCTCCGCAAGCACGTTCGCAAAGGTCCGGGATTCCGCCCGGGAATGGTGACATTCACCCACGGCAAAACCGTGACCGTCACACCCGATGAAGCCTCGCTACCGAAGCGCTGCGATTCCTGAACGAAGACCGGCCGCAATCAGGGGTACAAGCCGCGGGCCAGCATCGCTTCCGAAACCTTCCGGACACCTTTGATGAGGGCTGCGGTCCGCATGCTGACCTTCTCCTCCTGGGAGACCCGATAGACTTCATCGAAGGCGCGAGTGATGATCCGCTTGAGCTGCATGAAAATCTCGTCCATGTCCCAGAAGAAATTCTGCAGGTCCTGAATCCACTCAAAATAGGAGACGATCACACCCCCGCTGTTGGCCAGAATATCGGGAATGAGCACGACCCCCCGATCGTTGAGAATGCGATCTCCTTCAATGGTGGTCGGCCCGTTGGCGCCCTCGGCGACGATGCGGCACTGAATCCTGTCGGCATTCCCTTTGTGAATCGTTCCGGCCACAGCGGCAGGAACCAGCACATCGCAGGGAACTTCCAGCAGCTCTTCATTGGACACGGCATCGCCTTCCCCATAGTCCTCAAAGGAGCGGCCCTCCCGGTAGCACCGCTCCAGTTCGGAGAGCTTGAGGCCTGCCGGGCTGTAGACGCCGCCCTGGGACGTACTCGCAGCAACAACCCGCCCGCCCAGTTCCTCAACGGTGGCCGCCACGTTGGCGCCGACGTTCCCAAAGCCCTGGATCGCAACCGTCGTATCGGGCCCAATGGTCAGGTCCATGGTTTCCAGGGCCTTCACAATCGCGTAGACCACCCCCCGACCGGTCGCCTCCCGCCGTCCGTGGGATCCGCCGATGACCAGGGGCTTGCCCGTCACCACACCGGGCACGGCATAGCCCTTCTGCTGACTGTAGGTATCCA
This sequence comes from uncultured Nitrospirota bacterium, assembly GCA_945786985.1. Lineage (GTDB taxonomy): Bacteria > CG2-30-53-67 > CG2-30-53-67 > CG2-30-53-67 > CG2-30-53-67 > CALZGC01. The sequence continues at coordinate 18,109 of CALZGC010000075.1, read as the reverse complement.
TCATCCATGCCATGACCTGCTCGTCCGTTCCCATGTCGGGGGCCGGGATGTCCCGCTCCGGACCAATCACATTGACCAGCTCCGAGGTAAAGCGGCGCGTCAAACGCTGCAGCTCACTTCGGCTGAAAGCGTGGGGGTCGCAGGCAATCCCCCCTTTGGCGCCGCCCAGGGGAAGCCCCACAAGGGCCGACTTCCAGGTCATCAGCATCGCCAGGGCTGCGGTTTCCCCGACGGTCACCTCGGGATGATAGCGCATACCCCCCTTGAAGGGCCCCAGCACGTCGTTGTGCTGCACACGGTAGCCGGTATAGATCCGCACTTCACCGGAGTCCATGCGAACGGGTATGGTGATGATGACCGAACGGTCCGGCATCTGGAGCCGGTTGACCACATTGGGGTCAAGACCGATGCGTTTCGACGCTTCCAGAAACCGCGCCTGGACACTGCGATAGATCGGGCAGTCCCAGATGGTGTGGCAGGCATTGGACATGATGGCACCCTCCCCGCGGTGAGATTGAGACTCATGGTACACGAACTCCTGCAAGCAGGCAAGCGATGGAAATAAAAAGGCCTTTGTGGGCCGAAGAGCCTATGCTATAGTTTTTTCTTTCAGACAATCTTCCGGATGGTGCAGACGCTGAGAGAGCATGAACTCACTTGAACAGTTCGAGCATTCCGTACGCCGTCACCATCGCTGGAATATCTATGTCGGGTGGCTGGACGGAATCTTCTTCGCGCTCGGCGCCAGCCTGATCTCCCACATCACCATCCTGCCGGTCTTCCTGCGACTCCTGACGGAGAGCAAACTGGTCATCGGCCTGGTGCACACTTTCACCATGATCGGCATCTTTCTGCCGCAGATATTCTCCGCCCATTACATAGAATCCATGCCCCTGAAGAAGGGCGTCGTCATCGTGGCGGGTGCGGTGATGCGTCTGCCCTGGCTGATCCTTGCGTTGGTGCTTCCGAAGATGGTGGATCTGCCTCCTCCCTTCCCGGTCGTCATCTTTCTGATGCTCTATCTCGTGTTTACCACGGGCTGGGGTCTGGTAATCCCACCATGGCTCGACATGATCGGACGGATTATTCTGCCGCGCAGACGGGGCGTCTTCCTCGGAATGCGCTTTACTCTGGGGCGGATCGCCGCCGTGGTGGGCGCGACCGGTTCTTTCTTCCTGATCCGGTCATTGCCCTTTCCCTACAATTTCGCGCTCTGCTTTGCGTCCGCTTTCATCATTCTGAACATCTCCCTTTTCTTCTTTGCCCTCACCCACGAAGTGCCCTACCCTGTCACCAAGAAAAAGACCGGGCTGAGCCATTTCCTGAAATCTCTGCCAGGGGTGCTGCAGCGTGACCGGAATTTCCTCTTCTACAACATCGCCTTTGCCCTCATCGCTTTCACGAATCTGACCCTCGCTTTTTATTCGGTCTACGCCATAGAGCGCTTTCAGCTACCGATCAGCTATGCCGGTATTTTCACCGTGGTCTTCATGGCGTCCCAGGGTATCACGGGGATCCTCTGGGGGGTTCTGGGAGACCGACTGGGCCACAAGCTCAGCATGATCATCTCGGCCGTCATGAGTATACTCGCCTCGTTGACTGCACTCGCGGCGACATCGGCCCCCGTCTTCTGCGCCTGCTTCTTCTTCGCCGGCGGCTACATCAGCGGCACGCTCATTTCCAACATGAACATCGTGCTCGAATTTTGTCCTCCCGAAGAGCGCGCGCTCTATATCGGTCTGTCCAACGGTTTCGCCTCGCCGGTTTTCATCTTGTCGCCGATTCTGGGCGGACTGGTCGTGGACAACTTCTCCTACGAAGCGGCCTTTATCCTGTCCGCGAGCCTCAGCTTCCTCGGCCTTCTGGTGCTGTTGCTCAAAGTGAAGGATCCCCGGTTTGTTGCGAGGTAGATTGGAAAATGGCAAATGGAAAATAAAAAATGGAAAAAGCAAAAACCAGTTTTACCGCGGAGAACGCAGAGGACGCAGAGAAGATCGACGTCGCGCGAACAGCAAAACCAAGAATCTACTTCAGCGTCCACCCCGTTATCAAACACTGATTCTTCGCAGTTCACGCTTGCGGTTTTGCTCCGCGACCTCTGTGCCTCCGTGGTGAAAAAGGTTCTAGGTTCTTACCTTTAACACGCATTGGCCCTTCCTCTGCGTCCTCCGCGCCCTCTGCGGTAAGATTAACGACTTTCAAAGATTAAATATCAAAGATCAAAAATAGAGGATAAAGAGGCGCTGTGCGGCTGGCGTTAGGCATGGGGGTCGGTGGCGTCGAAGGCGCCGCGGATGAGTGTAACTTCGGGGGCGCGGGCACTGCGGCCGGTGGTGACGGCCACCACATCGAACCGGCAGGGCACGTCAAGCTCTCCGTGCGCTTTGAGGAAGACCTGGGCCGCCCGGATCAACTGGCGCTGCTTTCGCCGGTCCACCGCCTCCTGGGGCAGTCCGAAGGCTTTGGAGGAGCGGGTCTTGACCTCGATAAACGCCAGGGTCTCCCCGTCCCGGGCCACAATGTCGATCTCGCCGAGGGGGGTGCGGTAATTGCGGGCCACAATGGCAAATCCCGCTTTCGACAGAAATCGCACGGCATGACGTTCACCGAGTTTTCCCAGAAGAAGATGTCGCATAGGCTTTCCGCCAGAGTACAGACGCGTCGCACACCTAGTCCGTTTGAGGCCCGCAGTGTTCGCGCACACGCCGGAAGGTCTTCCTGTGAATGGCGCTCGGCCCGAGCGCTTCGATCTTCAGACGGTGCTCCCGGGTCCCGTATCCTTTGTGCTTCGCGAAATTGTATTCGGGATAGTCGGCGTGGTAGGCGTCCATCATCCGGTCGCGGGTCACCTTGGCAATGACCGAAGCGGCTGCGATGGAATGGCTCCGCAGATCGCCCTTAACCAGATTTCGCTGGGGTGTGGGGCAGGCCAGCCGGACGGCATCGATGAGGAGATAGTCGGGGGGAGGATCGAGCCGGCCGATCGCGGCAGCCATGGCACGGCGTGTTGCTTCGAGAATATTGATCCGGTCGATCAGCCCGGCATCCGACACGCCGACCCCCACGGCCAGCGAGCGCGCATGGATCTCATCAAAGAGTCGTTCCCGAAGCTTCGGTGTGAGTTTCTTGGAATCGGTCAGTTGCGCGATACGGCAGCCGGCAGGCAGCACCACCGCGGCCGCCACCACAGGCCCTGCCAGGGGACCCCGGCCGGCTTCATCGATGCCGGCGACTCGCCGGTAGCCGAGACGGCGGGCTTCCTCCTCGAAATAGAGGGGGTCGCTCTGAAACTGCCCCGGAAAGAGATCGCCCGAGCCTCTATCCCTGCCTGTCCGATGAGCCGTCACTCGGTCCTTTCCGCAAAAGGCATCGCGTGAATACCGACGCCCGGGCTAACCGGAAGCGTTGTCCGCGTTCTTCATCTTCTCCCGCTTTTCCCGGGAGATTTCCTGGAGTCTCGCCCGCTTGCCCGAGCGCTGCCGCAGGTAGTTGAGCTTGCCCTGGCGCACCTTGCCGTGCTGGACGACCTCGATCCGGTCGATGATGGGCGAGTGCACCGGAAAAGCCCGGTCGATGCCGACGCCGTTGGAGATCTTCCGAACCGCGAAGGTTCGCCGGGGCCCGGTTCCGGAGATCCCCATCACCACGCCCTCGAAAACCTGGATGCGCTCCTTCTTCCCCTCCACCACCCGGACGTGCACGCGTACGGTACTGCCCGCCCTGAACGTGGGGATATCGCTTTTCATCTGCCGTGTTTCCAATGATTCCAAGATATTCACCGTTCACTCTCCTTTACTGTGATCGCGCTAAAATCCTTCCCACCCTGTTGGCCGCCCGCTTCGCTCCGGTTTCAACCGGGCTGGCCCGGGTATTGCGTGAGTGATCCCTAAGGCAATATCCGGGCCAGGTAGTCTCTGTCGTCCTCGGACAGTTCGGCCCTCTCGATAAGGTCCGGACGATTACGCCGGGTCTTTTCCAGCGCCTTGTGCCGCTGATAGCGGCGAATCTCCTCGTGATGGCCGCTGAGCAGCACGGCAGGCACGCGCATGCCCCGATAAACCTCGGGCCGCGTGTACTGGGGATGCTTGAGAATTCCCCGATAAAAGGAATCGGACGTCACCGACTGGGCGTCCCCTACCACGCCCGGCAAACACCGCGACACCGCGTCCACTACAACCAGGGCCGCAAGCTCTCCGCCGGAGATGACATAGTCTCCGATGGAAATCTCCTCGTCGATGAGGTGCTGCACCACCCGCTCGTCGACCCCCTCGTAGCGTCCGCAGATCAAGGTCACGGCCCGTGCACCCCGGGCCAGGCGCAACGCTGCCGCCTGGTCAAAGGGCCGCCCCCCCGGCGACATGAGAACAATGTGCGACTCGGGGTTTTTCTCACGGACGCACTCGACGGCCCGGAAAATGGGCTCCGGTTTCAACACCATGCCGGCGTCGCCGCCGTACGGATAGTCATCGGCCATTCGGTGCTTGTCCCGCGTGTGCTCGCGGATATCATGCACCCCGACGCTGATGGTCCCCTGGTTCCGGGCCCGTCCGAGGATGCCGGCGCTCAGATAGGCCGTGATCATCTCCGGAAAAAGGGTCAGGACGTCCCAGACAAAACTACCCAAGGAGTCCCTCCATCACGTGGATGACCAGCCGGCCGCCCTCCAGATCGACGTCTCGGATCACATCCCGGATGGCCGGAATCAGGATCTCCTTGCCCCCCTGTGACACCACATAGACCTCGTTGCTGCCGGTCTCCAGGATATCCGTCACCTCGCCGAGACACTGGCCGGCCTCCGTAAAGACGGACAGGCCGATGATGTCTGCAAAATAATACCGTCCCTCCGGGAGCGGCACCGCCTGTGAACGATGAACGAGGATCTGCCCCTGCAGGTAGGGGGCCACTGTGTCTGCGGAATCCTTCCCCTCGAAATGAAGGATCACGCGGTCGTTCTGAAATCGGACCCGATCGATGGTCGCGTCGCAACGCCTTCCGGAGCGGTCCTTGATGACCACGTCGATCAAGTCAAGAAAACGCCGGGGCGAGTCGGTCAGGGGATAGACTTTCACGTCTCCCCGCAAACCGTGCGTACGGTAAATGGTTCCAACGACAATCCACTCTTCCATAGACCCGGACACGTGCGAGACCGTCTACTCGAGAATTTCGAGCACGCAGCGCTTGCCGAGCTTGGTCCCGGAAGCGTTGAGGATGGTTCGGATGGCCCGCGCCGTCCGACCCTGCTTACCGATCACCTTGCCCAGATCCTCCTGGGCAACCTTGAGTTCTATGACCGTTGTCTTCTCTCCCTGGATTTCGCGTACATCCACCGCCTCCGGATTATCCACCAGCGCCTTGACAATGTACAGTATGAGATCTCTCATCTTCGGTCACCCCTCCTCAAGTCCATCTGAACTGCCTTCGTCTTTTCAGCCGGCCTGGGGCGTCTGATTGAATTTCTGCCAGATTCCCTGGACCTTCAAGAACCGTTTCACGGTCTCACTGGGCTGGGCGCCGGTTCGCAGCCATTTCAGCACGGCCTCTTCATTGAATTTGACCTCCGAAGGCTCCTTGCGCGGATCGTAGGTACCGACCAGCTCAAGAAACTTGCCGTCGCGTGCTCGCTTGGAGTCGGCCACGACAATGCGGTAAAAGGGAACCTTTTTGGCGCCGCGCCTGCTCAGACGTATGGAAACAGCCATGAATCTCACCTCCTTTTATAACGAATGAATTTTATAACAGCAAACTACAACAAGTTCTCAATGGCCCCGGATGCACACCAACAGCCTTTCGGGGGAATGCGGCATGCCCGCCGGTCGCCTCTGTGATCCAGACCGCAATACCGCACCGCAGAGGGCGCGTTTGAGAACGCGCCATCACCTTCTGATCTTGCGTTTCTTCTTGGGCTTCTTTCTCAGCTTCCCGCCCATCGCGAGGGGATTTGCCATCCCCATTCCGGCGCCGGGCATTCCAGCGGGCATGGCCGGCACCTCGCCTTTCGTGAACATCTTCATCATCTTCTGCATCTGCGCAAACTGCTGCAGCAGACGGTTGATGTCCTGCACAGTGGTGCCGCTGCCGCGGGCAATCCGTTTGCGGCGGGACCCGTTGATGATCTGGTACGACGACCGCTCATCGGGGGTCATGGAGCTGATGATCGCGTCAATGCGGGTCAGCTCCCGTTCATCGGGCTGCACGGCGTTGAGCTCCTGGATGCGGCCCATTCCGGGGATGAGCTTGACCAGGTTCTCCAGGGACCCCATCTTCCGGATCCCTTTGAGCTGATCCCGGAAGTCATCCAGGGTGAACTGCTGCTTGCGGATCTTCTGCTCCAGCTGAACGGCCTGCTGCTCGTCGAAGGTGGACTCGGCCTTCTCGATGAGGGTCAGCATATCGCCCATGCCGAGGATTCGCGACGCCACCCGGTCGGGATGGAAGACCTCCAGCTGGTCCATCTTCTCGCCCACCCCGACAAACTTGATCGGCTTTTCGGTCACGGTGCGGATGGAGAGGGCCGCACCGCCTCGGGCATCGCCGTCGAGCTTGGTCAGGATCACCCCCGTAATCTCGAGACGTTCGTTGAAGCGCTGGGCGATGTTGACCGCGTCCTGACCGGTCATGGCGTCGGCCACGAAGAGGATCTCGTGGGGCGACACGTCCGCCTTGATCCGCTCCAGTTCGTGCATCAGGTTATCGTCGATATGGAGCCGGCCGGCCGTATCGAGAAAGACCAGATCGAACCCTTCGGCCACAGCCTTCTGCTTGGCCGCGCTGCAGATCGCGACGGGGTCTTGGCTCTCGGAACTGTAGACTGGAATGCCCAGATCCCGTCCCAGGACCTGCAGCTGATGGATGGCCGCGGGCCGATAAACGTCGGCCGCCACCATGAGGGGGCGGTGCCCCTTGTTCTTGTAGATCCGCGCCAGCTTGGCCACGCTCGTGGTCTTACCGGAACCCTGAAGCCCCGCCATCATAATGATCGTCGGCGCCGCCGACGCGAGCTTCACCTTGCTGTCGGTGCCGCCCATGAGGGCCGTCAGCTCCTGCTGCACCACCTTGATGAACTGCTGGCCGGGGTTGAGGCTGCGATGCACCTCCTCACCCACGGAACGATCCTTGACCCGGTTGAGAAAGTCACGAACGACCTTGTAATTCACGTCGGCTTCGAGGAGCGCCATTTTCACGCTTTTCAGCGCGTCCTGAATGTTCTCCTCGGAAAGCTTCCCCTTTCCCGTAACATCGCGGATAACGGTGTTGAATTTTTCTGTCAGGGTGTCAAACAAGACTGAAAATCCTCTTCAAATAGACCGACCCGCGTCGGCACAAAACAACCGCTTTCAGGCACGGGATCCATCGCAACCTAAAATAATGAATAATATTTATTTTACAGAAGGGAGTCAAGAAAATAAAACCCGCTTTTGGCGGATCGGCCTAGGCCATCCGACCAACGCGACGCGGCAGACGAAGCGGTTGGCCTCTACGGGCTGAACGGAAGGCATTTCGGGCGTGTCGGCCGGACAGATCGGCCGACGCAACAGTCCGGTAACGCATTGATTTTAGTCAGGAAAGCTCTTGTCTATACCGAGCGATGGTGGCTTTGTAGTCCTTTGTTCCGAAGATGGCCGACCCCGAGACCAGGACGTCTGCGCCGGCATCGGCGATTCTCCGGGCATTCTCCACCGTCACCCCACCGTCCACTTCGATCTCGCAGGTGAGCCCCTGGTCCCGGATCATCTCTTTGAGGTGGGTGATCTTCGGCAGCACCCCTTCGATGAAGCTCTGTCCGCCGAAACCGGGATTGACCGTCATGATGAGGACCCGGTCCAGGTCCGGCAGGACGTACTCGAGGACGGCCAGAGGCTGATGCGGATTCAGGGCCACCCCAGCCCGAACACCCAGATCCTGCATCTGCTGCACGACCCGATCGAGATGGACGCACGCCTCGGCATGGACCATCAGAATATCCGAGCCCGCCTGGACGAACTGCGTCACATACTCCTGAGGATTGGAAATCATCAGGTGCACGTCCAGGGGCAGGCCGGTTATCTTTCGGACGGCCTTCACCACGGGCGGACCGATCGTAATGTTCGGCACGAAGTGGCCGTCCATGACATCGACGTGAATGTAATCGACCCCCGCCTCTTCTACGGCGCGAATCTCCTCACCCAGTCGTGCAAAGTCAGCCGACAGGATGGACGGTGCCAGCTTGACCATAGACTCCCCCGATTTCGATTACTGTCTTGACGAGACTTCGCGCTCGAACGCGGGGCTCACTCTAACCGATCCGTTCTTTTCTTGTCAAGCAATTCACCGGATCCAACGTCATGTGTTGCAGCCTGCGGCAGCGCGTCCCGGCAACGCCGATGGGCGTCCCCATAGGGGATCAGGTCTCCGAACTCAAAGAGCGTCCCCATGGCAACGTTTTCCGTCGGGATCCCGGCCTCCTCCACCGCCGCCACGGGATTGAGGCCTCCCGCAACAACAATGCCGACCCGGCCTTCCACCACCGGAATATCGAGCAGCGGCTGGTTCGGCTTCCCCACGGCCAGCAACGCTCCCAGACCAATCCCCTCCAACTGTTTCACCAGCTTGCGCAGGTCGGCCAGGGCCGCGGCCGGGATCTCCCGAAAGCTGGCACCGATGCGTCCCCGTCCGGTACGGACCGCATCGGAGACCCCCGTCATGTGCCCCTTGATGAAAATCTCCAGCGGATCGAGAGAAGAGCCGTCGTAATGGATGATCTCGGTAAACCGGTACGCCTCCCCCTGGTAGATCTCGAGGAGCCCGCCGAACTTTGAGGTGACCGGAATCCCCGCGTGGATCAGCAGCCCGTTTAAAGCCACACTGCAGATCGTACCGATGGCGGCCTTGCCCGGCGGAACCGAGAAATCCCCCATCTCCGTGCCCGGCCCTGCGAGGGAGAGGTACTGCCCCATGCCGAGGTTCTTGTCGAACACCGGGACCATCAGATCGACGGCCTCCGGAAGTCGCCGGGAGTCGACCAGGGAGATGTTCAGCACCACCTGCCCCACCCGCTTTTTCAAGGAGAAGTTCATGCGATAGGCCAGCGCGTCCATGCGAGAGGAGACCAGACCCACCTTGTCCACCACAAGGGCATCGTGCAGTTCCTCTTCCCCCTCCGGCGTGATCAGCCGCCCCAGCCTTCCGGAGGCTTTGCGTGTGAGGCCCCGTGCGTCGGTCATGGAGAGATAATGGCGGACCGTCCGGTGGTTCAGATTGATGCCGAAAGCCTGGAGCTGCTCCGCGATCTGCGTGCTCCCCAGGGGGCCGCGCGCGTTGCTCAGGGCCTTGAGAATGGCGATGATTTTGCGCTGTCTATTAATATCCACGGTCTATTTCTCCTCCGTCCGGCGTCTCACCGCCGGTCGTCATTAGGAGGCAAGATTACCACAAAAAGAAAGAATTAACCAGAAAATTACGGCAATATGACCGCTTGATGGGCTACGCCTGAACTCGCCAACGTGGCGGTTTCCTGGGGACGACGTTCCCTGTACGTCTTTTTATATTCGGGTTCTATTCGCACAACTTATTGGTGCATATAGAAAAATTATAGCCTCAGGGCGCCGGCATTTTCTTGTTGACACAGCGGTCTGTAATCAATAAAATAGCGGGGCTTCAGCGGTAATGATGTGCCAATGGGAGAGACGGGATCGATCGAAAACGGTTTCGATCATCATCGGAGACACAGCACAACCCAGCGGTTCGCTTCAGCAACCTGCCGAGTCTCATTAGGCCCGATATTGCATGAGTAAGTACCCCGGCTAGCCCCCACCCGTCCATTGGGATACGCAACGATGCATGTTGAGCGCTGTCCCGGCTCAGCTCGGGACCCCATGTCGCCGCAGGCCGGCCCTGATTTAACGTAAGGACGCAACATGTGCCGTTTAAGTGCGATCACATCGGACACCTACTTTTCGCCCATGGAGAACATTCTCGCCCTCGATACCATGAAGGAAGGGCATGACGGCTCTGGCCTGGGAATTGTGCTCAAGGACCTGGGGGGCGAGTTTGAAGATCTCAAGACCTATCCCATTCTCTCCGGCATCGCCTCCCACGACGGTGTCGAGACACTGGACCGCACCATGGCCGCCGCGGGCTTTCGTGAAAAGCACCGGTGGGAGCCGACGATCCGGGAGGTGCCCGGCTCCGGGATCCGCCGGCGCGGTCATTACTTCGCCAAGGCCTATCAGTATCCCGACGCCTACGAAGAGAAGCCCCGGGAAGATCAGGAGCGGCTCCTCATGGAGACACGCCTGGCGCTGCGGGCTCTCGGCGAAAAGAAGGAGTCCCTCTTCGTCTTCTCCTTTTATCCCGACGTGATCACCCTGAAAGAGGTGGGAGACCCCTTGGCGGTGGGCGAGTTCTTCGGCCTGGATCACAACGGTCTCAAGGCCAAAATCGTGCTCGCGCAGGGACGGCAGAACACCAACTACGCCATTTATCTCTATGCCTGCCACCCCTTCTTCCTGCAGGGCTACTGTACCATGACGAACGGCGAGAACACGGCCTTTGTGCCGATCCGGGAGTTTCTCTGCAGCCGGGGCTTCCCGGGCTACATGGGCTACAACAGCGACAGTGAGGTGTTTGCCCATATCCTGCACTACTCCCACCGGCAGCTGCACTACCCCCTGTCGTATTACAAGGATGTCATCACACCGCTGCAGGACCCCGAGATGAGAGGCCGCGCCGATGCCGAGGCATTGCGGCTGATCAAGAAATCTCTGAGGCCCCTTTGTATCGACGGGCCCAACTGCATCATCGGGTTTACGCCGGACGGCACCCTTTTCATGGCCCAGGACGCCAAGAAACTGCGCCCCGGCGTGGTGGGCGGCGTCCCCGGGAAGGTCGCCCTCATGTCGGAGGAGTGCGGGCTCGACCGGGCGGTCCCCCAACGGGACAAGTCCCGGGACTTCTCACCCATGAAATACGACATGGCCATGGTCCCCCCGGGGGCCCAGGAGATCCGCCTATGGAACCAGCTGAACGGTTAGATCAGAATCACGAGCTCACCCTGAAGGAGCTTCCCTACATCATCCGGTGGCGCGAAGACCGTTGCACGCGCTGCGGCCGGTGCACCGCCGTCTGTCCCGTCAACGCCATTGAGCCGACGGTTTTCGCCCAGCGGGTGATTCACTCCGAGGGACCCGTCCCCACTCCGAAGACGGTCCGTCGCCTGACCCAGGGGGTCCGCCAGAACGTCGACATCGAGCGGTACTGCACGGGATGCGGGAGCTGCTCCCTGGTGTGCCCCACGGTGGCCATCGAACCCGAGTACCACCCCCGGCACAAGTTCCTGACCTTCAAGAACAAGGGGGGCGTACCGTACAAGCGGGGCGGCCGGCGAAACGATCCGAGCCCCTCGACGGTGGACCAGCTCAAGTTTACCCGGATCTCCATGCTCACCGACCCTGCCCTCGACGCGGGACGCCACGAGTTTCGAATCCGAACCCTGTTGGGGCGCAATCTGCCGCCCAAAAAACTTCCCCTGGAACAGAAGAACGGCCACCTGCAGGTGCGCAAGGAACCGGGCTTTATCCCCCCCGTCCGGGAGATTTTCCCGATTCGAATCGGGAGCATGTCCGTCGGGGCGCTCTCGCCGCACATGTGGGAAGGACTGGCCATGGGCGTGGCCTATCTGAACGAAGTGGAAGGCCTGCCGGTCGTTATGTGCTCCGGCGAAGGAGGCATGCCGCCGCGGCTTCTTAAATCCCGTTTTGCCAAGTACTTCATTCTCCAGATCGCCTCGGGCTACTTCGGATGGGACGAGATCGTCCATGCCATTCCCGAGATGACGGAGGATCCCGCGGCCATCGAGATCAAGTATGGCCAGGGTGCGAAACCCGGCGACGGGGGCTTGCTCATGGCTTACAAGGTGCTTAATCTGATCGCCAAGATCCGCGGCGTCCCCATGTACGTCGATCTCGCCTCGCCGCCGACGCACCAGACCAAATACTCCATCGAGGAGGCCGTCGCCAAGATGATCCAGTCGATGTCGATGGCCTGGGGATTCCGGGTCCCGGTCTACCCGAAGATCTCCGGAACGAAGACGGCCCTGGCCGTGCTCAACAACCTGGCGAGAAATCCCTATGCCGCGGCGCTCTGCATCGACGGCGAGGACGGCGGCACCGGTGCGGCCTACAACGTCAGCATGGACAAGATGGGGCACCCCATCGCGTCCAACATCCGGGACTGCTACCTCGATCTGGTCAAGCAGGGCAAGCAGAATGAGTTGCCCCTCATCGCCGCCGGCGGGATGGGCAAGGCCGGCAACCTGGCCGCCAACACGGCCGCCATGATCATGCTCGGGGCCTCGGCCGTCGACATCGGCAAATACATCATGCAGGCTGCAGCCGACTGCTTCGGCGACGAGTACAACCGCTGCAATCTGTGCAACACGGGGCGCTGTCCCCGGGGCATCACGACGCAGGATCCGAAGCTCTACCGCCGGCTCGACCCCGACAAGGTCGCCGAACGGGTGGTCGATGTCTTCAAGTCGGCCGATGTGGAACTCAAGAAGATCTTTGCCCCCCTCGGGCGGAGCACGGAGCTTCCCATCGGCATGTCGGATGCGCTCGGCGTGGCGGACAAGGCCATTGCGGATAGACTGAAGATCAGCTACGTCTGTTAGAGGCAACCATGGTGATTCAAGGAAAGGTCAACGGGAAACGGGTCTCCTCCCGGGAGCTTGAAGAGTGGATTCAGCAGGCGGCGCGCGACGGGAAGCAGACACTCACCATTCATGCCGACGGCCAGCACGGCATCGGCGGCCGCATCTGGCCCGACGGGAAGCGGCTCAAGATCACCGTCGACGGCCCGGCAGGCCAGCGCCTGGGGAGCATGGGAATGTCCGGCACGGAGATCGTCGTCAAGGGGAGCGTCTCCGATGATGTGGGCTGGATCAACTGCGGGGCCAAAATCACCGTTCTGGGAGACGTGACCAACGGCGCCCACAATGCGGGAGCCCAGGGGATTCTCTACGTCCAGGGCGGCGGCGGTGCCCGCTGCGATACGATGACCAAGTTCAACCCCCGTTTCGAGCCCCTGCAGTCGTGGTATTTCCGGGATGTGGGCGATTCTTTTGCGGAGTTCAAGGCCGGCGGTATCGCCGTGGTCTGCGGGGTCGAGCCCCGCAACCCCGACAACATCCTCGGCTACCGCCCCTGCGTGGGGATGGTCGGCGGCACCATCTACTTCCGGGGCCCCATCCAGGGCTACAGCGAGAAGGACGTGCAGTGTGTCGCGCTGAGCCCCCAGGATTGGGAGTGGCTCACGAAAAACATCAAACCCTACCTGAAAGCCATCGACCGGCTGGCATCCCTCGAAGAGTTGACCCGGTCCCGGGGGGAGTGGCAAAAACTGATCGCCTATACCCCGGCGGAGAAGGCGGCCCGGCGCGGCATGAAGGTCCCCATGAGCACGTTCCGCACCCAGGTGTGGGACGCGGGTGTCGGCAAGGGGGGCATTTTCGGCGAGTACCTCGAACATGACCAGACGATCCTCCCCTATATCACCACCGATAAGAACCGGCGCTTTCGTCCGGTGTGGCGAAATGACGTCTACCTGCCGCCCTGCGCCTACAACTGTCCTTCCCGGATCCCGTCCCACAAACGGGCGAGTCTGATCCGCCAGAATCGATTGGAAGATGCCCTGGCCCTGGTGCTGCAGTACAGCCCCTTCCCGGCCAGTGTCTGCGGGCAGGTCTGCCCCAATCTCTGTATGGATGCCTGCACCCGCGGGGAGCTTGACCAGCCGCTGGACATCAAGAATCTGGGCAGCCTCAGCCTCGAGCTCCCGGCGCCGGAGAAGGCCCGGGCCACGGGAAAGCGGGTGGCCGTCATCGGCGCTGGCCCGGCGGGGCTTTCCACCGCGTGGCAGCTGGCGCTGAAGGGACACGAAGTCGATCTCTACGAAGGCTCCAATCATCTCGGCGGCAAGCTGGAAATGTGCATTCCCCGCGAGCGGCTCCCCCGGAAGATCCTGAAAAAGGAAATCTCCCGCTTCGAGGAGATGGGGATCAACGTTCATCTCAAAACGAATGTGAGCGGAAAACGCTTCAAGCAGATCTACGATACTCACGAGGTCGTCGTGATTGGCGTCGGCGCGCATGAAGCCCGCATGGTCCCCTTCAAGGGGTATGCGGATGTCATTCCGGGCATTGAGTTCCTCAAGCAGGTCAACTACGGCGAGTCCATGGACTTCAAGAAGAAGGATATCGTCGTCATCGGTGCCGGCAACGCCGGGATGGACATCGCCTGCCAGGCATACGCCTGCGGTGCCAGTTCGGTGACGGCCGTCGACATTCAGCCCCCGGCCAGCTTCAGCAAGGAGCAGGAACTTGCCCGATCCAGGGGAACGCAGATCCTCTATCCCAAGAGCACCGAGAGGTACGATAAGAAGAAGAACAAGGTCACTTTCCAGGACGGCACGAGCCTGGACGCCGACGCGGTGATCATGTCGATCGGAGAGGTCCCGGTTCTCGACTTTCTGCCGCAGAGCATCCACACCGAACGGGGCTACCTCGTCGTCAATGAGATGGGACAGACCACGGATCTGAAAGTCTTCGGTGTGGGGGACGCGACCCAGCCCGGATTGGTCACCCACGCCATCGGCCAGGGCCGTATCGCCGCGGACGTGATCCATACCCAGATGATGAACTACGACTATGTGCCGGAAATCCAGCGGGAGATCCCGAGGGAGCGGATCAAGACAGTTTACTACGAAGCAGCCCGCAGCGATGAGTTCGTGGTCGAGCAGGAGGCGAACAAATGCATGTCCTGCGGCTCCTGCCGAGACTGCGGCATGTGTGAGGTTTCCTGCTACTACGGTGCCATCAGCCGGGTCGAGGGCGATGGGGGGGATTTCGAGTATACGGTGAAAGACGATCTCTGTATCGGCTGCGGTTTCTGTGCCGGCATCTGCCCCTGCGGGATCTGGGAAGTGGAAGAGAACGTGTAGCGGCTAAGAACCGTTTTACCGCAGAGCACGCGAAGAAGAACAGGTCGCGTCAAAGGCTAAAAGCAATTTTACCGCAGAGATCGCAGAGCACGCAGAGAAAGGCCCGTTCGTATTAAAGGCAAAACTAAAAACCGTCTCACCACTAAGGCACCAAGGTCCCCGATAGAGGCTACGCCTCTGACGGGGCAGGCACAAAGAAAGGCCCTTCGCGTTAAAAGCAAGAACCAAGACCTGATTCACCGCAAAGACGCAAAGGGCGCAAAGGAAAACCACTTCTTGGCAAAAAGCTGACGTGGTCAAAGGACAAAACCAAAGCCCTCCTTACCGCATTTACCCATTTTCAATTTACCATTTACTATTTTCCGATCTGTGGAGGGCACAAAGAAAGGCACTTCAGGTTATAGGCGAATTTGAAGGTTCCGTCATCTGTCATCTGTTACTCCGTCATCTGATCTTTATCTGCCTTTATCCATTTACCATCTTCTAGTTACTACTTCCCATTTCCCATTTCCTATTTCCCGATCTCTGGGGTGCCTTTTCTGTTGACGAGGAGCGGCTGTCCCGATATAAATAATGCGGGGGCATTCTATAATGCCTCATTTCCCTTCCTCAACAAGCACACATTTTGCTGAATTGACGACGGTTTAACCCGTACCGTTTTGCCGGTATTCCGGCCATAAGGAGGTGAGCCATTCTCTAAGTCCCTTCAATCCCACCACAAGGAGGCACACGATGAATCTGCAACAACCGAATGCCAATGAAGCAACCCTGACCTTCAACCGGTCTAAAAGTGTCACGCCCATGAGCGGGATCTGCACCCGATGCGTGGACGGCTGCCGGGGAAACTGCGAGATCTTTAAAGCCACTTTCCGCGGACGGGAGCTGATCTACCCCGGCCCCTTCGGTGAAGTCACCGCCGGAGGAGACAAGAACTATCCCATTGACTATTCCCATCTCAACATTCACGGCTATGCCCTGGGCGCCAAGGGGCTGCCGGACGGCGTGGAAGGCAATCCGGACACGGCCCGCTTCCCGGCGGTGAACACCCAGACCCAGTACGGCTGGAGCGAGAAAGTCAAGATGGACCTACCCGTCTTCACCGGCGCGCTCGGATCGACCGAAATCGCCCGGGTCAACTGGGAGCACTTCGCCGTCGGCGCGGCGCTGGGCGGCGTCACCATCGTCTGCGGGGAAAACGTCTGCGGCATCGACCCAAGACTGGAACTCGACAAGAACGGCAAGGTCATCAAGGCGCCCGATATGGATCGCCGGATCGACTGCTACCGCCGCTATCACCGGGGCAACGGGGAGATTCTGATTCAGATCAACGTGGAAGACACGCGCCTCGGCGTCGCGGAGTACATCATCAACCAGCACGGCATCGAAACCATTGAGCTCAAATGGGGCCAGGGTGCCAAATGCATCGGCGGCGAGATCAAGGTCAACAACCTGGAGCGGGCCCTGGAACTTCAGAAGCGGGGCTATATCGTCACCCCCGATCCCTCCGACCCAATCAACAAGGCAGCCTTCGAAGACGGGGCACTCAAGGAGTTCGAGCGGCACAGCCGTCTCGGCTTCATCGAAGAAGGGGAATTCTATGCCGAGGTGGATCGCCTGCGCAAACTCGGATTCAAACGGATCACGCTGAAGACCGGTGCCTATGGCCTCCGGGAGCT
Organism: uncultured Nitrospirota bacterium; assembly: GCA_945786985.1. Classification (GTDB taxonomy): domain Bacteria; phylum CG2-30-53-67; class CG2-30-53-67; order CG2-30-53-67; family CG2-30-53-67; genus CALZGC01. The sequence goes on along the minus strand of CALZGC010000075.1, from coordinate 1,460 downwards.
GGCCATGGCCATCAAGTGGTCGTCCAAGGCCAAGATCGACCTGCTCACCATCGACGGCGCCCCCGGCGGAACGGGCATGAGCCCGTGGCGGATGATGGAGGAATGGGGAATGCCCTCCCTGCATCTCCATTCCGCGGCCTATGAATTCGCCAAGATGCTCCAAGACAAGGGGGAGCGGGTGCCGGACATGGCTTTTGCCGGCGGCTTCAGCGCCGAGGATCACATCTTCAAGGTGCTGGCTCTCGGCGCGCCTTTTACCAAGGCCGTCTGCATGGGACGGGCCCTCATGATTCCCGGGATGGTCGGCAAGAACATCGACAAATGGATCAAGGAGGACAAACTGCCGAAAACGGTCAACCACTTCGGCATTAAGCCCTCGGAGATTTTCGTGAATTACGAAAATGTCCTCGACCTGGTCGGCAAGTCTGAGATCAAAAAGATCCCCCTCGGTGCCATCGGGATCTACAGTTACTGCGACAAGCTGAAAGTCGGTCTGCAGCAGCTGATGGCAGGCGCCCGCTGTTTCAACATCGATTCCATCACCCGCAACGAGCTCATGTCCCTGACCGAGGATTGCGCCAAGGTGACCGGCATCCCCTACCTTATGGACTCCTATCGGGAAGATGCCATGAAGATTCTTAACGCGTAAGGGACCGGTGAAGACGACCCACGCTCCGGGGGAGGCGGGTGATCCCGCCTCCCCTTTGCATGGTATCCAGATGAGCCACTTCGTACTCAGCGGAAAGCGCAAGATCCCTTTACACCTGAATCGCTTCTCTTCGGTGCAGATGCTCACCCCCGAGCAGGCCCCCGAGCGGGTGCCATGGTCCGCGCTGAAGGCCTCGCTAACGGAGTATATCCACAAGAACAAAACGCGCCTGGCCGGCAGAAAAATCGGTGTCGTCATCCCCGATACGACCCGGGATTTTCATGCCCGGCAGGTGTTGCCACCGCTGGCGCAGGCGCTCAAGACCCTCTCCCCCAGGGTGGCTTTCATCATCGCTCTCGGCCTGCACCGGCGGCTGACACCGCAGGAACTCACCGATTTTCTGGGACCCGATTTTGTGCGGGGGAACCGCATCGTGCAGCATAACCTGAGCGGGGTCCAGCGGCTGGGGACAGCCTCCGGCGTCCCGGTCACCATTTATCGGAGGCTTCTCTCCTACGATCTTCTGGTCACCGTCAGTGTCGTGGAGCCGCACCTCTATGCCGGTTTCAGCGGCGGGGTCAAAGGGATCGCCATCGGCCTGGCGGGGAAAGACACGATACTCAAGACCCATTCGGTGGCCTATCTCTCCCAAAAGAGTGTGCGCGCCGGGAACATCCGGACGAACCCTTTCCAGCAGTTTCTCTGGAAGGCGGTCGCCGAACTCGACCGCCCCATTCTCTCCGTGAAGATCGTCAACAATGCACAGAGGCAGCTGGCCGGCTATTCCATCGGTGAGTCCCGCAGATCCTTT
>CALZGC010000074.1 GCA_945786985.1 uncultured Nitrospirota bacterium | reverse complement strand
GTGCGCCTGAAGGACCTTCTCGAGGATTCGGTCACACTGCTAAGAAACAGCGATCGGCTCCCCGGCGGCGTTTGCATTGAAACGGACCTCGACAGCGACACCGAACTGCTCGTCGATGCCATGGCTATGCGGCAGGTCTTCTGGAATCTCGTCATCAATGCCATTGAGGCAATGCCGGACGGTGGTCTCCTGAAAATCGTCTCCGCAAGTGTACCAAGCAAACATGCGGAAGACCCCAATACCGACACCGGTGTAGTGCGGGTCAGCGTCTCGGATACCGGCAGCGGCATTGAGCCGGGCATCAAGAAAAAATTATTCTTCCCCTTTCACACGACCAAAGAGGGAGGCTCCGGCCTCGGCCTGGCCATTGTCCACCAGATCATCAAGCAACACCACGGTTGGGTGGATGTGGTCAGCCCCCCGAGCGAGGGAAGCGTCTTTCATCTCTACCTGCCGGAGAGCACACCTGAACGGATGCATCAGGAGGTATAAATGCAATCGATACTTGTCGTAGATGACGAACAGAGCATGCGGGAGTTTCTCTCGATCATGCTGAGCAAGGAGGGCTATTCCGTTGAGGCCGTGGGCAATGCCCGGGAATGTCTGCAACGTATTGACCAGGAGATCTTCGACCTTGTCATCTCCGACATCAAGATGCCGGGTATGGATGGTCTGCAACTGCTCGGCGAAATCCGGCGGGTCTCGCCGGACACCCTGGTGTTGATGATGACCGCCTTCGGTTCTACGGACACAGCCGTCGAAGCAATGAAGAAGGGCGCCGTGGACTATGTGGTCAAACCCTTCAAGGTCGATGAAATCAAGATCATCATCCGGAATTCCCTGGACCGAAAACATCTCGAGCGGGAGAATGAACTGCTGCGCCAGGAACTCTCCGCGCGCGAGGGGTGCGACCAGATCATCGGCAAGAGCGGCATCATGAGAGCCGTCTTCGAAATCATTCACAAGACCGCCAACAGCAAAAGCAACGTCCTCATTACGGGGGAAAGCGGCACCGGCAAGGAACTGGTTGCGAAAGCCATACACCGCCTGAGCCGTCGCCGTGACCAGGCCTTTGTCACGGTCAACTGCGGCGCACTGCCCGAAAACCTCCTGGAGAGCGAGCTTTTCGGCTATCAGCGGGGAGCCTTCACAGGGGCCGTGGAGAACAAGAAAGGGCTCTTCGAGGTCGCCCACGAAGGGACCATCTTTCTGGACGAAATCGGTGAACTCGACCCCACCATGCAGGTGAAACTACTCCGGGTCCTGCAGGAGCAGGAGTTCCGAAGAATCGGGGGTACCGAGGATATCCGGGTCGACGTGCGTGTGATCGCCGCCTCCAATCAGGACTTTGAAGAGAGCGTTCGGGAAAAACGTTTCCGGGAGGATCTCTATTACCGATTGAACGTCATCCCCATTGAGGTGCCGGCTCTTCGAGAGCGCCCTGAAGACATCCCCCTGCTTGTGCGACACTTCCTGAAGAAGTATTCTCCGGACAAGCTCATCGCCATCACGGAAGAGAGTATGGATATCCTCACGCGTCATGCCTGGAAAGGCAACGTGCGGGAACTGGAGAATGTCATCGAGCGGGCCGTCGTTATGACCCAAGGTACCGAACTGACGACTGAAAGTTTTTCCAAATCCGTAACCGAGGGCCATGGGCCGACAGGACACCCCACGGTAGATATTCCAACGGAGGGGATGGATTTCGACCGCGTCATCGCTGAGATTGAAAAGGACCTTCTACTTCAGGCCCTCAAAAAAACAGGATGGGTCAAGAAGGAAGCCGCCCGGATCCTGAACATGAGCTTTCGATCGTTCCGCTACAAGCTGAGCAAGTACGACATCCACAAGGAAGCCTTCGAGGACGTCCAGAAAGTGTAGGGGATGTGGACCCGCGCCCGCCCCCGGGCGCAGCCTGTACCCCCTTGGTTGCTGCGAGAACCCACGCTTGAATTTCTCCCGAACGTGTGGTACGTTTACCTCTGTTTCTGCCGGTCCGACACCATATTCCAGCAGCTCATCTCTTGTGGGAGGAAACCATGCTCGTACTGAAGATGATCGTTCTTCTTGGGGTGTTTGCGGTCATGCTCTACTTTGCCGGTCAAAACACCGAAATCGTCCAACTCCACTTTGGAGCGTACGAGACAATCCCTGCCCCCATGCATCTGGTCGTCATCGTTTCGGTAACCGCCGGCATGGTCGTGGCCCTCATCATCGGCTTCTTCGACCGAATCAAGCTGCGGAGCCAGGTGCGGGCGCTTAAGAAGGACAAGAAGCGCATCGAGGGCGAGCTCAGTTCGCTGCGAAAAATGCCCATCGTTGAAGCACAGGAACCTGCGAGCCTGGCGACACCGGACGAAGAGGAATCCGTGAAAGGGAGCGCGTGATCAGCCCACAGGCAGATACGCTTCTGCTCGTTGGCGCCGGACTCCTAGCGGGGGTCGTCGTCGGACGCCTCCTGCCGGCCAAGGGTGAAACCCGCGCCGCACAGGACTCGGGCCGCACCAGCTACTACAAGAGCCTCAATTACATTCTGTCCAACGAGCACGACAAGGCCATCGAAGAGTTCACCCGCATGGTGGACCTCGACTCGGAAACGGTCGAAGTCTATCTGGGGCTCGGCAGCTTGTTTCGCTCCAAGGGTGAAGTGGGGCGTGCCATTCGAATTCACCAGAGCATCATCGTCCGTCCGTCCCTGGACAAAAAGATCAAGGTGCAGGCCTACTTCGATCTGGGCCTGGATTATCAGAAGGCCGGGCTCTTCGACAGCGCGATCGATACCTTCAAGACCGTCATTCAGCTGGACCCGCGCCACCCGGCCGCATACCGTCACCTGGAGAAGATCTACGAGGATGAGAGGAGCTGGGACAAGGCCTTCGAGGTGCAGAAACAGATTCAGAAACTGACCAAATCGAAAGACACCATGGTGCTCGCCCACCTGCAGACGGAAATGGGCAAAACCCTGCAGGAGCAGGGGAAAAAGGACGAAGCGACCCGCGTCTATCGAAAAGCCATCCAGATCGACCCGAGATGCGTGGACGCCTACCTCCATCTGGGTGACCTCTACCATGAAGCCGGCAAATCGCAGAAAGCCATTGACATGTGGGAGGGGGTCTCCGCTCGAACGCCCCAGTATGCCTTCCTCACCTACAAGAGGCTGGAGGCGGCCTACTACGAGTTGGGACGATACGAAGAGATGGAACAGACCTATGAGCGGAATGTCGTGCGCAACCCGGGAGACATTCAGTCGCGCCTTGTCCTGGGGGACCATTACTTCCGCAAAGGGGACCTGGAGGGGGCCGTCCGGGAATATCAGGAAGTGCTCAAGCTCTACCCGAACTGCGTCGAAGCGCATCAGAAGCTGGGAGAAGTTTTCCTGGCGCAGGGCAACACCGACGCCGTGCAGCAGGAGCTCCAGCACCTGGTCGAGATCTTCTCAACCAAGTACCTTTTCTATCATTGCGGCGAGTGCGGTTTTGAGTCCAAGAATATACTCTGGCGCTGCCCCCAGTGCAAGACTTGGGATTCCTTTGTCCACTGAAGGGCCCCGGGCGCGTACAGGACGGTCGGTCCGCGATCCGGGCGGCTTTCGGCAGCGGCATCTTCAGGAATTCATGAATTCATCCGTCAGTTCCTGAAGAGTGTACTTCAGCAGCTTTTGAAATTCTTCCGCACTCAGCGCAGCCGAACTCATCACCGAAGCAATCCGCTCCAGACTGTCTCCCTCCTTGCGCAGGTCCAGATGAGCAATCCCCTGCTTGATCTCGTCGCGTTTCTCCTTGGGCAGAAACTCGACGATATTCCTCCCCAGCATCGACTCAAAGCGGGTGTATAGCGCAGCGGAGAGCTGTTCCACCTTCTGCGGGTTTATCTCCTCGGGTCCCAGTTTTCGCGACACGAGCTGTTCGCAGATCTTTTTGATGAATGGGTTCTGTTGATATTGGTTCATCGCCTGCAACAAAAACAGGGGAGGCGATCCCGAAGGCACCGCCTCCCGGTACCCTGTTGGATTCGCAAAGCCCTCGGCTACTCCCCGGTGGCCGCCCGGTGCAGCTTGATCTCAACCTTCTCCGTCAGAGAGGCATAATAATCACGGAGAATGGCCAGCACTTCGGAACGGCTGAAGTGGTCGGGAACCTCCTCACCCTCGGAGAGCATCTTGCGAAGCTTCGTCCCGGAGAGCAGGAGGCGGTCGTTCTTGCCGTGACAACAGGTTCGCATGGAGGCCATGCCGTCACATTTGGTGCAGTAGAATGTCCAGTCGATCTTCAGGGGCTGTGTGATGAGCGCATCTTTCGGAATCTCATCGAAGATCTGATGCGCATCAAAGGGGCCGTAGTAGTCGCCGACCCCCGCATGGTCCCGCCCGACGATCAGGTGGCTGCAGCCATAATTCTGCCGGAAGAGGGCATGCAACAGGGCCTCCCGGGGCCCGGCATACCGCATGTCCAGGGGGTATCCCGCCTGAATCACCGTGTCTTTGACAAAATACTTGTCGATGAGGGTGCCGATGGCGTTGCTCCGGACCTCGCCTGGGATATCTCCGGGTTTAAGTTTTCCGAGCAGCTGGTGAATCAGCACGCCGTCGCAGATTTCGATAGCGATCTTTGCCAGATACTCATGGGAGCGATGCATGGGGTTTCGGGTCTGAAAGGCAGCCACCGTGCGCCAACCCTTGTCTTCAAAGATCTTGCGGGTTTCCTCGGGCGTCATGTAAATGCCCGCGTACTTTTTCGGAAACTCACCCTCGCCGAACACCTGAACAGGGCCAGCCAGATTCACATCGCCCTGCTCCATCACCTTGGCCACCCCGGGGTGCTCCAACTCGGCCGTCTTGAAGATGTGTTGGCACTCGAACTCCTGGTCGGCCTTGGTCATTGCATACTTCTCTTTCACCACCAGGGTGCCCATGAGGGCGCCCGTCTCCTCATCGACGAGTGCAACCTCTTCTCCCTCCTTGATCGAATCGGCCTGCCCCTTGTTTGTGGAGAGGGTAATCGGGATGGGCCAGAAGAGGCCATCGGCCAGCGCCATTTTTTCACAGACGCTGTGCCAGTCGGCTTTCCCCATGAATCCCTCCAGGGGCGTGAACCCGCCGATGCCGAGCATGATCAAATCTCCCGTTTCCCGGGAGCTCATTCGAACCTGATTGAGCGACTTGGCCTTTTCTTTCGCCCGGGTCAGAGCGTCCCCCTTCAACAACAAAGGCTTCAGGCCTTTTCCGCCATGCGGTTCCACTAATCTGGACATGTTTTCCTCCTCAGTTATGGTGTTTTCTCAGATGGATGCAGCGGTCGCTGACATTCACACACGGCAGGGGCACGGCCCCCCGGGGCCCGCCTGGACCCGCGACCGGTCGCTATTGACGGCTGGTCATGCGCCCGAACACCAGCCCCGTGGTTCGATAGAACAGATGGGCAAATTTCGAATACGGCGCGTAAGCAAAAAGATAGAAGACCGTCACCAGATGAACAAAGTAGACCGCTTTGGCCAGGATGTTGGGGTGGTGATTGTCCGCCCCCGCGACCCGAAGCATCTGGGCCAGAAATCCTGTCACCCCCACCAGCAGCACCATCCAGAGAAATCCCCAGTCAAAGTAGCTCCCCATCCCCGACTTCTCATCCTTGGACTTCCGGTTGATGAAAAGAAGACCCGCGCCGGCCAGCAGGGCCACGGCACTGATATTTCCGATGAATTTCATCATCACAAAGAGCATCTTCCCGATCACACCCTCTTCGCCGGTAAAGTACATGATGATGAAACCGATGGTCGTCGTGACAGCCAGGCCGATGAAGGCGTAGAGGGTCAACATGTGGGCCGTCGCCCGCTCCTGGTTGACATCGCATTCCTTGAACTTCTTGTGGGGCACGATTTCCTTGAGCACGGCCAGCAGGTTCTCGGTCAGGCTTCCCGCGGGCTGGGTCGGCGAGTTCGCTTTCATATCGGCCCACATATTGGTTACCCCCTTGTAGGCCGACCAAATTGCGAAGAGGGCCGCCGAGATAAAGGTGAAGTCGACAAACCAGGTATTCATGAACGCACCATAGGCACCCTGATGATAGGGCAGGATCCGGTTCAGGGCCGGGGTAATCAGCGCACCCACCAGCAGGATCACGACCGGTACTGCCAGTATCTTCGTCAGCCCCGATCGGTCATTGACCGCCTTCGCGAGCCCCTGCATCGGCGCGTAATGCTCGATGGCGCCTTTGCGGACGGCCCCCAGAACCTCCCCAGGTTTTGCGCCCCGGGGGCAGTACGACGTACAGTCCCCGCAATGATGGCACAGCCAGATATCCGGGTCGGAAACGAGTTTGTCTTTCAGCCCCCAACCCGCCCAGATCATCTCTTTGCGGGGGAAGCAGCGGTCATCCGGCGACTGCGGGCAGACGACCGAGCAGGTGGCACACTGATAACACTGCTTCAGAGTGTCCCCACCGGCTGTTTTCAACTCGCGGATGAAATTCAGATCGGGCTTTACCAGGTTTCTCTCGGTCATTCTCTCGGCACCTCCAGAAAGTAATACCGCCGCCTAGAAATCCTTGAAGGGATTCGGGCCCACCTCATCGATGGTCTCGACCATGGCCTCAACGATTTCGGGAACTCGTTCGTATTCGTCAATGGCGAGCTGATGGACCTGAATCCGCTCCGACTCGAGTTGGAGCCGGTCCAGCGTCTCCTGAACCTTGCCCAACCGGTATTCGGCCAGTTCGCTGCCTTTGATGAAGTGACACTGATAGTCGTCGCCGTGCTTGCACCCGATCAAGATGATCCCGTCGATCCCGCTGGAGAGCGAGTCCGCAATCCAGACAAGGTTGGTGCCGCCCAGACAGCGCAGGGGGATAAAGCGAACCGAAGGATTGTATTGCAGCCGTTTCAGGCCGGCCATATCAATCGCCGGATACGCGTCGTTCTCGCAGACAAAACAGAGAATCCGCGGTTTTTCTTCGTCCTCCTCGGGAACTTCAATGGCCTTCAGCATGGAAGCAATGCTGTCTATGCTGTAATCCTTGAAGGAAATGATCCGTTCCGGACAGGACCCCATACAGACGCCACATCGCCGGCACCGGTAGGGATTCGGCTTGGGCGTGCCTTTCTCATCCTCATCCAGCGTGCCAAAGGGGCACTCCTCGGTACAGCGCTTGCACTGGGTACAACGCTGAAGGTAGAATTCCGGGAAGGTCTCATCTCCGGCCCGGGGGTGCACCGCCTTCCCCTGGGCGGTCAGCGCCAGACACTGAACGGCTTTCATGACAGCCCCGGCCGAATCGGTTTCACAGGCCGCCGTATCCAGAGGCGCCCGGACCGATCCGGCGGCATAGACCCCGGTTCTCTGACTCTCATAGGGGAAGCAGATGTAGTGGGAATCGGGAAAACCGTACTTGAGATGGGGCAGTTCCCCGCCCTTACGGTAGTCCAGATTCAGGATGGGCGGCTTGCCGACGTCTTCTTCACGAAAGGGCTTCTCCAGTTTGCCCGCTTCCTGCGCGACTTTCCCCTCGGCGACGGCCTTCTCCAACTCGGCCTCACTCAACGTGAGCGCGGTGGCCGGCTTCATGCCCGTCGCCAAAACCAGAAGGTCCGCTTCGAGCTGAACCTTTTCCCCCAGGAGCGAGTTGTCCACTTCGATCAACACGTTCCCGTCGGAGCCGTCGCTGACCGAAACCACGTCCCCCTTGGTCAGAAAGATCCCGTCGTCGGCCTGGGCTTTCTTGTAGTAATGCTCGTATTGACCGGGCGTTCGCATGTCCTTGTAGACGATGGTGGCCATGGCGTCGGGGTCACTCCTGCGCACATACTCGGCCTGCTTGAGTGACACCATGCAGCAAACGGAGGAGCAGTAGGGCAGATGTTCCGGGTCCCGGGACCCCGCGCACTGGATAAAGACCACGTTACGGGCCGGCTGGCCGTCGGAGGGGCGTTTGATGGCGCCATTGTTGGCCCCGGCCATCTCCTCCATCTGCACGTTGGTGATGACGTTCGGGCTGACGCCGTAACCCAGGTGCGAGAGTTTCTGCGCATCGTACGGCTGCCACCCGGCCGCCTGAATGACGGCCCCCATCTTCCTCTCCAGAGTCTCGCCATCGGCCTTGCGGATGGTGGCCGTATAAAGACCCGGCTGTCCCACAATCAACTCCATGGTAGCCGATAGGATCACCTCGATACTTTCGTCAGCCTCCACCTGCTGCACCAGGGACGCATATTCGGGGTCCTGCAGTTGGTCAAAGGAGCCGGACTTGGGATACTGCTTGTGCATCTTTCGGGCAAACCCGCCGAGCTGATCCGATTTCTCCACCAAGACCACCTCGTGGCCGGCCCAGGCCGCCTCAAGTGCGGCCTTCATGCCGGTGACGCCCCCTCCGATGACGAGAACCCTCCGCTCGATTTCCTCAATGTGCGGCTCGGGCAGTTCGATTTTCTGGGTTTTGACAATCCCCATGCGGAGATAGTCCTCGGCCATCATCTGCGTGTCCTCGTTATTGGCCGGCTGGCACCAGACCACGTGCTCCCGCAGATTGACCCGCTCCGTGATCACGTCGGGCCCGAAATCGAAGACCTCATACATGAACCGCGGGGAGCAGGCAGCCACCACGACCCGATGGACCTCCTGCCCTGAAAGATCATCCTTGATGACCTGAACCCCGTCGTCACTGCAGAAGGCCTTATGGTTCCTGCAGATGGCAGCCTTGTGTTCGTTCGTCGCCACCTTGCTGAGGGCCTCCAGGTCGAGGGACTCCCCGATCGAACAGCCGGTGCAGACGTATACCCCTACCTTCTTCTCCATCGAGTTACCTCCTTAATATGCTCTGAATCGCCTTCAGGGCAGCTGCGGTAGCATCCTGGGTGCAGGAGGCAACATCCGTCGGTTTCTTGGCGACACCCGTGGTCAGAACCCCCTCCGGGCCTGAGGGAAGCAGAAAACCGCTTTGCTCGCTGTCCATGGACACCGGCAGACTCCCGGCCTTCGCGGCAGGCTCCATGCCCGTCGCCAGCACGATCATGTCGACCGTCTGATGGACCTTCTCACCGGTCACGGCATTTTCAGCGGTCACAACCAGTTGCCCTGCGTCACCGTCGGTTTCAATCTTGGCAACCTTTCCCTTGATCAGCGTGGTGTGCTCCTGCGCGGAGACACTCTGCACAAAGGCTTCGTACTTGCCCTGCGCGCGCAGGTCAATATAGAACATGTAAGCCTGAATCTCCGGATTCTGATCGTGGAGGTAAGCAATATGTTTGAAGGTGGCGAGACAGCAGATGGAGGAGCAGTGCTCCATATGGTTTTCGTCCCGGGAGCCGGCACACTGGACAAAGGCCACGGACGCAGGCTCCTTGCCGTCGGAGGGGCGCTGTATCTTGCCGCCCGTCGGGCCGTTTCCGGCCGCCAGTCGCTCCATCATGACATTGGTGATCACATCGGCGTGCGTGCCGAATCCCAGATTGTCAATTTTTCCGGCATCATAAGGATCCCAACCGGTGGCCATCACAATGGCGTCGGCCTCCAGCTCCACCGTTTCGGCCTGCATATCGAGTTGGATGGCGCCATACTGGCAGACCTCCACGCACTTGGCACAGCTGCTTCCCTGACAGGTCGCTTCGTCAATGGCATAACGCACGGGCATGGCCATGTCGTGCGGAAAATAGATGGCCTTGGTCTTGTCCATCCCGAAATTGAAGTCATTGGGCCGTTCCACGGGGCAGACCTTTTCGCATTCTCCACAGGCGGTGCACTTGGCGTTCACAAAACGGGGCTGGATACGGAGCGTGGCCTTGTAGGATCCGTTGTGCCGGCGGGCGCTCTCGAGTTCCGCCAGCGTATAGCTTCGAATGTTCGGATTGGCACGGATTCTTCGGAAGTTGATCTCCATCCCGCAATAGGGCGGACACAATTTCGGGAAGTACTTGTTCATCTGGGCGACCCGACCCCCCAGATAGCTCTTCTTTTCCACGATGACCGCCTTGTAACCGGCCTCCGCCGCCTCAATGGCCGTGGTCATGCCGCTGATGCCACCGCCTACCACCAGAATGGTATTTCCATTGTCTGACATACGTTAGCCTCCGTTGCGCTGAGCGTGTTTGGCTTTTAGCCCGGATATTGCATGAGTGATCGTCATGAGAGGCCCCAAAGATGTTGGAGGCGCCACAGGCCAGGCGCAGAAAATTTTCTGGCTGAAGACATATTGCAATATTTAAGTGGTCCTGTTCGCAAATATGGTGACGTATCGAGAGGTTTGCAGCGCGGTCTCCTCAAGGCCCGCGACTGAGGCGTACCCTCTGCGGTACGTCGCAGGGAGAAAAACGCAGAGGAGGGTGCGCTACGGCACTCGAATGCCGCCGTATTTGCGGATAGGACCACCAGATCAGAAAATTTTCTGTAACACCGCATGTGGCAGCCTATCCGGCCTCGTAATAGATTCACTAATGCAATATCCGGGTTAGTTCCTTGCTGTCCCCGACAGCCCCTGCGAGTTCTTCAGGGGTCGGAGCTGAAAAAGAGTTATTAAAGCCATCAAGTCTGGAGAAAATCACAGGTCCGGCAGTGAGGAGTCCGGGTGAAGAGAAACGCCCGTTGTCATGTGACGTCGTTCAATCGCTTTAATAACTCTCCGGGTGCCGTTGCCGGCACCCGGAGAAGTCTGAGACGCGGTCCTTCTTAGTCGCTGATGAGTTGGACGTAGTCCCGCTTGGACATGGTCCACTCACCGGTGTCCATGTCATAGTGGGAGCAGGTGAACACCTTCCATTTTTCATCATCGATGTAGTCATGGTCCCCACGGTAGTAGTAACCGGGATAGCGCGACTCCTCACGGTAGAGGATGTGTCGGGCGTGCGCTTCCAGGGACAGAATGCGGTGATAATTCTCCCAGCACCGCATCAACTCATGCAGGTCGGCGGCTGCCAGTTTCGCCGAGTCTTCCTTCAGCACATCGAGCTGTCTGAGCCCCTCCTCCAGCATGGTTTTGGAAGTCATGTACCAGGTGGAGATGCCGCCGAAGTACTCATCAGCGATCTTCTGGAGCCGCGCCTGGAGCATATCCGGCTTGATGTAATGGGGATTGATTTTCGGATCGGTGGAGTACGTCTTGTGTTTCTCGTAGATCTCGTAGGGCAGATAGAGCTCCGCCGCAATCTCATCGTTGGTTTTGCGCGGCACCGGCGTATAGTCCGGATGGTCCAGGATATAAGCCACGGCGGACTTGGCAGCGATGCGCCCCTCCGCGTGGGAGCCGGAGGAAAACTTGTGGCCCGATGCACCCACGATATCGCCCATCATGAAAAGGCCCTCCACCGTGGACATCCGGTTGTAGCCCCAGTGCCAATCGTCCGGCGTGCCCTTGATGTCCTCCGGTCCGCTGACCCAGAATCCGGCGCACCCTGCGTGGGATCCCAGCAGATACGGCTCCGTCGGCATGATCTCGGACGGCGTCTTGTCGGGCTCAATGTCCTTGCCTGCCCAGAGGCCGGCCTGGCCGATGCACATATCCAGGAAGTCCTCCCACGCCTCCGCTTCGAGGTGTTTGATCTTCTTCTTACCTGCTTTATCGCCAAGCTTCTCGATAAAGGTCTTGTTAATGGCGCCCATGGCTTCATGGGTTCTCATGATGATGGGGCCCTTGCCATCCTTCATGTGCTTCATCATGAGGTGGTTCCGGATGGCCGTCCCCATGGAATCGATGTACTTGTCACCGTACTTCTCCCGGGCCTCTTTCAGGTTGGCCTCATCGGCGCAGTAATCCTCGCCCAGGCTGTTGGTGGCTTTACACTTGAAGAAGAGGAACCACGCACCGACCGGGCCGTAGCCGTCTTTGAATCGGGCCGGTACGAAACGGTTTTCCATCAAAGTCATCTGTGCACCGGCCTGCATACCCAGCGCATAACCGGAGCCTGAGTTCCAGACAGGATACCATGCGCGGCCCTGGCCTTCCTTGCTGGATCGTGGCCGGAATACGTTGACCGCACCGCCGGCGCCCAGACAGATGGCCTTGGCCTTGAAAATGTACATCTTGTTCTCACGAACGCTGAATCCGGCGGCAGCGGCCACGCGCTTGGGGTCGTTCTTGTCGCGGATCAGCCGCACGATGAAAACACGTTCAAAATGGTTCTCGTCGACACCGGTGGCTTCCCGGTTGATTTCCAGGGCCTTCTTGGCCGCCTCCGCGACAATCACCTTGTAGGACTCACCGTTGATCATAATCTGCCACTTCCCGGACCGGACCGGCGTGCCGCCTTCTTTCAGCGAAGCCTTGCCGGCCTTGCTCGCCTGAAACCCGTCGAGGGAGAAACCGTCGTCACCCTTCTTCCAGATCGGCAGACCCCATTCTTCAAAGAGGTGGACACTGTCATCGACGTGCCGGCCCAGGTCATACACCAAGTCATCGCGGGTGATCCCCATGAGATCGCCCCTGACCATCCTGACGTAATCCTCAACCTTGTTATCGCCGATGTAGGTATTGATGGCCGAAAGCCCCATGGCCACCGCACCACTCCGATCGGTCGCTGCCTTGTCCACCATGGTGACCTTCATCCCTTTGGGTGTTCCCCAGCGGGTGGCCTCGTAGGCGGTACCGCAGGCCGACATGCCACCACCAATGATGAGGAGGTCCGTGTCGTGCTCAACGACCTCGGGGGCGGCACAGTAAGAAAAGGTACATGTTTCTTTTTCCATTATGTTGTCTCCTTAATGATGAAATAGATACTTTCTGCACTTATTCGGTCCGGGCCTCGTAGTTGAAGAATCCGGGCTCTTTGAGCTTGGAGAGGTCCGCCTCCGGTTTGCCGCCATAGGGATCGATGGAACCTTCCGCCGTCGTCCGGATGGGGAATTTGAAGCGCTTCAGCGTCCCGTTGCGGAACTTGATGGTCCACATGATGGAGTCCGTTCCCCGCATGGGAATGACGTTGCCGCCCAGCGGATTAAAGTCCTGATATCCCCGGACTTCGATGGCCTGCGTCGGACAAATCTTGACACAGTTGTAGCACTCCCAACACTGATCCGGCTCCTGGTTGTTGGCCTTCATGGCGTCCCGATCGAGGGTCATGAGATCGTTGGGACAGATGTACTGACAGGCCGTCTTGTCCTGCCCCTTGCATCCATCGCATTTCTCAGCGATCACGAAACTTGGCATCTCTTGTTCCTCCTGCAAACTGAGTTGAATAATAGCGTGGTTGAATCTCCGGGCCGGAGATTCACCACGACTTGAGCGAGCCCACTCTAATTGAAGCCCGTTCACCTCCCTTCAATAGTGGTGTTTCTCTGCAACCGGCGGGTCTTTAATCTCTTTATGTAAGCAATTCCTGAAGAGGAACAGATATCCGAAAAGCTGCGAATCGTGCGGGAAATGATCATAAACGACAAAACCGGGCCCAGGTTAGAAATTAGAATATTTTTATTCCCGAATGAGAGAAATGTAAAGTTAATTGTCCTTATGGGATGTTAGCAATTTGTTATCGATTTTGGAGATGTCTTGCCTACCCGGAGCAAAATGCTTGTATTTCGAGCACACTAATCATAGACCCGAGGCTTTCCAAATTCAAGAGAAAAACGGAAACGGGCATATTTAATATTCTTATACCCTTATTAATTTATCTGAATATATTCGAAAACCCTTATGCCGAGCTGCCGAGGGGCCGCGCCGGTTCACTCAACCCGGCGGCCACTGCATGGACCGCCCGCCCAGCAGATGAAGATGGAGATGAAACACCGTCTGCCCGCCGTCGGCTCCCGTGTTGATGACGACCCGATATCCCGTCCTCGACAGTCCCAGACTCTCCGCCAGGTTTTGAACAGTTAAGAACAGATGATGCATGAGGGTGTGGGGCGCCTGCCCCAGATCATTCAGTGAGCTGATGTGGCGCTTGGGGATCACCAGGATGTGGGTGGGTGCCTGGGGGTTCATGTCCCGGAAAGCCGCACACTGTTCGTCCTCAAAGAGGATTTCGGCCCCCGTTTGACCCGACGCAATTGCGCAGAAAATACATGAATTCATGACGGCCCTCCGATTCCGTTCGACAATGTCCGATTCACGTCTGCCAGATAGGTGCGAAACCGGGAAAGCCGCTCCGGCCCCATCTCCCGTTCTACACCCTCCATGAAGGCTTCGACACGCTCGCCGTAGGCCGTTCCGAGCTCCTCGGCGAACCGCTGTACCGCGCCGGCCGCATCCCGGAACAGATGGTGTTTGGTGTCGCTTCGGTAAGAGAGCAGATTGTCGACATAACAGACAATCCGCTCCTCTATCGTATGCGGCACGAATTCACGGCGAGGCAGTCCCAGGTCCGCGGCCTCCTCAGCGGTGAGTCCGACTCCGATGTGGGTCTCCCCGATCCTGGCTGCGCCTTCGGGAAAGCCCGCCTCCCGTATGATTTCACCGCTTCGCACGCCGTGCTCGACCACCCGTTGGGCGCGGCTTCGGCCCACGTCGTGGAGAATGGCCCCCAGCCGCAGAACCCGGGTATCGACGGCCACCTGTGGAGAGAAGAGCGCTGCGAGAAAGCAGGCGGCATCGTGGACCAGTGTTGCATGTTCCAGAACCGACGCTTTCCACGCAGGTCGCCACGCCTCGGCGTGCTGCTCCAGCAACCGCCAGGCCCTCTCCATCTCGCCGTCGTCCGGCTGATTTTTATGCGATTCGGCATTGGGGTTCGGCATGGGCTTAGCCCTCTATACAAAAAAGAGGCCCCGGTGTCAACCAAAACCAGCCCCCCCTGTCAACAGAGAGTCGCGGTACCTTCCGGGGGCCTCTCCCGGCGACGGGGGCTTGCGTTTTGTCGGCCCACAGAGTACCTTGGTGCCGTGTGCATGATAGCCCTTTATTTTCAGGCATTTGACAAATACCCCGTGGTCGTTGGTGCCAATCGGGACGAGCGTTACGCGCGCGGGTCACTGGCTCCGCAGCGTCTGCGGAAGGCGCCCGGCATCGTCGGCGGCCAGGATGAAGCTGGCGGGGGCACCTGGATGGGGATCAACGAGCATGGCGTCTGGCTCGGAATTGCCAACCGCGTCAGCCCCCTGCCCCACGATGCGGGGCGCCGATCGCGGGGCCAGCTTTGTCTGGACCTTCTGGGAGCGGGATCGTGCCGGGAAGCACGATCGCTCGCCGGCCGGATCACACCCACCCGTTACAATCCCTTCTATCTGATCGTCGCGGACCGCCGGACTGCGTTCGTGCTCTCCGCCGGGGCGAACGCGGCCATCCGCAACCTGGCCCCCGGCCTTTACGTGCTCACCAATTCGGGGCTGAATCAAAGAGACGATCCCCGCAGAAAGCGAGCCTGGAGGTCGCTCACCCGGATGAAGAGGAGACGACACCCCCCATCGGTCACGCAGTGGACCCGGCTGCTCTCGGATCACGGTGAAACGCCGGACGAGGCACTCTGTTTGCACGAACCGATGCGGGGCACCCGCTCCAGCACCCTTTTGCACCTGCATCGACAGTTTGAACGCTCGGAGTACTTTTTTGCCGACGGACCGCCATGCCGCTCGGAGTTCGCCAATTACTCTAACTTATTGACTCAAAAAATCCAATTATCTGACGAATGACAAAGTGTTCTCAATCTGGTACATTAGGAGCGTCATCCATCATACGAAAAGGGATTATCTATGACCAAGTCATCAAAACAGGAAATCGAATTTCCCAAAGGACTGGAAGGGGTTGTGGCGGCCACAACCCAGGTCGGATCGGTGGACGGCATCGCCGGGAAGCTGGCCTACAGAGGTTATGATATCAACACCCTGGCGGAGCATTCCACCTACGAGGAAACAGCCTACCTCCTCTTACACGGGAGCCTCCCCACTCGCTCGGCGCTGGCCGGGTTCCATGGCAAGCTGCTGGGCTACCGGACCGTCCCCGACGAAGCACTCAAACGTCTCAGCGATCTTCCCTGTCCGTGCCATCCAATGTCGATGCTCCGTTCGGGCATTTCGCTGCTGGAATGCATTGATGATGCCTGCCGGATCGCGGAGACCCAGGAGAGCAAGCAGGACGCGGGTATACAGCTGATCGCCCAGATGGCCACCCTCACGGCGGCCATCTCGCGGATACTTGAGCACAAGCCGCCCATCGCCCCCGATCCGGCCTTGTCTCACGCCGGCAATTTTCTCTATATGCTCTCGGGCAAGCGCCCGGAACCACTGGCGGAGCGCGTCATGGATATCGCGCTGATTCTCCACGCCGACCACGGTATGAACGCATCGACCTTCGCCTCCATGGTGGTGGCCTCCACGATGAGTGACATCCATTCAGCCATTTCCAGCGGCATCGCCACGCTCAAAGGATCCCTGCACGGCGGGGCCAATGAACGGGTGATTCGAATGCTGGAGCAGTTTTCAACGCCCGAAGAGGCGCTGGTCTACGTCGACAAGGCCATGGCCAACAAGGAGAAGATCATGGGCTTCGGCCACCGGGTCTACAAGACCTACGATCCGCGCGCCCTCATTTTTCAACGATATGCCCGGGATTTGTCCGAGTTGACAGGAGACATGAAGCTTTTCAACATTGCCGAAGCCATTGAGAAAAAGGTGGTGGAGAAACTGGGCGACAAGGGGATTCTGCCGAACGTCGATTTCTACTCCGGCATTATCTATCATGCACTGGGAATCGACGCCTCCATCTTTACCCCCATCTTCGCCGTTAGCCGTGTCGCCGGATGGGTCGCCCGCATCCTGGAATATCTCGAAGACAACCGGCTCTTTCGGCCCCGCGCCATTTACGTGGGCCCCGAGAACCTGGCATACACACCCATGGAGGAGAGGCAGTGAGGGCCCGCCTAGCCCGGATATTGCATGAGTCAATCTATTACGAGGCCGGACAGTCTGCCACATGCGGCGTTGCAGAAGATTTTCTGACTTCGAAATATTTCAATATGTCGTCAGCCAGTAAATATTCTGCGCCTTGCCTGTGGCGCCTCTACGGCCTCTCATGACGATCACTCATGCAATATCCGGGCTACGCCGGAGATCCGCACGCACAAAAAAAGCCCGCACCCCGCGCGGGCGTTTTATGAATTGATGGAGTCTGCCAGGGCCCTGAGCCCCACACAGCCTTCTTCAATGGACACCGACCCGAACAACCTCTTTTTAACTAAGGATCACTACTTAAGAACAAAGGTTACCTTCAAGTCGACGCGGTACTCCTTGATATTGCCATCCTGGATGATCACATTCTGGTCCTTAATCCAGGCGCCTTTTACATTTTGTAGTGTCTTGTTTGCCCTCTCGACGCCTTTCTTCACGGCGTCGTCAAAACTCTTGGGGGAAGAAGCGATGATCTCGGTGACTCGCGCAACCGCCATATCTGACTCCTTTCACAGGGGTAGGCCCGCCGATCAACGTTCAGAGCAACCCGCCTTTCGGCCCGGGCGATGACAAACCGCCATCAACACGCCCCTCTTCCCGGCCTTCGCGGGCCGGGAAGAGGGGTTTCCTTTTGCGGTAACAGGGAGAGGGTGCGTTAGAACCGAATGCCGAGACTCTTGACCGTGCTGTACGTCAGACCGCCGACAGCCAGACCTTTTTCGCGCTGATAGGATCTGAGCGCCTGACTGGTCTGACGGCCGATGACACCGTCGATCGGTCCGGGGTTGAAGCCGGCCTTCAGCAAGGCACTCTGGATCTTCGTCCCCAAATCACGGCTCATGTTGGTTTCGCAGATGACCGGACGCCATTCCATACGGCCGTCGGAGACGAGCGCCTTCTTCGTCACGGTTTCATACGCGGCCGGTATCTCGATCCGCCGCTCCTGCGGGGGCTGGACCATTTTCTTGACCTTGACCGTCTTGTACTGAGCCGGTATTTCAACGCTGCGGGTCGTCGCCGGCGCCTTCAGAACACGCTTCTTAACGGTTTTGTAGGTTGCAGGCACTTCCACCAGACACATGATCTCACCGGTGGAGTGATCCACCTTCTCAATGAGACCCCGCCCCTTCTTCCAGGTGGTGTGGGCAGGCTTCACCAGGATCTTCTCTTCCGCCCATCCATATTGTGCGGGCACCTCTTCCAGTCGCGTCGAGGCTTCCCGTACCAGGACCTTCTCCTCCCCATATGCGTATTCCGCAGGGATGATCTCGATCCGCTCAGAGGCTTCCCGTTTCAGCACCTTCTCGGTGGCTGTATCGTAGGCCGGCGGCATAAAGACTCGGGCGTAGCACTCGCCCGGGCTGGCCTGCGGCGGCAGGAGAGACGCGTCCGGGGAGAGCTTCGTCTTTACGTTCTGAGCCCTTGCCATTGCGTCTTCCGCTTGAGATGCCCGTCTCTGGGCATCGCCCAAATCACCCTTCAGACTCTTAATTTCCCGCTGACTCTTGCTCAACTGATCCTGAAGTTCCAGCACATTCGTGCTCACATGCTGCCGGCCCGTGGTGCAACCGGAAAGAACAAACAGCGCTACCAACAGAAATGAACCCACCACAGTCAGTTTTCGAAATTTCTCGTTCATGAGTTGCCTCCTTTCGTTGCAGTTCACTTCGAATTTGTTTCCTTACCTCGACTCACTTCATACCGTCCCTAATATTGCCCCTCACCTCCTTCCCTCGCGGAGAGCGAGGCAATCCAGGAAGATTGAGAGACGAGAAGCGTTGCCATTCTGCCGGCCACCGTCCCCTGTCGTTCGGTTTCGTTTGGCCATTATACACTCTTCCTCTCGTCCCCCAGAAGTGATAGCCCCATTTTTCATGTCGTGCCACTCCCCTTCCCAATCATTCCCGGAGGGACCCGAACCGGCTCCCTTCCAACAAAGTGGAAGAAAGCGTACCCCAAAAGCAAATTATCAGCAACCTCACTACAATAAAAAAATCTTATGTATGAAATTTAATCAATTTTTCTTATAGCAAAACCGAAAATATCATCATTTATGCGCTTTTTCATAATTTTTGGCCTTAAACACCAAGAAATAGCCCACAAGATATTTTATCAATGGTAATCCTGTATAAGAGCACATGACACAAAAAAAACAAATAAGTGTATACCCGTCGAGGGCATTCATATAAAATATATTTATGCATGAACCAAAGACGGAACGTGTCCGTCAAAACGATTTTTCATGTTCCGGAAGGGAGGTCTGAGTATGAAAGGCGTATTCCTGGTCGTTCTCATGATGGGATTGCTGATCACCGCGCTGCTGGTCGTCAAGAACATCTCCACCCATCAAACCTTGGAAGGAGATCCCGCAAAGATTATGGCGATCGACAGGGCCAAGGATGCGGCCGATCTCATCAACCAGCAAACGGAAAGCATGAACCGAAAGCTTCAGCGGGCCGCCGGAGACTAATCAGGGGAAACCCGCAGGACTCCCCCGCACCCCACGTAGGCCCGGACCGTCGCAGGGAAAGTTACACAGAGCAGAACGCGCGACGGCACTCGAATGCCCCCGCATTCTGTAATAGGACCTCTACGGTTCAATCAGCCCATCGATCTGATAGACGAGCAGCACATGGGCCCGCACGGTCACATCCCCGGAAGCGATGAGCGGCGCCGGTGCATCCATGGCCAGGACCGCCCGCTCGGCATAGGCACCCGCCTGCACCTTGACCGGGGTCGCCACGGCCTGATCAAGCGTCAACGAAAGGACCCTAAGGAGACGAACCGATGCGGCCCCGGCCAGGCTTCGGGCGTCGGCGATCGCGTTCGCCGTGGCAGCCTCGATGGCATCGTTGCGGTACTGACGGGGATCGGCCAAGTCAAAAAGAATGGCGCCGATCTCATTGGCCCCGGCTTTGGCCGAAGCGCCGATCAGTTTCCCGGCAAGCTCGAGTTTACGGGTTCGAATGTTCAGGCTGTTGGTCACACTGTAGCCGACGATTTCAGGACGCCACTCGGCGGGCGCCTGGCGGGGGCGGGGGGACCATCGGGGCTGAATCTGAAACTGGCTGGTTTCGTACTCCCCCTGAGTCAGGCCGACCCGCAGCAGCGCTTTCACGACCCGGTCCATCTTCTCCGTATTCTCGCCCAAGGCCGCCTCCGCCGTCTCCGCTACCGTGACGACCCCGACGCGAAGGTTGAGCTGGTCCGCCGGCACATAGAGGATCGCCTCTCCCCGCACTGTCAGGCGGGGCAGCTCCTGCTCCTGAGCCGCGGCATGCGCGGCCGTCCCGAACCCACAGAGCACCACTCCCCCAAAAAACAGCATCACCGCATGGGAAAATCGATTCATCCTGCACCCCCTTGCACCATCGTCTAAACCATCGGCCAGGATTCGAAAGCCCGACCCCCGAAACCTCTCCCATCTAAGCATGAAACCGGACTTCCGGCAACGGGCCGTCTTGGCGACCCCTGCCTTCAACAGAGCGGAAGACCGCAGGCGGCGCCGAAGCGGTTCACGATCTGTAGCAGATCCTCCGGCAGCCGCTCCCGGATGCCCTGGACGATATCCGGCGGTATTTCTCCGAAAAAGGCCTGGGCGACGCCGCCTGCGACACAGGCCATCGTATCACTGTCGCCGACCAGGGAGATCGCTTTTCGAATGGCATCCTCCACGCCGGTGGACTCGAGAAACGCGATGAGCGACTCCGGCACGGAACACTGACAGGAGATCTGAAAACCGTAGCCCGGCCGTATCGCGGCCAGAGACCGGTCCATGTCGTAACCGAAACGGCGGGACACCTCGTCACGGATATCCTCTCTGGACGCGCCCGTTCGGGCCCTGAAAACGGCCAGTGCCGTGGCCTGGGCACCGCGGATTCCCTCGGGATGGCTGTGAGTCACTTCGGCACTTCGCCGGGCCTCCCGGAGCACCTCGTCCTCCGTGTCAAACGCGAAACCCACGGGGCTGACGCGCATGGCCGATCCGTTTCCCCAACTCCCGTAGGGCCCACTGGACTCGGCTTGCATCCATGCGTAAAAGGAGGCGCCGTAGCCCGCGTCGGGGTGCTTCCGCCCGAAGGCCTTCAGCGATGCCCCGTAGTCTCCCCCCTCCAGAATGGCGTGGGCCACAGCCACCGTCAGGACGGTATCGTCGGTAAAGGTCGACTCGTAGAGAAATAGGGGAAACCGAGTGGTTTTGATGGGCCGTCCTTCATAAACCGAACCGATGATATCGCCGGCAATCGCTCCCAGCATCTTCTTCTGCTCCTTTCATCGCAACCGGAGCGGTCGCTGCTCATGGGACGTCGGCCCTGTACTTATTGGGGTGCACACCGGCCATTTTGATCTCGTTTCATCACCAAACAAATAGAGGAGCGGAATGACGATGAGGGTGAGGGCTGTGGAGGTAAAGATGCCGAAGATGTGGGAGATGGCCAGCTCCTGAAAGATGGGATCATTCCGATTGGACGCAGCAAAGCGGGCGAGGGAAAAGCCCTCCTCCATGTTTAATTATCCGAGTGTATATTTGGGCGGGCGGCCGTTGTCAAGGAAGCGTAAAAACGTCCCGTTCTTCTCCCGGTCGCCATCGCCGGGAAACGCTTTGTCCGTGGGCGATGCCACACCATTCAATCTTTTGTCAACAATTCATTGACAAGAAATACTATCCAAAAATATAATGAAACTAATCTCAGTAGCCTCGCCCATGGCGAACAGCAGCGAGAGCATATCCAATAACTTCACCAAACCAAGGAAACCACGACTCGCCAGGGAGCGGAAGCGCTGCACCATCGTCCGGCGCGCCGCAAGACTGCGGTGTCCACCCACACATATATCAAGGAGGAGGCATGCGCTTCAGCCGGCTCTTTTTCTGTTTTCTGGCCCTTTTCATGACAACGCTGACAGCCTGTGAAACCCTGAAGACATCCAAGCCGATCATCCCGATCCGTGAATACGAGCGGATGATCGTCGGAAGACTCGACGCCGATTATGTGGGGACCAATAACTGTTTGTCCGCCTGTCACGCGCACGATCAGTTGCGGAGCGACTTCGACGCGAGCACCATGGGCGCGCAGCTTTCGGCGGAGACCGGCCTGCCCCTGGTGGACTGCGAGTCGTGCCACGGGCCGGGCAGCCTAGCGGTTCAGGGCCTGACCCCCGAGCGCGTCGCTGCCGACCGAACGGCAGGCAGAGAGACCGCCTGCAACTACGACACCCTGATCGACCTGGAAAACCTGCCGGCCGGGGCCAAATCGCTGATCTGTCTCAAGTGTCACACAGCCAATGCCACCTTCACTCTTCACGACTGGAACCTGGGGGATCACGCCGTCAGCGACGTGGCCTGCAGCGATTGTCACCAGGTGCACGCCGGACCGGATCTCAGCGTGCAGATGGAGGACGTGTCCCGCCTCTGTTTCTCCTGTCACCCCGAGATCCGCGCGGAGTTCTATCTGCCGAGCCGGCATCCCGTGCCCGAAAAGCGGGTGGTCTGCACGGACTGCCACAGTGCGCACGGCTCTCCCTACGAAAAGTCGCTGCGGGAAGCCACAGTCAAGGAAACCTGCACTCGCTGCCACGCCGAAAAGGGCGGCCCCTTCATCTTCGAGCACGGTGAAACGACCGAGGACTGCCGCACCTGTCATCGACCCCACGGTTCGGTGCAAAACAACCTGCTCGCTGTTCAGATGCCCTTCCTCTGCCTCCAGTGTCACCAAGGGCACGGCACGAGCAGCACGTCCACGACCAAGGACCGCTTTTACACACGGTGCAGCGACTGTCACTCGGAGATTCACGGCACCGATATCCCGTCGGCCTCGGGCGGCGGCTTCTTCACCCAATAACGCGGAGAGTTTTCATGAGACGTATCCTCACGGTACTTATCACGGTGACACTCTTGTGCCCGGTAGCGCACGGGGTCGCTGCGGCGGCGGATAAGCCCCAGGAGATGCAGGCCGTCGACATCACCCGACCGACCGAAGGGTCCGTCGCCCTCGGCTATCGCGCGATCGCGCCGGGCGGCTCTGAGCAGGCTGATGAGTACGAGTATCTTCACGATGCCGCAACCTTCGGGGCAAACGCGCAGCTTCTGGCCTTCCCCCACCGCTTCCACCTCGACGTCAATGTCCGGAACAGCGAAGACACTCTCGGACAACTCAACTACGGCTTCCGGGATCTGCTCCTGATCGACGCGGTCCACCGGTCGCTCTTTCACAATGTGAAAAACATCACTCTGGAGGATCTCGACCCGGCGGCCCTTGACATCCGGGACAGCGGGCAAGACTACGGTCTGCAGATCACCCTCGATGATGTCGCCGTGCGCTTCAATGCGCCGCGGTTTCCCATGCACCTCTATGCTCAGGGGAGCCGTTTCGAGAAAGAGGACGACCGGCAGCTTCGGTTCCTGGGCGGCTCCGGATGGTTCAACAACGCCACCCGAACCAGCACGGCCCGCCGGATCGACTGGCAGACTCAACACTACGGCATCGGCATCAACAGTCACTTAGGCCCCATCGAAGCGGATCTGTCCCACTGGGAGAAGCGTTTCGACGTCAAAGGCAACCGGGCTTTCTTTGATAGCTATACCTTCAAACCACCCGCGGGACCGGCCTCACCGGCACGGCCCCCGGGTGAGTTCCCCCACAACGGAACACCCGAGTTCAAGGGCTCGGCCAATACCCTCAAGGTCCATACCAACTATACGGGAAAACTCGTCGGTACCGCCACGCTCTCCAAGAAAGAAAACAAGAACGAAGCGAGCGGCGCGGAGGCCGATTATTTTGTCGGCGCGGCCGGTCTGACCTGGATGCCCGTGACCAAGCTGTCCGTCTTTCTCAACTACCGGCGCATCGCCAGGGATCTGGACAACCCCGATGCCGTTATCATCCGGGACCGAACCATTCCCGCCATCACCTACGGCAACTCCTCTGTGCGGGACTCCATCTCGGCAGACATCGACACCTACTCCGGGACCGTCCGCTACCGGCCCTTTACCCGCCTGACCCTCAAAGCCGCCTACCGCTTCGAAGAGGTCACCCGGGAAGACACCGAGGCGTGGGAGCTGATACCCGATTCAACCACGCGGCGGGCGCTCACCCTGTCGGGCGATGCCCGGCCAGCCAAAGGTCTCAAAGCGAAAATCGAATACACCCACAAGGAAGTGGACGATCCGGCGACCAATGTGGAAGCGAATCGTTTGAACAAGGCCAAGTTCTCTCTTACCTGGGCGCCGATGCCGAGCATCCAGACGCTGCTGGGCTACACCTTCAGCCGGGAGGAACGGAACGACCCCGTATTCGCAGACACGGAAGCGGCCGATGATCGCGACGTCCGATGGGACAGCGTGCTCGCGAGCGGCACATTCCTTTTTTCCGAACATCTTGCCCTAACGACCAGTTACGCGTATCTGCGCCACAAAATCGAACAGGAGATCGCCTATACGGAGCCGGCCTTTCCCTTCTCGCCCCAGAGCGATGCGGGCGTTCCCTACGAGAGCGAGGCGCACAACTACGGGGTGAATCTTCACTATTCTCCGTCGGACTGGCTGCAGTTCAACACCGGCGTCTCCCACACGACGAGTAAAACCGATTTCGAGCCCAACAGCCCCGACCTGCTCTCCCCGATCTCCATCGCCTCTTTGTCCGGGGTGAAGATCAAGGAGACCCTCTACTCCCTCTCAGGGGACTATGCGCTGCGAAAAGGACTCCGCGTCAGTGTCGATTACGAGTACACCGACTTCAACGACGTCCTGAACCGCTCGAACGACGATGTGGCCGACGGCATCTCGCGCATCCTCTGGACGCGCCTGTCGAGGGAATGGTAACAGAGCATGAAAAGGCCCGGCTGCAACCGCTATCTTTCACTTCTCATAGGGCTCCTGTGGCTCGGGAACGCGGCCCTGAGCCCGGGCTTCGCTGAGGCGCAGACAACGATCGGCGTCATCATGACGGGCGACATCGCTTACTACCGATCGATTCATGAGGCCTTTGTCTCAGAAATGGCGGCCCAGGGTCTGGGGCCGGACAAGTGCGAAATCCTGGTGCAGAAACCGGCCCCCAACGCCATGTCCTGGACCAATGCAGCCCGAAAATTCGTTGCTTACGATGTGGATC
>CALZGC010000073.1 GCA_945786985.1 uncultured Nitrospirota bacterium | reverse complement strand
GAAGGCACGGGATGCGATTGAAACGGAACTCCGGGAAGTCCCCGGTGTCATTTCCTCCCATTTCAACCCGGAGAAAGAACACATGCTCCTGGTGGCCTTCGATCCCGCGGACATCCGGTCGTCCGATCTGCTGCGGCGGGTCCGGAATCACGGTTACCATGCAGAGTTGATCGGCCTGTAGGATCAGTTTCTTCTGAGTCTGAAGAGCGGGCTGATCTCCATTCCGGCAGACAGAACGGGGTCCACAGCGGCGAGTATCGTAGACCACAATATCTTGATTCCGCCGCACCGAGCGTTCTGCATCAATGCGCTCCGGATTTTGCGCCGCCCCCCTGTCAGACCGAATCCAGCAACCTCCAAGGGGCACCCGCCATCCCCCGCAACGAATACAGAACGAGATTTCTCGGTTTGCAATACTGTTGACTTGGGCTGTCCTGATGTATTATGACGGGCAGGACAAGGGCTGCAACAGGATTGCTTCACCTGCCGTCCCTTGGATCGAAAGGAGTTGCATTTGGCGAGAGCCGCTGGGGCCTCTGAGAAGTTGATTCAGATAGTCGGTCGGTTTGTGGAGGAACTCCACCAGACCCGTAAAACCCCTCGGCCCGTTGACCTTTCCAGTTCTCTGGAGAAAGATCTGGGCATCGACAGTCTCGGTCGGGTGGAACTGATGACGCGGATCGAGCACGCCTTCCAGGTCAGCCTTCCCGCACAGACCCTGGCCGAGGCTGATACCCTCCGCGACCTTCTGCAGGTTGTTCTCAGCGCCGGACCGGGAACAAGGACCGCCCCCACGGTCGAAACGCGGCCGACTCCACTGGAGCCGGTTCAGGCCGAGCCGGTGGACGCACAAACACTTCTGGATGTGCTCGACTGGCACGTTCGCTCCCATGCCGAGAGACCCCATATTCATCTGGTCGCCGAAGCGGGGCCTCATGAAACCGTCACCTATGCCGATCTGATGTCGGGCGCCGAGCGGATGGCCGCGGGGCTCCTGCAACGCTCGCTTGAGCCGGGACAAACGGTGGCGATCATGCTGCCCACGGGCCGCGACTACTTCTACAGTTTCGTCGGCATTCTTCTGGCCGGGGGAATTCCCGTCCCCCTCTACCCGCCGGTGCGGCTCTCCCAGATCGAAGACCACCTTCGCCGCCATGCGGCCATTCTGGCCAACGCCGAAGTATCCATCCTGGTCACCCTGGCCGAGGCCAAGCCGATTGCGCGGCTTCTGAAGTCCCACGTGGAAGCCCTGCGGCAGGTGCTCACCCCTGCGGACCTTGTAAGACCGGCAGCCCCCTTCGGGAAAGCCTCCGTTCAGGCCGAGCAGACAGCCTTTCTCCAGTACACCTCGGGCAGCACGGGAAACCCCAAGGGGGTGGTGCTCACCCACGCCAACCTGCTCGCCAACATCCGGGCCATGGGCGCAGTCGTGGAGGCCTCTTCCGAAAATACGTTCGTGAGCTGGCTTCCCCTCTATCACGACATGGGGCTCATCGGCGCCTGGATGGGAAGCCTCTACTTCGCCATGCCGCTGGTGCTCATGTCCCCCCTGACCTTTCTGGCACGGCCGGAACGGTGGCTCCGGGCAATTCACCAATACGGGGGAACCATCTCGGGAGGCCCCAACTTCGCCTATGAGCTATGCCTGCGGCGCATCACCGACGCCGCTCTGGAGGAGCTCGATCTGAGCTCGTGGCGGATTGCCTTCAACGGTGCCGAGCCGGTCAGCCCGGAAACGCTGCGCCGCTTTCAGGAGCGCTTTGGGCGCTGCGGATTCCGGGCGGAATCGTTTACCCCGGTCTACGGCCTGGCGGAATCCTCGGTGGGGCTGGCGCTTCCACCCCTGGATCGCGGCCCGCGCATCGACCGGGTCCAGCGGGAGCCCTTCATGCGCTCCGGCCGCGCCCTTCCCGCGGCACCCGACGATGCGGCGGCCCTGCTCCTCCCTGCCTGTGGTGAACCGCTGCCGGGGCACGAAATTCGAATTGTCGATAGCGCGGGGCGCGAACTGGGCGAGCGGGAAGAGGGCTCCCTGGAGTTTAGAGGGCCCTCGGCCACGAGCGGGTATTACCGCAATCCCGAGGAGACGGCCCGCCTCTTTCATGACGGGTGGATTGTGTCCGGGGATCTGGCCTATATGGCGGGCGGCGAAGTGGTCATTACCGGACGACGCAAAGATATCATCATTCGTGCGGGCCGGAACATCTACCCCCATGAACTGGAGGAAGCCGTCGGCGATCTGCCGGGGATCCGCAAAGGGTGCGTGGCAGCCTTCGGCGCTCCCGATCCCGTCTCCCAGACCGAACGGCTGGTCATCGTGGCGGAAACCCGAGAGACCGAAGCGACGCGTCTCGAAAAGCTTCGCGGCGAAATCCATGCCTTGAGCGTCGATCTGCTCGGTGCGCCCCCCGATGATGTGGTGCTGGCCCCGCCGCACACCGTTCTCAAGACCTCCAGCGGTAAGATCCGACGCGCAGCCAGCCGGGAGCTTTACGAAACGAGCGGCATCGGCCGGAAACAACGGGCCGTCTGGTGGCAGCTCCTCCGCCTGGCATTGGCCGGGCTGATACCACGGCTGCGGCGCGCGCGCCGGCAGTTGGGTGCACTGCTCTACGCCGGCTACGCGTGGATCGTTCTGGGCATCCTGTCCGTTTTCACCTGGAGCCTGGTTGCCTGCCTCCCCAGCGTCCACCGGGCCCGGGCCCTCAGCCGGGCCGCGGCCCGACTCACCCTCCGGCTCGGTGCGGTGCCGCTGACAGTGCACGGCCTGGAAGATCTGCCGAGAACCCCGGCGGTTCTTGCCGCGAACCACGCCAGCTATCTCGACGGACTCATGCTGACGGCAGCACTCCCGCCGACGTTGGGCTACGTGGCCAAGCGCGAATTGACGGGGCAGTTCTTTGCCCGGATCTTTCTGAATCGGATCGGCACAGCTTTTGTGGAACGCTTCGATATGGGGCGCGGCGTCGACGATACCCGCCGGATCGTCGAGTCCATTCGGAGCGGCGCCTCTCTGGTCTTCTTCCCGGAGGGGACCTTCAGGCGAAATCCCGGCCTCCGTCCCTTTCACATGGGGGCCTTTGTATCGGCAGCTCAGGCGGGGGTGCCGGTCGTACCGGTCAGCATCCGGGGGACCCGCTCCATACTTCGGGGTGGCAGCTGGTTTCCGCGGCGAGGATCGGTGACAGTCACGATCGGTGATCCCCTTCGGCCGGAGGCTACCGACTGGGCGGCCGCCGTGGCGCTTAGCCAGGCGGTCCGGGCGAAGATCCTGCGCCATTGCGGCGAGCCGGATCTTCGGGATAATGTTCTTCCGTAAGGCAGCAGTGAGGGATATCACTCCGAATAAGGCGCGCGCACGACCTCGATCAGCGTGACTTCTGGCGGCGCCAGAAACCGCACCGGCGGACCCCAGGTGCCGGTGCCCCGGCTCACATAAAGATGGGTCCCGTTCTGCAGAAGTGTGTGCCCGGCCCGCACCGGATAGAAGAACCAGGTCAGCAGGTTGAAGGGAAAGATCTGCCCCTTGTGGACATGGCCCGATAGCTGCAGATCGAAGGCGTCGAGCGCGTCCCCGTTCACCTGGGGGCGGTGCTTCAGAAGAAGAGTGAACTGCTCCCGCGGCAGCTTCGCCAGGACCTCTTCTTCTGAAAGATTGGACGAGAGACCGTAGACCTTCGCCGTCGCGTCGTCAACGCCGGCCACGTTGATCGCATCGGCCACAGGGAGCCCCTCACCCCGAAGGACGGTGAAGCCCGCCTTTTCCGTGAAGGCGACCGTCTGCTGCAGGCCGGCATAGAACTCGTGATTTCCCGTGACGGCAAACTTGCCGTACTTCGGACGGACCTCCTGCAGCAGACGCGTGAGCCCGTCCAGATGAATGCCCTGCCCGTCCACCAGATCTCCCGTGGAGACCAGCAGATCGGGCTTCGCATCTTTTACGGCCTCGAGGATCTTCTCCAGACGCCGCTCCCGGACGATCAAACCTAGATGCACATCCGATATCAGAACGATTCTGACGGCCCCGACCTTCTCCGGAATTTTGGCAGAAAGGATCGTCAGCTTCTCCGTCCGGATATCCCAGGCCTCCCAATAGCCGTAGATCATGATCCCTACTGCCACGATCAGCGGCACCGCGAAAACCGCACCGGGTGGTAGAGAAAGAAAGGCAAAGTCCCGCCGAAAGAGAAGCCCCGCCAGGAAGACCGTGAGGCGACACAGATCCAGAATGATCGAGACCGAGAAGAAGAGGAAGAGAAGACCCATCCAGCCGTAACCCGCCCAGGCCAGAACACGCGGGAGCATTTCGAGACCCATCCGCTCCGCCAAACGCACCAGGATCGGGGCCAGAACCATCACAAGCATGAACAGCAGGAGCAGCACGCCGCCCGGCACACCAAACCCCAGTGCCGCGCGGGCCTTCCAGAAGACGTACGCGTGCACGCCGCCGTACACCAGGAAAAAGGTGAGTAAGAAAAGAATCACGACAACACCTCTCGCAGTTTCCGAGTAAACATCCACGCCCAAAGGACTTGGCTTTGCCCCCCCCTGCCAGGGGGTTCCCTTCTTGCCCTTGTTTCAGAATCCCCCTTTTGCCAAAGGGGGGAGAGACTCACCCTGATGGTTGTATCTTGGGCCGTCATTCCGCACCCTCATACGAAACACCCCTGAACACTTCAGGCAAAGCCACGTGACTCTGACCCGGCCCCCAGGACCGGGTTTCTTGCGAATTAATAAATCAGTCTACCGTATTCGGCATCCCCCATGCCGCATCGGGTAGTCTCTGAGGATTCGCATCAATTGTCAAGCAATGTCTCGTCTCCTCTCGGGAAGCACCCGACCGATAGGGGGCCGGAGACGCGCCTGCCGCAGCGAACCCCTCCCTTCCCTTTTCCGTTTGCCCACCATGGTGACGTCGTCGTCGCCCGTCAGTTCCATGACGGGGCGTCTTTGGAATGACAAAATGTGGAAGGACATGCGGAGCTGTTGATTACACGT
This sequence comes from uncultured Nitrospirota bacterium, assembly GCA_945786985.1. GTDB lineage: Bacteria > CG2-30-53-67 > CG2-30-53-67 > CG2-30-53-67 > CG2-30-53-67 > CALZGC01. Next base: position 8,200 of record CALZGC010000073.1, on the reverse strand, counting down.
TTCCCTTTTGAATTCAGGCTGTTACGGATTCATCCAACATTGGCACTGATATTGCTTTACCTTCTCCAAATACTCATAGACAGTCCCTTGGCTGGCAATTGTTTTCGGGTCTCCGCGCGGCCGCTGGAGCAAGTGACAACCGAGAGCAGCCCGACGATATCTCTTGCCTTAAGGCGTTCTAGAAAACGACCTTGCAGAGGGCCGCCAAAGGATGGGCAAAGCGATCATCAAAACGTTCGGACACAGTGCGGCGTCCACACTATCTGGCTCACCGTTGTTATACATAGCGTCATAAATAGATTCGCATACAGCCCGGCAGAACAAGCAGACCGAGGCGTAATGAAGTCGGGGAGTGAGGCATACTCATCGTACGCCGCAACAACGAGACCAGGACGCAACAAAGGACTGTGAAGTTATGCGCTCTGGATAAACCAGAATATTCTGCAGGTAATCGAACCATGCGCATTCTGATCAGCATCGTTCTCATCACCGGGCTGGCAGCGGTTTGTTGCGATGCCCATGAAACGCCGGTGTTCCGTGACTATGTTCTGACGGGAGGCATTCCCCAAGGGCACTGGGAACTATCCATCGACTTTCTCAGGATGAATGACACGCTGGATATCTTTGATGTCCGCGAGAGTGAGATCACGTCCAGTTCAAGGCAATATCAAGCCGTCCTTGGGGATCTTACCGGTGGCCGGGCCATCATCAATGCGGGCGTGACCGCGACAACCACTGTTCATTTTGAATATCAGTATCTGGCTTTGGAGACGGGCCCGGTGGAAGTGGACGTCAATACCCTGGAGCTTGCGCTGCATCAGCAGATTCCTCTCGGGAGTCCTTTCTCCTTCGCTGTTTCCGCCGGTGGACGATTGAATCGTTCCGGAGACGAAACGATCCGTAAAGTCCGTGACATTGACAGCTACCTGAAGAGAATTCAGCCCCGGTATTCTCTACGTGAAACGGCCACCCATTATCTGTTCAGCGACGGTACCTTCAATGTCTTCGCATCCAAAACCGGGAGGCCCCCGCTGCAGGTTTCACTTGAAGACATGCTGGACCGGAACCTCTTCCTGAGAATCATTGCCGGCTTCAACGGGGCCGCCATCAGTACAAATCTCTTCGCAGAAGCCGGGCTGACCCACATCGATTCGGAGATTTCCAGTAATCTTCCAGTTTTTGTCCCAGCAGAGTTTCAAGGGGAAATTGAAGCCTTCCCCATAGATCTCAGCCGACGGGAGCATTACTGGAAAGCCGGCTTGGATGTCTTGATCCGCGGACCCTATGACCTGCTCGCGAACGTCAATTACGCCTATTTGGATATGGTTCGAGACGACGGACTCGACTATGTGGACTACAACCACATTGTGCGGGCGGACATATCGTACCCCATCAACCGAAGGTTTGCCCTCAATATCGGCGGGGTTTACTTTCGACGGCAATTTAACGGGGTCATCCCCTACATGTATAACCGGTATACGCAGACCACCTTCGATCACGATTATGGGTATGTTCAGGTCGGTCTCATCGTGAGGCTTTGATGTCGCTGAGGTGTTTATTCAAAAACGGCGTCACCCAAAAAAGAGATTCCCGGTGAGACCATCTTTAGTAAACAAGAAGAAATGGAGGACATCATGAAGCGTCTGAAGAACAGCATGGCTTATTTCTGGTGTACGGTCTTTATTCTGTGGGCGGCCTGGTTTTCCGGTTGTGGTGGAGGCGGAGGAGGTTCTTCAGCGCCGGCGGCCCAGACGGTCCGGGCCGGCAGCGTTGTCATGGGGGCTGTGACGGATGCCCGGGTTTTCGCGGACCTGAATGGAAATCGGGTCTGGGACGTGACTGAAGCGTTTGCATTTACCGACGCGACCGGCGCGTTTGAACTGACACTCCCCGCCGGCAACTATCTGGTCGCAACGGAAGGGGGCATCGACCTTCTCACGGGGCTGCCGGCCATTCCCATGCTGGCCCCCAAGAACGCCGGCAATGTCTCACTGGTGACCACCCTGGTTGCCCTGGATCCGAGTGTGAAGGACGCCATTGAGGCAGCCACGGGTGCCTCCTACGACGCCGATCTCGCCGCTGCCGCCGGTGTGGATGCCGACCTCCTCAAGCTTGCACGGGCCGTTGAAACAATTCTGGCGACCTTCGACAATGCCGGCTTTGGCGCAGCGGCTCAGCAGGAAGTCATCCTGGAGACCATGTCAGCCGATCTCGCCGCCTCCGGGATTGAAACAGCCCCGGACTTCAATGCTACCCTGGCGGCCAGCCTGGAGACGGCCGTCATCACTGCGGCCCTTGCCGTCTCGGCGGACAGCCCCGTACCCATCGACGAAACAACTGCCGGAGATCTGGCGGACGCCGTGGGTGCCGCCGTGGATGAAATCGCCACCGCTGTCGACGCCGGTGCCGTCGGCGGGGTGGTGGATGAGGCGGATGTTCAGGAGGACATCGCAACGGCCGTCGATAATTTGGAGGACAATGTGGACGTCATAGACATCCCCACCGCCGGCATCGAAGTCGCCTCAATTGACGGCTTTAACGGATCCGACGTCAGTGTGCTGGACAACATCGGCAGCAGCTATACAGCCACCGATGACATGGAAGTCGTTGAAGTCGTTCTCTCCGCAACCAATGACTATGGGGAAGCGGTTCCTTACACGGCTTCCATATCTTTGGCGCTATTTGACCAGAACAACTCCCGCCAGACCAATCTGACGATCACCAACTTGGGCGTGACCATCGGCGCCGAAGGGGTCGACTCGACCCTCACCATGGACGACAGCGCAGCCTTGTTTTATGCCTACGGCGTCAGTGCCGACGGTCTCACGGTGGTCAATCTGGAAACACCGATCGAGGGACCCTTTGAAAACATCGGCTTCGTCGACAACACCATCACCTTTGATCTCGTCAGAATAGAGGAACTGCTCGTGGCGCAAGTCAGCTCGGAATTCGGGGATATCGTGAAACAGGGCTCCTATAACCTGGCCCTCTTCGTCGATGGCGCCCCGGCGTCTGACATGGTGGTGGATCTGGAGGTGACCGCAGCGCCTTGACCATTGGGCGACCCGTCTGAAAGTCGCCGCGTGTGGGTCGCCTTCTCTGGAAGCAACAGACTCCGGACGACAGACGGAACAGACAAAATAGAACATGGAATCGCAAGCACGGAATCGAAACGGTGAGCTTCGCGAAAGCTTATGAGAGGTGCGGAAACGGCCTTGCCGTCAAGAGACACGCCGACCCCCCGTCCGAAAATCCGGTGGCGTTCGGCAAGACGGCTCGGGTCGACAGAAGAGTCTTTTCGCCCTTGCTCGGTGTGATTGAATGCCATCACATCTCATTCGGAATGGGGATCTATCCATGATGAGAAGGATTCTTTGTCTGTCACTCTTCTTTTTGTTTCTGGCCGCTGAAAACATTCCGGCCCAGACGGCAGGGGCCCTCTCGGGCACGTCTTCCAGCCCCACCGGACAAGCGATCATGGAAAATCTCGCGCTGCCCGGGCAGGCTCGTCAACTGGAAGTGCCCGGAGAGGATCTCTCTGCACCGCAGCAGGAAGAGGCCGCAGAGGAAGAGAAGATCCAGGCCGGAACCGCATCAGCGGACGAAGGTCTTTCATCCTTTGAACAGTATATCGTATCCGGACTGCCCGGCGAAGTCTCCACCAACATCCGACAATTCGGATACGATCTCTTCAGACAGTCTCGCTCAGCGTTTGCTCCTTCCAAGGTGGTTCCCGTCGGCCCCGATTATGTGATCGGCCCGGGAGATGGCCTCAGAATTCACATCTGGGGAAAGATCGAGGGGAGTTGGAATGCCGTCGTGGATCGGGACGGCAATATCCGTTTGCCAAAGGTGGGGATTCTCGGCGTCACGGGGCTCACTTTTGAAGAACTCAAGAGCCTCCTCCATAAGGAGTTATCCAAATATTATACTGGTTTTGAAATGAATGTCAGTCTCGGATCCCTGAGAACGATTCGCGTTTATATCGTAGGGCACGCGCACAGACCCGGGGCGTACACGGTCTCGTCCCTGGCGACACTGGTCAATGCCCTATTTCAGGCCGGCGGGCCCAGCAAGACGGGAACCCTGAGGGATATCCAGGTCAAGAGAGACGGAGAGGTCGCGACCCATTTCGACCTGTATGATTTTCTGTTGCAGGGAGATAAGAGCCGTGACATCCGGCTACTGCCGGAAGATGTGATCTACATTCCCCCCGTCGGCACGCTGGTGGGAATCGCGGGGAACGTCAAGAAGCCCGCCATCTACGAGGTACTGTCCGGATGCGCTCTTGTGGACTTGATTCGCATGGCCGGGGGGCTCACGAGTCAAGCGTTCAAAGGACGCATTCAGGTTCAAAGGATTGAAGACCATCAGTACCGCACCCTCTTTGAAGGCGACTTGATTGACATTGAAAGGGCTCTGGAAAAAAACTTCACCCTTGAAAATGGAGACTTGATCAAGATTTATCCTGTCGTGGAAATGAGAACGACCATTCGGATCAGCGGCGCTGTCGCGAATCCCGGGGAATACGGAATCACGCCGGGCGAGACGCGAGTCCACGACGTGATACCCCTGACCGGTGGGCTGCTCTACTACGCCGCCGACCAGGCAGAACTGACGCGGGTCCGGGTCACCCAGGAAGGTCCGAGGACCGAGCGACTGCACCTCAATGTTGCCAAGGCACTGGATGCTGACCCGGAACATGATCTTGTTTTGGAAATAAACGATTATCTCTTCATCCGCAATGTTCCGGAATGGGCTCTCTATCAAACGGTGGTGATCGCCGGGGAAGTGAAATACCCCGGCACTTACACGATCAAAAAAGGCGACCGGCTCTCATCGCTCATCGGACGAGCCGGCGGATTCACAGACAAAGCCTACCTCCGGGGCTCTGAGTTCACACGGGAGAGTGTCCGGAAGCTTCAACAAGAACAGATTAATGAGATGATCGACAGGCTGGAAAGGGAACTGGTGAGCGCCGACTACGCACAAGCATCTACGGCCACCTCCTCGGAAGACTTCCGCCTCAGGCAGAACGAGGCGGAGCAGAAAAGGCAGTTCATTGAAAGACTTCGCGAGGTGAGGGCCAAAGGGAGGATTGCCCTGCGATTGTTGCCGCCCGAGCAGTTGACCGATGCTCCCCATGACATTGAGCTGGAAGCGGGAGACACGATTCGCATCCCCTCCGATCCGAGGACGGTACAGGTCATCGGCTCTGTCTTCAACCAGACGGCCTTCGTCTACGAAACGGGGAAAAACCACCAGTTTTATCTCGATCTTGCCGGCGGCCACACCCGTCATGCCGACACGGATAACATCTATATTCTCAAGGCAGACGGTTCAGCCCTTAAGGTGAAAGGCGGCGTTTCCCCAGCCAGCAGCAAATGGCAGTGGGGCCGGGGCACGGAACTTGCCTCGGGGGATACCATCGTGGTGCCTGAGAGGCTCGAAAGGACTCCCTGGATGCGGAATACCAAAGACGTCACCCAGATACTCTATCAGATTGCGGTGGCAGCCGGGGTGATCGTTGTGGCCTTCTAACCGGACGGTTGCCTTCTCTTTTTTTTAATGAACCGCCGGGCCGCGACCGGCCGCAGATACATACGAGGACGCGAACATGGAGACCGAAGAACGGCAATACAGCGAAGAGGAGATCCATCTTCTCGATTATCTGATCGTCTGCCTCAAGCAGAGGAGAATGATCGTCGCGATCACCCTCTCTGTGGGTCTTTTGACGGCCCTCATCAGTCTCGTCATGGCACCGCAGTATCGCGCTGAAACCAGAATTTTCTCGGCACCGCGGGAAAGCACGGGCATGGCCGTGCAACTCATGGCGCAGTTCAACGGTCTGGCCGGTTTCGCAGGATCCGCTGCAGGTATGCAGGAACCGAACAAGCTATTCGTCGAGATGCTGGAAAGCAGAACCATTCTGGATGCCGTAATTGACCGGTTTGACTTGATAAAGGTCTACGACCAGGAGTTCAAATTCAAAGCGCGTAAAATCCTGCAGAAACATCTGCGCATTAAGGATGACGTGAAGAGCGGTGTCATTACGGTCGCCGTCGATGACCGGGACCGGAAGGCGGCCGCGGACATGGCCAACGCCATGGTAGAGGAGCTGAAGAGCCTGGTCAAGGAACTCGCCGTGACAGAAGCCTCACAGAGAAGACTCTTCTTCGAGCAACAGTTAAAGGAAACCAAGCTGTCGTTGGTGCAATCCGAAGAGGCCATGCGTGCTTTTCAGGAAGATACCGGCGCGCTGCAAGTCGAATCCCAGGCCGAAACCACCATCGAGGGGATCGCAGAACTTCAGGCAAAAATCTCCGATAAAGAAGTCCAGATGAACGTCATGAGGACGTACTCCACGCCTTACAATCCTGATGTCCAGAAACTCAAAGAAACTTTGAGGGGACTCAAAGCGGAATTGAAAAAGCTGGAGACCGGCAATGGTGACGGCCATGATCCCATTATGCCCACCGGCAGAATGCCCCAGGTCGGTACGGAATACCTGAGGAGGCTCCGGGACCTGAAATTTAATGAAGCGCTGTATGAGCTGCTGATGAAACAATATCAGTCTGCGAAACTGGATGAAAGCCGCGAGGCCATGTTGATCCAGGTCATCGACCGGGCAGAACCTCCTGAGAAAAAGGTTAAGCCGAGACGTACCCTGATGGTCCTGATTGCAACGCTCGCCGCCTTCATGCTCTCCCTGGTCGCTGCGGTGATCAGAGAAGCACTCGATCGCCTGACGTCCGACCCTGCGCATCGCGACAGAATAGAGACGATCAAAAGAAACAGTTTCTTTGGAACAAAGGATATGGAAGCCAGGCTGCCATGAACCAGCGGCCCGCACCACAGGGCAGGCTTCTTTAGGTTTTCAAGCCGGGTCCGTTCCGTAAGAGAGAGCACTCGGGATTCCTAAATCGGGAAAAGGTGCACGACGTCCCCCTTCCCGCGTGCCGCGGGCAGTGAACGACTATCGGTATAAGACAAGGAGTTGAAATTATGCTGAATGACCAAACCATCCTGATCACCGGCGGAACGGGCTCATACGGAAAAAAGTTCACCGAGAGGATCTTCCACGAATACCACCCCAAAAAGGTCATTATCTATTCCCGGGATGAATTCAAGCAATACGAAATGGGGAGACGGTTCTCGGAATACGCAGAGAGATTGAGATTCTTCATCGGCGACGTCCGGGACAAGAACCGGCTGTACCGCGCCCTGGACGGGGTGGACATCGTTATTCATGCCGCCGCTCTCAAACAGGTCCCGGCCATGGAATACAACCCCATCGAAGCCATTAAAACCAACATTCACGGCGCGGAGAACGTGATCGACGCGGCCATTGATCGCGGGGTGGAGAAGATCGTGGCCTTGTCGACGGACAAGGCGGTCAACCCCGTCAATCTATACGGCGCGACCAAACTCGTTTCGGATAAGCTCTTCGTTTCAGCCAATGCCTATGTGGGCAGCAAGAAGACGACCTTCAGTGTCGTCCGTTACGGCAACGTGGCGGGAAGCCGGGGGTCGGTCATCCCCTTTTTCAGATCCCTCACCGAAAAAGGCGATGAGACCCTGCCGATCACCGATAGTCGCATGACCCGCTTCTGGATCACCCTGGAAGAAGGTGTGGACCTGGTCTTCAAAGCCATCGCCGAGGCCCGAGGCGGTGAGATCTTTGTATCCAAAATCCCCTCCTTCAGCGTTGTCGATCTGGCAAAAGCAATCAATCCGACCGCCAAACTCGCGGAAGTGGGCATCCGGCCCGGTGAAAAGCTCCATGAGTTGATGGTGACTCGGGAAGACGCACGCACCACCTACGAATACGGGGATCATTACGTCATTTATCCCAATTTTGATTGGTGGAGCAGAGAACAGCATTTAAAACCCGGGGGACAAAAGGTTCCGGAGGGATTCGAATACACGTCCGACACGAATACCGACTGGCTTTCCGTCGAGCGCCTGGAAGCTTTGATCGAAAGAATCGATCCCGGCTTTCGGAGAGGGTCCGTCGTTTCGACCCCCGAGAATACGCGCGGTGACATTCTGACCGTCGGTCCGGCTCAAACAAGATAACCGAGGAGGACCCAGGTGCAACGAAACCGTGCCGTCATGGAGCATCCGGTCCGGGGGATCACACGCCCCTTTCTGCCATATGGGAGGCAATCGATCAGCGCGAGTGATATCGAAGCGGTGG
>CALZGC010000072.1 GCA_945786985.1 uncultured Nitrospirota bacterium | reverse complement strand
GTCCCCATTAAACTCCATCCGGAAGTGACCGGGCACCTCAAGGTCTGGGTCGTGGAAGAAACGTAGGCGTCGCGTTCCGGATGGCTTAAAAGCACAAGGTATTTCTCCCCTGCTGGGTTTCTTGTGAAGAGTTGCTCTCTGCGTCGCATGAGCGTGTCCGTCCGCAGCGGCTCTCATACCTCAGAGCCCGGATATTGCATGAGTAGATCTATTACGAGGCCGGACTTGTCACGGCGTAGCATGCTGCGAAGACGGATAGACGGCCACATGCGGCGTTACAGAAGATTTTCTGACTTCGAAATATTTCATTTCAATATGTCTTCAGCCGGAAAATCTTCTGCGCCTTGCCTGTGGCGCCTCTAGGATCTCGGGGACCTCCGGGACCTCTCATGACGATCACGCATGCAATATCCGGGCTAGACATCATGAATTAGGGAGGCGGCAATGCTTCCATCTGGCGAGATCCTCGAGAGAGTCCCCCCCCAGAATATCGAGGCTGAGCAGGCCGTTCTGGGCGCCGTACTGCTTCAGAACACGGCCTTGAACAAAGCGATGGAGCACCTGCAGGCGGCTGATTTCTACAAGGCCGCCCACCAGAAGATCTTCCAGGCCATGATCAAGATGAGCACCGCGGGGGACGCCATTGACCTGGTCACCCTTCGGGACCATCTTCTGCGCAAGGAGCGTATCGATGCCGTGGGGGGCGCGGCCTACCTGAGCCAGCTCACGGAAGTGGTCCCCACCGCCGCAAACATCCAGCACTATATCCGCATCGTCAAGGAAAAGTCGGTGGCACGGCGACTGATCAACGCGGCCACCGAGATCGTGCGCGAGGGCTTTGATGAGGCATTTGGTACGGAGGAACTCCTGGAACTGGCGGAAAAACGGATCTTTGAAATTAGCGGAGAGAATATCCGCCAGGGATTCGTGGGTATCGAGCATATCATCAAGAACAGCTTTGAGTTCATCGAGAGCCTCTATGAGAGAAAGGAGCTGATCACCGGCGTTCCGAGCGGCTTTGCCGATCTGGACACCAAGACATCGGGGTTTCAACCTTCGGACCTCATTATCGTCGCGGGACGGCCCTCCATGGGGAAAACGGCCTTGTGCCTGAACATCGCCCAGCACGTCGGCATCCAGGCAAAAAAACCGGTGGCCATCTTCTCTCTGGAGATGTCCAAGGAGCAGCTCGTCATCCGGATGCTCTGCGCCGAGGCCCGGGTCGACGCCCACCGTCTGCGAACGGGACAGCTGAAGAAGACCGACTGGGGCAAACTCACCAATGCCGCGGGCGATCTCTCCGATGCCCCCATATTCATTGACGATACCCCGGCCATCTCCATTCTGGAGATGCGGGCCAAGAGCCGGCGGCTCATGCTTGAGCACGGCCTCTCCATGGTCATTGTCGATTACTTGCAGCTCATGCGCGGCCACGCCTCCGCCGAGCGGCGGGAGCAGGAGATCTCCGAGATCTCCCGGTCCCTTAAGGCGCTGGCCAAAGAGTTGAACATCCCCGTGGTCGCGCTCTCCCAGCTCAACCGTAGCGTGGAGTCCCGCAACGACAAACGCCCCATGCTGGCGGACCTTCGCGAATCGGGCGCCATCGAACAGGATGCCGATGTCATCCTCTTTGTCTCCCGCGACGAGGTCTACAAGGAGACCGAGGAGAATAAGGGCAAGGCCGAAATCATCATTGGCAAACAGCGCAACGGCCCCACCGGCACCGTGGCCCTCCACTTCGAACGACGCTTCACCCTGTTTCAAAACTTCAGCCCCCGGGACCAGGAAAGGGATTATGCCGAACCCGCGCCCCACTTCAGCTGAAATCGATCTGCAGGCCTTTCGCTTCAATCTCGACCAGATCAAGCGGCTCATCGGACCCGAACGGGGCATCCTCGCCGTCATCAAGGCGAACGCCTACGGCCACGGCGCCGCGCGGATCGGCCGCGTGCTGATGCAGGAGGGCGTGGGACATCTGGGTGTGGCCACTGTCGAGGAGGGCGCGGCGCTGCGGCGCGCGGGACTGAACGCTGTGATCACGGTGCTGGGCGGGGTCTTTCCCGAACAACACGACCAGCTCATCGAACACGATCTGACCCCTGTTCTCTACAACCTGACCTGGGCCGAAGCGCTTTCAAAGACGGCGGCGGGCACCGGCACCCGTCGGTCCGTGCAGATCAAGGTCGACACCGGCATGGGGCGCGTCGGGTTCGCCCTGGAAGAGGCGGAACAAGCCGTGGCGCAGATCGCCGAAATGCCGGGCCTGGAACTGACCGGGGTGCTGTCACATTTCGCCGATGCCGATCTGCAGGATCAGGCCTTCACCGACCGGCAGCTGCGGCGGTTTGTCGAACTGGAGGAGCGGATCAGCAAACAGGGCATCCAGGTCCCCTTCTGGCATCTTTCGAACAGCGCTGCTGTGATGAACTTCCCCGGTGCCTTCTTCAACATGGTGCGCCCCGGGATTATGCTCTACGGATACCCTCCCTCCGAGTCCTTCGCGGGAAAGGTACCGCTCAAACCGGTCCTTTCCTGGCGGACGCGGATCATTCACCTCAAGGAGGTGCCCCCGGGAACCCGGTTGAGCTATGGGGGAACCTTCGTCACCCGGCGGCGCAGCCGCATCGCCACCCTCCCCGTGGGCTATGCCGACGGCTACCCCCGCCGCCTGTCGAACCGTGCAGAGGTCCTGGTGGGAGGCCGGCGAGCCCCGGTGGTCGGTACGGTCACCATGGACATGATCCTGGTCGACGTGACGGACATTGACAGCGCGGCCCTGGGTGACCGGGCCACGCTCATCGGACAGGACGGTGCAGAAAAGATCACCGCCTGGGACCTGGGAAGATGGTCGGAAACGATTGCTTACGAAATCCTCTGCGCCATCGGGGCCCGGGTGCCCCGGCACTATCTCGAGTAGTTGCCCAGTCGCGGTCGTTTGGCCCCGATTGACAAAATACCGAAAGGAGGCAGTTTTGCTCACATTCCTGGAGATGCTGGGCAGCCGGCTTCTCCGGTTTATGGAAGAGGCCGGCAAGATCGTCCAGCTCCTCCTGCAGGCGGGCCGATGGGGGATTCGGCCCCCCTACTACCTGAACAACGCGATCAAACAGATGCTGGAGGTGGGGGTCAATTCCATCCCCGTGGTCCTGATCACGGCGACCTTTACCGGCATGGTTTTGGCCCTGCAGACCCATACCGGCTTTCAGCGATTCAATGCGGAGAGCCTGGTGGGAACCGTCGTTTCGCTCTCTATGACACGGGAACTCGGTCCGGTGTTGACCGCGCTCATCGTCGCCGGGCGCGCCGGCTCCGCCATGGCCGCCGAGCTGGGCACCATGCGGGTCACGGAACAGATCGACGCGCTCTATACCCTGGCCACCAATCCGATCAAATACCTGGTGGTGCCGCGCATCATCGCAGGCGTCGTAACACTGCCACTCATGACGGTGCTGTCCGACATCGTCGGCATCTACGGTGGTTATTTCGTCAGCGTCCGGGTACTCCACGCGAACCCCACGGTCTATCTCAACCGGACCTGGGACTATCTGGAGTTCTCCGACATCTACAGCGGACTCCTGAAGGCCGCTGCCTTCGGACTGATCATCGCACTCATTGGAAGCTACAAAGGTTTCTATACCAGAGGCGGCGCCGAAGGGGTCGGCAAGGCGACCACCGGATCGGTGGTGATCTCATCCATGATGATTCTCATCTCGGACTATTTCCTGACAGCCATTCTCTTCTGAGCGGCCGCGGGCACGGTCCTGTGGGAAAGGACGTTGAGGCAATGATTCGGATTTCGGATTTGCACAAATCATTCCAGAAGAACCATGTTCTGCGCGGCATCGATCTGGAGGTCCGGCGAGGTGAGAGCATGGTCATCATCGGAGGGAGCGGCTCAGGCAAGAGTGTGCTCATCAAGCACATGATTGGCATCCTGCGCCCCGATGCGGGCCGGATCGTCATCGACGGCGAAGATATCTCGGAGATGGGAGAGGAGGCCTTGAACGCGGTCCGGAAGAAATTCGGCATGCTCTTTCAGGCGGCGGCACTCTTCGACTCTCTCAGCGTCTGGGAGAACATCGGGTTTGGGCTGAAGCAGCACACCCGGCTGTCGGACAGCGCCATCCGCCGGCAGGCGACCGAGAAGCTCGCCATGGTGGGGCTCTATGGCGTGGAAGACCTGCGTCCCTCGCAGCTCTCCGGCGGCATGCAGAAACGGGTGGGGCTCGCGCGGGCCATCGCCATGGAACCCCAAATTCTGCTCTACGACGAACCGACCACCGGGCTCGATCCGATCAACGCCGACATGATCAACAACCTGATGATCAGCATGCGGGAAAAACTCCATGTCACCTCCGTGGCCATCACCCACGACATGGTCAGCGCCTACAAGATTGCCGATCGGATCGCCATGCTCTACCGGGGCCAGATTCTGCAGGTCGGCACGCCCGATGACATCCGCAACACCGACAACCCCTATGTCCGGCAGTTCATCACGGGCCAGGCCGAGGGACCCATCGCGAAGGACCTGGAAAAGGAGTTGATGCAGAGGGGGATCCAATGAAGTTGACCACGGAAGCCAAGGTGGGTCTGCTTGTTTTCGCGGGCATACTGCTGCTCACCTTTATGTCCTTTCGCGTGGGGGAGTTCCGCATGGCTTCCCGCTCAGGCAAATCCGTCCACGTCCTTTTTGACTCGGCGGCAGGCCTGACCGAAGACGCGTCGGTGCAGATTGCCGGCGTGGAGGTGGGCCGGGTCGAAAAGATCGGGCTCCTTGACGGGCGGGCCGACGTCACCGTCCGTATTGACACGGACATCCCCCGGGACAGTCAGGCCCGGATCCGTTCCGTCGGCCTGCTCGGCGACAAATATGTGGAGCTGGACCTGGGACATGCGCCGCAGAGCGTGAAGGATGGCGAGACCCTCATGGCCCCGGCCACAACGGAAGACGTCGGCCAGCTGGTGGGGAAGCTCTCGGCTATTGCAGACGATCTCAAGTCGGTGACCTCCTCTCTGCGCGGCGCCCTGGGGGGCGCCGAAGGGGAACGCTCGATCCGGGAGTTACTGCAGAGCTTTCATGATGTCACGCTGAATCTCAACAACGCGATCCAGAAGAGCGACGCGCGCATTGCGCGGGTCATCGAAAACATGGACAACCTCAGCACCAGCCTCAACCGCACAATTATTGAAAACCTGGCGAGCTTCCAGGAAACCCTGATCCATACCCGCTCGGCCACCCGCTCCATGGACAGCATCTTCCGCAAAGTGGACGAGGGGCAGGGCACCCTGGGGCGCCTGGTCAACGAGGGCAACCTCTCCGACAACCTGGAAGAGGTGCTCGTCTCAGCGCAGGATGTCCTCGGCGTGAAAAAGAAATACAACACCTACGTCTCGCTCCGTGGTGAAAACCTCGTGGAAGCCAACGACACCAAGGGGTATGTCTCGCTCAAACTGCAGCCCCGCAAGGACAAGTTCTTTCTCTTCGAACTGGTCAGTCCCGAGGGAACGAAAGGAGATCGCTCCGAAACCCTGACCACCCGGCGGATCACCAATACCGGCCCCGGCGCCGGCACGGACTTCTTCCCCACCGAGGTGACGCAAACGGTTCAGGAGCGGGAAACCTCCGACGACATGCTCTTCACCGCCATGTTCGGCAAGACCTTCGGGCAGACCTCGTTCCGCCTGGGACTGGAGGAGAGCACCGGCGGCATCGGGGTCGACCACACCCTGCTCGGCCGGAGGCTGGGACTGCACCTGGACCTCTGGGACATGGAAGGGGAGAATAGCTTCGGCAGCCGCGCGCACGCCAAGTTTCGCGCGGACTATAATTTCCTGAAGTACTTTCACGTCAATGCCGGGTACGACAACTTTCTCAACGCCAAAGACTCCTCGCTTTTCTACGGCGCGAGCATCAGTTTCCAAGACGAGGATATCAAGGACCTCTTTGGATTCCTCCCGATGCGATAGATATGGCGCGGCAACGAAACAATCGCCGCGCTCACGCCATGTTCAACAGGAACCGCAGAGGATGGGGACATCCCATGGCCAAGACGAAAAGCCACTTTGTTTGCCAGAGCTGCGGACAGCAGTCTCCCCGGTGGGTCGGCCGATGCACCGACTGCGGCGAATGGAACAGTTTCGTGGAGGAAGCCGAAACGCGGCGCGCCCCCGGCGCGCCGCGGACGCTTGCCCGCCCGGTCTCCCTGAACGAGATCTCGACCCAACACGACGACCGCGTCCCGATCGGCATCTCCGAAATGGATCGGGTCCTGGGCGGCGGACTGGTGCCGGGCTCGGTGACCCTCATCGGCGGTGATCCGGGCATCGGCAAATCGACGCTGCTGCTGCAGATTGCAGGCCTGCTGGGCTCGCGCGAGGCCCCCACCCTCTATGTCTCCGGCGAAGAGTCGCTGCGCCAGATCAAGCTACGGGCCGACCGCCTCGGCGTCGAGGCCCCCGGGCTCACACTCCTTGCGGAAAATGCCCTCGAGCATATTCTCGCCATCGTCTCCGACGTCCGCCCGGCTGCACTCATCATCGATTCGGTGCAGACCGTCTATACCGAGAGCATACACTCCGCCCCCGGTTCGGTCAGCCAGGTGCGGGAAGCGGCGGGACTGCTGACGGCCATGGCCAAGAAAGAAAACATCTCCCTCTTTCTCATCGGCCACGTCACCAAGGACGGCAGCATCGCGGGCCCCCGCGTGCTGGAGCACATGGTGGACACCGTGCTCTATTTTGAGGGAGACCGGGGGCACGCCTACCGTATTCTGCGCACCATAAAGAACCGCTTCGGGTCGACCCAGGAGGTGGGGGTCTTTCAGATGAAGGAAAACGGCCTGGCGGAAGTCGCGAACCCGTCGGAGATCTTTCTGGCGGAGCGGCCTGCAGACGTGGCCGGTTCGGCGGTGGTCGCAAGCCAGGAGGGAACCCGCCCCATTCTGGTGGAGATACAGGCCCTGGTCTGCCCGGTGGAGTTCGGCGTCCCACGCCGGATGACGACGGGCGTCGACAAGAACCGCGTCAATCTCCTGGTCGCCGTTCTGGAGAAGCGGGCCGGCACGCCGCTGTCCAGCCAGGACATCTTCGTCAATGTGGTCGGCGGGATGACGCTCAGCGAACCGGCCGCGGATCTGGGCATTCTCTGCGCGGTGGTGTCGAACTACCGGGGCCGCCCCATCGACGCGAAGACGCTGCTCTTCGGTGAGGTCGGGCTCGGGGGTGAAGTCCGTGCGGTCACCCGTCCCCAGGCCCGGCTACGGGAGGGTGCCAAACTGGGCTTTCAGCGGTGCATCGTGCCGCAGCGGTGCTGCGAGGAGATCGAACCGGACGGCCTGGAAGTTGTTGGGGTCGCATCAGTGGATGATCTGATCGAAATTCTCTTTGTGTGAGGGCCCCATGCTGCGGGATCTGCGCATCCAAAACTATGCCATCATCGAAGAACTCTCCCTGAGCTTTTCGCACGGGCTGAACATCATCACGGGCGATACCGGTGCGGGCAAATCGATTCTGCTCGGGGCCATGGGACTGATCCTCGGTGACCGAGCGGCGACGGACAGAATCCGCACCGGTGCCGAGGCGGCGCGTATTTCCGCGCGCTTTGACCTCAGCGATGCGCCCGAAAAACTCGAGAAAGCGCTAGAGCTCGGGTTCGACGCTTCCGACGGCGAGATCGTCGTGCACCGGACGCTGAGCCGCACCGGCAAGGGAAAGATTACGGTCAACGGGGACCCGGCCACGCTAGGCCTTCTCGGAAAACTCTGGCGGAATGTGGTCGACGTGCACGGACAGCATGAGCATCACTCGCTGTTGAACCGGGAGCAACACCTCGACCTGCTCGATGCCTTCGGTCGTCATCGCAACCAGCGCAAAGCCTACGAGGCATGTTACGGGCGTCTCCTCTCGCTGCAGGAAGCCCTGGCGCAACTTGAATCGGCCGCGCGCGACCGGGAGCGCCGTCTCGACTTTCTTCGGTTTCAGATCGACGAAATTGCTGCCGTCGACCCGAAGGCCGGCGAAGAGGAGGCGCTCGAACGGGAATGCCGCCTCCTGGCAAACGCCGAACGCCTCACCGCCCTCTCGCAGGGCGCCTATGCGCTGCTGCACGAATCGGACGAGTCCCTCTCAGACGGAATCGGCCGGCTGCTCACCATGCTGCAGGAGTTGGCCTCCCTCGATCCCGAAACGAATTCCCTGACGGCCCAGGGCGAAGAGGTGAAATACCGTTTGGAGGATTTGGCGCTCACCCTGCGTGATTACGGCTCCCACCTGGAGCCCGATCCGCACCGCCTGGCCGGCCTGGAAGACCGGCTCGACAAATTGCGAAGCGTAAAACGCAAATACGGTGAAAGCCTCGAGGCGGTACTTCGGTTCCGGGGCGCCGCCGAAGCCGAGCTGCAGCAGCTGACCAACAGCGAGGAAGAACGGGCCCGCCTGCAGGTAGACTTTGAACAAGCGCTGGACGAAGCGGGTGCGCTGTCCGCAAAGCTCTCCGAGGCCCGGGCGCGGGCGGCCCGCCGGATGGAGAAGGCGTTGGCCCGGGAGCTCTCGGACTTGGGGATGCCAGCCATCGGCTTCTCAGTGCGGCCGCAGAAGCGCCGGGCCGGACAGAACCGCCTGCAAGACAGGCAGGGAAACACCCTCACCCACCGGGGGGTTGACGAGGTGGAGTTCCTGGTCTCTCCCAACCCGGGAGAAACCCTGCGCCCCCTGGCGCGCATCGCCTCAGGCGGCGAACTCTCCCGGATCATGCTCGCCGTCAAGACCGTCCTGGCCGATGTCGATCGGGTGGGCGTTCTGATCTTTGACGAAGTCGACGCCGGGGTTGGGGGCGCCGTGGCGGAAATCCTTGGAAAGCGGCTCCGTTACGTGGCCGAGGGGAAACAAGTCATCTGCGTGACCCATCTGCCCCAGGTCGCGAGTCTGGGCCAGACCCATTGTCATATCTCCAAGGAGGTGGTGAAAGGGCGCACGCTAGTCCGGGCCCGGGCGCTGGACGGCCAGGAGCGTATCCACGAGATTGCCCGGATGTTGGGAGGGCTCGATATTACACAGACCACCGTTGATCACGCCCGTGAGATGCTGGAACAGACCGGCTGAGTGCCGAGGCCGATAGGGTGATGAAAACACGTCGCGGAGCCGCGGACGGGATGGCCTACGAAAAAAGAGAACCTACCGTAACGGGATACAGGCCGGGGGTCTCGTCTCTTTCCAGGTCATGATTAAGCAAACCAATCTGTGGATCAATGCCGAACGGGATCTGACCCGGGCGGCGCACGCGGCGGCTCTGGCGTGCCGTCGGACCCTGGAGCGCTACGGCAACCGTCATCCTGAATTCCTGGAGAGCCTGGAGCCCGTGGCCGCCGGGTCCGACGCGCCGCCCCTGGTGCGCACCATGATCGATGCGGCCGCTGCTGCGGGAGTGGGACCCATGCCAGCCGTGGCCGAAGCCGTCGGACGAGTCATCCTCGAGGATAGCGCCCAGGTCATCGTGGAGAACGGCGG
>CALZGC010000071.1 GCA_945786985.1 uncultured Nitrospirota bacterium | reverse complement strand
CAGCGGTCGCCCTGAAGGAGCGGCAGAATTATATCATCAGGCATCTCTTTCAGTACACCCTGGACGACGAAGAGACGAACGCCACGCTCATGGAGCGGTTGAACAAATTCAAAGGTCAGATCTACCCGTACGCTTGACGGGAGCCCGCACCGAAGCGCGTCTTGGGGCAGACTGCTGCACAGCACGTCCCGCGCACGGGGGTGGTCTGTGCCTCGCCTCCCGTTGACCCTTTTCCAACAAACCCTACCTGGCCCGGCCACCACCCCGGATCGGTCCTGCCCTGGCTGCTCAGGCTTGAATTGACAATCAGGAAAAGGAATGTTAGATAATCATTCGGGCCCGTTTTGAGACCTCCCGTGGCTGCGGCTACAGGAAGGGGGGCGACGCAACGACCCGATGCCGCCCTGAGTGATTCGCTGATGCGAGAGTGTTCATGACGCTGCCACCGCCCCCAGGTTTCCACGCCATGGCCGTCCTGGCCCTGGTCGTGCTGGCCCTCTTGCTTTTCATGAGCGAGCGCATCCATCTGAAAACATCGAGCTTCCTCGTGCTGACCATATTGGCGGTGGGCTTCGAGCTCTTCCCTTACCAGGTAGACGGCAAGATTCTGCACGCGGTCGATTTCTTTTCGGGCTTCGGCCACGAAGCCCTTGTTGCAGTCTGTGCCCTGATGATCGCCGGCCAGGCGCTGGTCCGCACGGGAGCGCTGGAACCGGTGGGCAGGATCTTGTCCCGCCTCTGGCGTGTCAGTCCGAACCTCTCGCTGCTGCTGACCCTGCTGGCCGGCGCCATCCTGAGCGCCTTCGTCAACAACACCCCCATCGTCGTGTTACTGCTGCCGATTCTTATCAGCGTTTCGCTGCGGACCAAGACCCAGGCCTCTAAGATCCTGATGCCCATGGGGCTGGCGACCCTGGCGGGCGGTATGAGCACCACCATCGGGACCTCCACCAATCTGCTGGTCGTCTCCGTAGCGGCCGATATGGGGATGCGCCGGATCGGGCTCTTCGATTTTGTCCTGCCTGCCGTCGTGGCGGGCGGCATCGGCATTGTCTATCTCTGGCTCCTGGCCCCCCGTCTGCTCCCCGTGCGTGAGCCGTTGCTGACCGACACCTCTCCCAGGATCTTTACCGCGCATCTGCACATCCCCGAGGGGAGTTTCTGCGATGGCAAAACCCTCTCCCAGGCCATCAGCAAAACCGACGGGGCCATGAAGGTCAACCGGATTCGGCGGGGCCACGACTCGGTGATCCTGCCCCTGCCGGACATGAAACTGAGGGCCGGCGACCGCCTGCGGGTCGATGACACACCGGAGCGTCTCAAAGGGTACGAAACGGATCTGGGCGCTACGCTCTACTCCGGGGGAACACAAGTGGACGAAGAGCACCCCCTGACGGCCGAGGAACAGCAAATTGCGGAGGTGGCTGTGTTGCAGGGCTCCCCCCTCGTGGGAGAGACGCTGAGATCCATTGGTTTTCTGGAACAGTATCAACTGGTCACGCTCGCCCTGCATCGTGCAGGATTGACGCTGGTTACCCTGCGCAGTCGCGTTGAGGATGTGGTCCTGCGCATGGGGGACGTGCTTCTCGTTCAAGGAAGCCGGGAGCACATCTCATTGCTCAAGCGCCGCGGCGAACTGCTGGTGCTCGATGCCACCTCAGACCTCCCGAGAACGGCTAAGGCGCCGCTTGCGCTCGGCATCATGGCCGGCATCGTCTTGATGGCGGCTTTGGGGATTCTTCCCATCGCCATCAGTGCCGTCTCGGGTGTCTTGCTGATGATTCTGACGCGATGCCTGCGGTGGCACGATGCCACCCGCAGTCTGAGCACGTCGGTGATCATGGTGGTGGTCGCGAGCCTCGGACTGGGAGCGGCCATGAGCAAGACGGGCGGCGCACAGTATCTCGCCGAATTCTACGTTGCCCTGACTCACGGAGCCTCTCCGGCGGTGGTGCTGAGTGGACTGATCCTCCTGATGGCCATGCTCACCAATGTTGTCTCGAACAACGCGGCGGCGGTCATCGGCACCCCCATTGCCGTGAATATTGCCGGCCAGCTGGGGGTCTCTCCCGAACCGTTTGTACTCGGCGTGCTCTTCGGCGTCAACATGAGCTACGCCACCCCCATGGCCTACCAGACCAACCTTCTGGTCATGAACGCGGGCGGGTACACTTTCGGCGATTTCGTTCGGGTGGGAACGCCCCTGACCCTCCTGATGTGGCTGGCCTTCTCGTGGCTGCTTCCCGCGCTCTACGGGCTCTAGATCTCTCGAAGCCGTCAGCCGTGAAGAAAACCCCTCTTTTCGACGTCTAATCAGGGCCAGTGGGCAGAGATAAGAAAATGTAAGCGAGCGTTCTTCAGACATCGCTTGCATTTCACAGGATATAGGATATCTTTGAACCACAAAGCGTTTAGATCGTCAATGAATCCCGGTTTCCGGATGGTTTGAGTCTTGACAGGCAATAGAGGGAGGAACCATGGGTGATCTTGTTTTGATCGGACTGGTGGGTTTTCTGGGTGCCGCCCTCATCGCGGCCATTATTCTGCAGCTGATCATTCTCTTTCGAAAGAAAAGTGCGCCGGCCACCACCATCTCATCGAGTATCGAACATATGCGTTCCATCGGTCAGCTCTCGGTTTTCCGGGTACTCATGAAGGAGATCGTGACCGAAATGGACCACTCCTGGGGCGATTTCGGCAAGAGATATCTCTCGTGGGTCCTTACGTCCAAGAAGATGGCCATGATCTTCGAGTTTGAGATCGATTTTCAGTACGACCTGCGCCGGCAGGATTTCCGGATTACCGAAACGGACGAGAACAGCTATGTTCTTCAGATGCCCGAATGTCTGCACCGGGTAAACATCCGGGACATCCGCTTTTACGACGAACAGCGAGCCCGTTTTCTCCCCTGGCTCCTGCCGGATCTCCTGAACGCCTTTTCCAACGTCGGCTTCCGCGAGGAAGAAAAGAACCGGCTGGTGGAGGCTGCCAAAGGCCATGCCGAGGACCAGGCCCGGCAGATGATCGGCAATCTCAAGAACGAGGTTGAAAACTCGGCTCGCCAGACCCTGGAACTGATCTGCAAGGCCCTGGGCGCGCGCCAGGTCTCCTTTCAATTCAGCGAAGACGAACCTAAGAAACTGCAGGTCGACTATCAGGAGCCCCAAAAGCAGGTCGCCTGACCCGCAGGGTGAGGCAGACACCGCCGCGGGACCGCGCAAAAGGAGTGTTGTGATCCCATGAAACTTTCATGGAGACGTTACGCTGTGATGACCGTCATCCTGATCACGCTCGCTGGGTGCGCCGCCAGACGGCCCGTGCTCTATCCCAATGAGCATCTCACCCGCGTCGGCGTGGAAGCAGCGGAGCAAGACATCCGGACCTGTATGGATCTTGCGTCCCATTATGGTCTAAGCGCCTCGGCCGCAGGACGGGTCGCCGGTGAAACCGCAACGGACGCGACCGTCGGTGCCGCCAGCGGGGGCGCCGTCGGTTCCATATACGGAAACGCGGGCGACGGAGCCGCGGCCGGTGCCGTGGGCAGCGCGGTCTCGGGGCTGGTCCGAAAGATTCTGCGCCCCCGACCTCCCGATCCGGCCTTCCAGAGATATGTCGATCAGTGCCTGCGGGAGCGGGGATATGAGCCGGTCAGTTGGCAATAGCTGCCGCGGCGGCCACTGATCCGCCTTCGTCGAGTGCCTACACTTCCTATCACTTCGCATGAACACGACTGAAGATCCCAACAAAATGAACGCTGCTCTCATACTCGGCTGCGGTTATATCGGCCGACGGGTGGCCGCGCTGGAACAGGCCGCGGGTGCCCGTGTGTCTGCGCTGGCCCGATCCACCGAGCGCGCCAAGGAACTGAAGGCGGCAGGCATCGTCGCCCTGCGGGGAGATCTCGATGATCCGGCCACCCTACAGGGGCTGTCCGCTGCGGGGACTCTGGTCTATTACCTGGCACCGCCCCCCGCTTCAGGGGTCAGCGATCCGAGAATTGAGACCGCCCTCGCCCGGCTCCACGGTTCGAACGTGCCGCAGCGCGTGGTGCTGATCAGCACGACCGGGGTTTACGGTGACTGCGGCGGCGCGTGGATCGATGAGGATCGCCCGCCCAATCCCGAGACGGACCGCTCGAAGCGGCGCCTGGCCGCCGAAGATGCCCTTCGCCACTGGAGCGCAGCGACCGGGGTCCCCGCCGTGATTCTTCGGGTTCCCGGTATTTACGGGCCGGGTCGTCTGCCCGCTGACCGGATTGCCCGCTTGGAACCCGTGGTCCGGGAAGCGGAAGCTCCTTTCACCAATCGCATCCATGCGGATGATCTGGCCCAGGCCTGTTTCCTGGCGGGCCGAAGGGGGCGTCCGGGGGCGCTCTACAACACCAGTGACGGACATCCCACGACGATGACGGATTACTTCAATCGGGTGGCGGACCTCCTGGCGCTGCCGCACCCCCCGGCCCTGCCCCTGGACGAGGCACGTCACCGGCTAAGCGCCGGGATGCTTTCTTACCTGGCCGAATCCCGCCGGCTCGACAACCGGCGAATGCGGGAAGAACTGGGCGTCGATCTTCAATACCCGGATCTCGCGAGCGGACTGCCAGCATGTCTCGAGGATTGAACCCTCTCCGTTGCCCAAGTTTCGTCGCGTTAACGGCTGGACTTGGCCTTTCGTGCGCCTTGCTTTTCCTTTGAAATTGTTATACGCTCGAGGCAAAAATGAGCGCGCCAGTCCCGGAAGTTTTGGAGTTTTCCGGGCCCTTGGCGACCTGGGAACGTCGCCGTCATCGTTCCCAGAGAACGGAACCACAAACGAGGGAGAGCACCATGTCAACCACCGGGAATCCAGTCGCCGTTATCGACACGAACAAAGGGACCATTCGGATCACCCTGCATGCCGACCAGACACCGGTCACTGTGGCCAACTTCGTCAATCTCGCACAGCGCTGCTTCTACCGGGGCCTGACCTTCCATCGGGTGCTTCCGGATTTCATGATTCAGGGCGGCTGCCCCGACGGTGACGGTCGCGGCGGACCGGGGTATCGCTTCGCAGACGAGTTCGTCTCGTCCCTTCGCCATGACAAGCCGGGGATTCTCTCCATGGCCAATGCCGGACCCAACACGAACGGAAGCCAGTTCTTCATCACCCATGTCCCGACGCCCTGGCTCGATGGCAAACATACCGTCTTCGGAGAAGTGGTCGGAGCGGACGATCAGGCTGTGGTCAACCTTGTCGTGCAGAACGACAAGATCAACGACATCACCATCGAGGGCGACGTGTCCGCACTGAGCGCCGCAACCCAAGCGAAAGTGGATGCCTGGAATGAGGTACTGGACCGGAAATAAGGAGCACAACCCCCTGAGACAGGATGCCACTCCATGACACCCCTGCACCAGATCGGCGTCGGCATTTACGTAGACGCCGCAAACATCCAATCCAACGGCGGATACGGCATGCAGTACGATGTGCTTCGGGAATACGCCTGCCATGACTTCGGGGAACCCGTGCGTCTCAATGCCTACGTCACCTTCGACGCCGAGCGCGCCAAGACCGACAAGGTCTATTCCCGGAAAACCAACAAGTTCTTCTCCGCGCTGCGCGATTTCGGGTACAAGGTGATCATCAAGAACTACAAGTGGTTCACCGATGACGAAGGCAAACCCTATGCCAAGGCCAATTCGGACCTGGACATGGCCGTCGATGCGCTGCTGCAGTCGGAGAATATGGGACGGGTCATTCTCGCCACGGGAGACGGCGACTTCGTGCAGGTAGTCCGGGCCCTGCAGAACAAGGGGTGCCGGGTGGAGATCATCGCCTTTGAAAATATCTCCTTCGAGCTTCGGCGGGAAGCGGACGTCTTCGTGTCGGGCTACCTCATTCCGAATCTCCTGCCGCCAAAGTCCCAGGGGAAAACGCTCTCGTGGGGCAAGGAAGGCTCCCGGGTGCGCGGGACCTGCTATCACCACAGCCGAGAAGGCTTCGGGTTTCTCCGCTTCCTGAAGCATGTTTCGGCCAACCTCTGGATCACCGACACGCGCCGCGAAGACTCGCCGTACGAATCGGTCCACTTCAAGGACAGCGACCTGCCCCGGCGTTTCGAGCCGTCCAACCTGCCGAGCCACGACGTCATCTTCGAGTTCGATATCGAGAAATCCTCGGGGGGGGGCAAGCTCCAGGCGAAAAACATCGAGATTATGTAGCCCGGTTATTGCATGAGTGATCGTCATGGCCCGGCTCACCCAATCCGGCTGATGGCAGCCGTTGAAGGAGGAACCCATGGGGGAGAAAACCGATTTTGTTTGCAGCCAGTGCAGTGCCGTCTGGCAGAAAAAGGGGGAAACGAACTGCTGGAGCCGAAATCCCGATGAACCCGCAGCCAGACCGGCCACCTGTCCAGTGGAGGCCCACCGGGATGTGATGGAGGAATCCTTTGAGGTCTACACGGGAGACAGCGAAGATGCTGCCATGGCCCGGATCGCGGCCCGGGTGGAGGGGATGTGCTATCAACCCGTTCCCGGGAACGATGCCGTCAATGCCCGCTGGACGCGTGTGGAAGATACCATCGCCTTTGCCAAACTGATGGGGTACGAAAAAATAGGGGTCGCCACCTGTATCGGTCTCCTCGATGAATCGAACAAACTGACTGCCATCCTGGGAGCTCAGGGTTTCACAGCCGTCAGTGTCTGCTGCAAAACGGGCAGCATCGACAAGATCAAGCTGGGGCTGAAGGAGAGTGAAAAAGTCCGGCCGTCCACCTTTGAGCCCGCGTGCAATCCCATTGCCCAGGCCCGCCTCATGAACCGGGCGGGCACCGACATGAACATCATCGTCGGGCTCTGCATCGGCCACGACATGATCTTCGCCAAGCACGCCGAGGCCCCGGTCACCACCCTCGTCGTCAAAGACCGTGTCACCGGACACAATCCGGCCAGTGTGCTCTATGGGCTCAACTTTTACTACAAGCGTCTTTTGTCTCAGCCCGTTCAGACGGATAGTAATACTGAATAGAAGTGCGGGCCCGAAAGAACCGAGAGAAGGAGAAAGCCATGGGAGAAGTCGTTCATACCTCGCGTATCGCCATCACCCGGGAGAAGGGACCCGTCCGCAAGGCTATGATCGAAGGCTTTGCGGACCCGGTCTACTATGGAATTCATGGGGGCATTCAGAAATTCTACGGCGTCGACCCCGTGGAGGAACACGCCGCCACCCTTGACCATATCGTCGGCGCGGTCTCCGCTTGAATGATGGGCACCCTGGCCAGCGTGCTGGCCGCGAAAAAGATTCGCACCCACACCGACCGGTTTCGGGCCGACGTGGAGGGGGACATTCGCGAAGTCGGTGGGATTCTCAAGATCACCGACATCCGCGTCCGCTATCAGCTCAGGGTCGCCCCGGAGCAGGAGGCTGATGCCCGTTGGTGCTTCGGGAACTATGTTGACAAATGCCCGGCGGCGCAAAGCGTTATCGACTGCATTCGGATCAAGGATGAGCTGGAGTTGCTGCCCGAGGGATGAGCTGGCTTGAGGAGAGCCGCTCAGCGCCATCACGCCTTTTTTGACGACACCATCGATCGTGCCGAGCGTCGCGCGGCATTGCAGGGATGACGTTTCCGTTGGGCGGCAAAAGGCGCCCGACGAGTGAACAAGAAATAAGTCGCCGTGAAATTCTCCGACCCATAAGCCCCGCGTGCAAAACCCGCCTCGCGCGGTTTCTGCTTGCAGGAATTGCTTCCCGTCTACCTGACTCAGGCTGCCTTCTTTGCCGGCGCGCCCGTGTCTGGGGGAGACTTCAGCATGCTTTCAGTCCAAGTCTCCCAACCCTGCAGACGACGTTCAATCTCATCGGAACTGCTCAACCACCCCACGTACTCCGCCAGAAGGAACTCATCCCAGGTCAGTCCGGGCCCTTCTGTCGCGAACTGTCTTGCCAGTTCTTCTTCACGTGCCAGAAACCAGTATTCCATTTGGAACTCCTTGGCCACCGCCGCAGGCTGCCTGCTTGACACCTGGTGAGATTACAGCCTCAAAGAATCATTTCCTTTATCATCACCTCACCGATGGAGCGAAGCATGCTGATCCCATTGGGAAACAGCTTCTTTCCAAGCTTATGGACAACCAGTTAACCACCGCCTCAACACTCTGTCAAACGCCGGAATCCTCCTCCCGACTTTGGGATAATTAACCGTGTATCTCTTGATTCTGGGGAGTAAACCCGATCATCTTTCGGACAGAGGTGGGACCAGCCAGGATACCGCGGACCCGGTTTGAATCGCGAGAAATCGGACGAGCCGGGGTGGATGGCCCTCCCGCATTCCGGTCAGTTCAAGGGACAGGCACTGTGCCTATTCTCTATTCCTTGCGGGCACGGAAAGTAGCGCCGATGGTCGTATCCGAAGTCTTGATGCCCGTGGTACCGACGAATTCGACGTCGCTGAGGCCGAGTTTTTCCATCAAACTCACGAGATCCCGGACCGGGATCGCCCCGCCGATTCAATCGGACCATGCGTCGATGCTGCAGGCGGTGGCCTGCTCGGCCCCCTCCTTGAGGACGATGTCCGCAAACTGCAGGCGCCCGCCTTCCTTCAGGACCCGCAGAACTTCCCCGAAGGAGGTCTCTTTTCGGGGGGAGAGGTTCAAGACCCCGTTGGATATGACCACATCAAAGAACGCGTCGTCGTAGGGAATGGCTTCTGAAGACCCCTCCCGGATCTCTCCGTTCAGCACACCGGCGAGGGCCAGGTTCTTCCGGGCTCGCGCGACCATCTCCGGCGTCATATCGACGCCGCAGACCTGGCCGTTCTCACCGACATAACGGCTTGCCACGATCATATCGAACCCGGCACCGCTTCCCACATCGAGGACAGCCTCGCCCGTTTCGATGGGGCCGAGCGCGAAAGGGTTGCCGACACCGCAGAAGGACGCCAGAATCTCGCCCGGCAGTCGCTCGATCAGGGAGCGGTCATATCGGAGAAAGAACGCCCCTTCCCTCCCCGTGGGATAAGCGAACTTCCCCTCGGCCGAACTTGATACCTCGGCATATTTTCTGCGGATCCCGTCCTGTATCGCTTCAAAGGCCTGCTGGTCCATGGAGTCCCCCCCGCATCGGATCTGATCAAATGGCTCAAATTAATAAACTCTCCCGCGAACGGTAGTATACAGCCACCGCCAATCTATGTCGAGGGTGGAGAGGTGAAAACGGCACGTCGCTACGCTTCAAACGCCACGGACTGGTCGGTCAGCGCTGCCTTGAGCGCCTCGAACGCTTGCCCGGCGGCTTCCTCCTCCCCTCGCACCGCCAGCTCAATCTCAAACCCGCCTTCGGGCAGGTAGCTGGGAAGACTGGAGAGCCTGACCTTCGGATGCGCAGACTGCATGCGCTCCAGTAGCGGCACCAGCTCACTCTCCGGCGTCCCCCGAATGGTCAGCGCATACTGGGCAGCCTGTGCGGCCGAGAGCTCGGGATAATGGGTCTCCAGCACCCATTCCAACATGGGCCAGGCCATCTCGGGAAAACCCGGCAGGCAATGAATGTCACCCAAAGAGAAGCCGGGAATCCGGCTGACGGGATTGGGAATGATGGACGCGCCCTCGGGGAGCTCGGCCATCCGGATCCGATTCGGATAGGCGGCCTCAACGAAGCGACTCTCGATTTCTGCAACCGCCCCGGGGTGGCGCACGAGCGGGACCCCCAGGGCTTCGGCGATGGCCTGGCGCGTGCGGTCATCGGGCGTAGCGCCGATCCCCCCGAAAGCGAAACAGAGTTCCCCGGTTGCCCGGATGTCGCGAAACGACTGGACGAGCAGACCGGCATCGTCACCCACATATCGTGCCCAGGCAAGCTCCAGCCCCCGCCGGCCGAGTACGTCCACCGCATGGGCAAAATGCTTGTCCGCCCTGCGCCCCGAAAGAATTTCGTCGCCGATAATGAGGAGGCCGATCTGCAACCTCTGTGATTCGTCCCTGCACCCGGGGAGCCACTCCATGCCGGCAACCATACACCCGTCGGGCCACTTAGAGCAAATGGGTAGCCTGACCTGCCTTGCACCGTTGGATTGCCGTCGATCTTCTCGGTCCGTCGCGGTACCTGGCACCGTTCTTGACGTACCTGGCACCAACGCCGCGATACCTGGCACTATTCTTGACGTACCTGGCACTGTTGGTTCCTGTTGGTTCGTGAACAACATATTTTCGTCACATATTTATTGACGAAAGCGAAGACACCGTAATACAATTATTTCAACTGAGGGATTTCAGGAGCGGATTTCCCTCTCTTCGCAAGACACAGAAACCTACCACTGTATTCAAAAAAAGACAGTCTTGGTCATTTTGAGGACAGACATCGGGTCTATCCTCAATCTTCCCGTTTATCAGAACGGGAATCTTGTCTGGTTTTCACTACAACCACAGAAGGAGGAGTTGCATGAACAGAAACATGGCAAAGAGCTTGTTGTGGGCAAGTCTCATATTGAGTGGCTTTCTACTCATCGGCTGCAGGGACGGTCTCAATTCCTCGCGTTCCGCAGGAGCCGGGTCCGGCGGCGGAGACACGGGAGGTGTGACAGCGGCAGCTATTGAATTGGGCGGAGGAAGCGGAGACCCTGAAGCCGCCGCGGCAGCTGCCTCCACCGAGGCGCCGATCGCAGAGGGAGGTTCCGGGGGGTCCATGCAGCTTTACTCTCGCGGAGACTTGCGGATTCTGAGCGAAGGGACCGTGGATGCCAGCTTTACGGTGCCCGAGATCGAGAACGATTTTGGTGAGTTACACTACACGGTCACTGGAGACGAAACCGTAGCACTCGATCCGAAACTGCCGATCACGGGAATTTATGTAGAAACATACAGCGAGAGCCTCTATCTCGATGATGGCTACATCGACACCCGGCCTCAAGCCGTGACCGGCCTG
Organism: uncultured Nitrospirota bacterium; assembly: GCA_945786985.1. Lineage (GTDB taxonomy): Bacteria > CG2-30-53-67 > CG2-30-53-67 > CG2-30-53-67 > CG2-30-53-67 > CALZGC01. The sequence goes on along the minus strand of CALZGC010000071.1, from coordinate 1,044 downwards.
ACGGTACCGGCTGGTGCTACCCTTCGCCTGCCGGACACTTACGATGGCGACCAATGGGCATATTTATGGTTCAACAACGATATCGTCATTAACGGGACCGTGACAACCACGGATGAAGAGACAGGCATCGAACTTGAGACAGACGGCAATATCATCATCGGCGAGACCGGACTCATCACCACCGAGGCCACGACTGCAGGTAGCAACGGCGGCGATATTGAACTCTATGCTTACGGCGTGGCCGTCAACCAAGGCACACTCATTGCCGACGGCGCCGATGGCGACAGCGAGACCGGCGGCGGATATGCCGGCAATGTCGAAATTGATGCAGACGGCGACGTCTACAACACCGGCACCCTCAGCGCCAATGGCGGCGACCACGCCGACGGCGACGCGGGCAGCGGTAACAGTATCTACCTCTACAGCTACTATGGCAGCACCTACACCTCCGGACCCCTCATGGCTAACGGCGGCATGTCAACGGGTGTGGAGAACGGTGGGGATGGCGGCGACGGAGGCTATATTTATCTCTGCACCGGCTGTTATCTCGAAGAGCGATTCGCTGGCGAGGAGATAATCCTTCCCGTTCCCGTTCCCCTTGCCCCGCCCCAACTGGTCGTAAGCGGCGTCTTGAGCAACAACGGCGGCGACGCCGAAAACGGTAATGGAGGCGACGCGGGCGAGAACATCGAGCTGTACAACAACGGTGCCGCAGACGGCAGCAACGTCGTCATCAATGCGGCACTAAGCTCTCGCGGCGGAAACGCCGTAGGCGGCAACGGCGGCTACGGCTATGGCATTAACGTGTATGTTTCAAACGGCGGTGCCAGCATCGCGGGCACCATGGACGTAGCTGGCGGTGACGGGATTTATGGCGGCGACGGCGGCTGGATCGAGGTCTACACCGACGGTGTCGGGCAACCCCTCGAGCTGGTCGGCATCGAGTCGATCGCCATGGACGGCGGTGACGGCGATTACGGCGCAAGCGGCGGCTATGTTTCTCTCTACACTTACGCCTTGCCGCCAGACACTTACCCCTTGGGT
>CALZGC010000070.1 GCA_945786985.1 uncultured Nitrospirota bacterium | reverse complement strand
TGCCAACCGAACGGCCATCGACCCGATTGCCTGCATGCATTGTCCGCTTACCTCCTTTTCTGATTGATGCCCCCCGATTCTAGCACAAACACCCCCGCTTTTCAAAGCGGACGGCCCATAGATGTGCGGCGTCCAACGCAAGCGCCTGTTTATGCCGCGGAGGCACGGCGAGGCCTTCGTACACGTCCGCCTTGTGGAATCGGTCATTGAATGGTAAAATGATAATAATTACAAGAAGTTATAAATACAGACAGCTTCACGCATGAACCCGATTACAGTACGGCAGGACATACCGGAGCGGGGCGTCAAGCACTACCGCGCACACTCGTGGACGCATCAACCACACGACCGGGAAGGAATATGGTATGAGAAGTGATGTCGCTCTGACTAGTATAGTTTGCGCATCCCCGTCACAGAGGCGCTACTCTCGATGATTACGGAAGCAGACCTCACCATCAGCGAAAAAAACTACCGCAGGACCCGTCTTGCCCTCGATCTGCTCCGCAAATTTCTGAAAGTCAATATCAAACTGCACAACCTCCACGGTCAGCTGCAAGAGGGGGATATATTCCTTTTCAATCATTTTGCCCGCTTCGAGACATTCATCCCCCAGTATCTGATGTATGAGCAAACCGGAAAAACCTGCCGCTCCCTTGCGGCGCCGGACCTGTTCACAGACGATGCCTTCGGCCGCTACCTGCGCAGCATCGGCGCCGTCCCCACGAACTTCCCTTCGGTCATTGACTTCATGGCCTGCGAACTGAATCGGGGCTACAAGATCATTATCTTCCCGGAGGGAGCCATGATCAAGGACCGGCGGGTGCTCGGACCCAAAGGCAAATTCCGGGTCTATTCCCGGGAAATCAAACAGCATCGCAAACCCCACACCGGTGCCGCCGTCATTGCCCTCTACGCCCAGGAGATGAGAGACCTGTTTCTTCTGGCCTGGGAGAAAGGCAACACCCGGCGTCTTCGGGAAATGGCGGCGTCGCTGCATATCGAAGACCTGGACCACGCCCATCAGATCGCGTCGCAACCGGTCCGGATCGTCCCGGCGAACATTACCTTCTATCCGCTGCGGATCGAAGAGAATTTTCTCATCAATATTGCGGAACGCCTCGGCAAGGTCCGGAGCGAGCGCATTGAGGAAGAGCTGATCGTCGAGGGGAACATCCTCTTCAAAGACACCGACATGGACATCCGCCTGGGAGAGCCCCGGTCCGTCCGAGATCACTATAGCCGGATGGATTTGTCCCTGCTGCACTCGCGCTATCTTGTCGACAACACGGCGCTTCTTAAAGGGGCCATGGGGCGAATGTTGACGCGTCTTGAAATGGTGCGTTCCGAAGTTCTCTCCGAGCGGATTATGGTCGATTACATGCAATCCATTTACGCGCTGACCACCGTCAATCTCGGGCACCTCTGCGCGGAAATCATTTATCAACTGCTGGAACGCTACAAACAGAAGGAGGTCGCCCGGGACTTCTTCGACATTGCCCTCTACCTCACCATCAAACGGGTCCAGAAGTTGGAGCCTGTCCATCTGCACCGTACGCTGCTGGACCCAGATCGTTACGGCAGCATCCTGCGCAACGCCAGTCTCGACCTCCGGGAAATGCTTCTTCAGGCGGCGGAGGCAGGGCTGATCCGGATTGAACCCGATCGGTATGTCTTCCTCCCGGCGTTGGAAAAGCGCTACGATTTCGATGAGATCCGTATCCGGAACTTCCTGCGAGTCCGCTACAATGAGATCCGCCCCATGCCTGCCATCGGCGACGCTGTTCGGGAAATGCTCACCCATTACGACAAACTCGTACGCCACGATGCCTGGGCATCCATGCTCTTCGACGACGATCGGCGAAGTTACGAGAGGGATCTGTCTATCTTCTGTGCAGAGAAATACAACGAGATCAACCGGGAAGAGGTGAAAACCGCATCGGGCGTTCCGTTCTATTTCCCCGCGGGCAGCGGCAGACAGGCCCGGGTCGGCGTGCTGCTGATTCACGGGTTCACAGCCTCCCCGGCCGAAATGAGACCACTGGGAGAGTTTCTCTCTGAGAACGGGCTCGACGTGTACGGGGTGCGGCTCAAGGGGCACGGCACCTCCCCCTGTGATCTCGATTCGAGAACGTCCAAGGACTGGTACCAGGCGATGCTGCGCGGGTGGGAGGCCCTCGACCGGACGTGCGACGACGTCTTCCTGGTCGGCTTTTCCATGGGTGGCAATCTCGCACTCATGCTCGCCGAGGAGAAAGGCAACGAGGTGGCCGGTCTTGTCACCATCTCCGCCCCGCTGCGCATTCACAACCGCAACATCCGGTTCGCCGGGCTGGTGAATCAGGTCAACCGTCTCGTCGCCGGTCTGCCCTACCTGGACGGCATCAAACGCTTCAAGCAAAGCGACCCCGAACACCCGGAGATCAATTACCTCAACATTCCAATCAGCGCGCGGGGGGAATTCAAGAAACTCATGGAGGATACCGAAAAGTGCCTGCCCGAGGTCTATGCCCCGGCACTGGTCATCCAGGGGAAAGAAGACCCGACGGTGGACCCGGTCAGCGCCGGTATGATTCTGAAGAAGCTCTCCTCGCCGCGCAAGAAGATGCTCATGGTTGACGCCGACCGTCACGTCATCGTCCTTGACAAGGGCTCCTTTGTCCACCGCGAAGTGCTGCACTTCATCCGTGAGCACCAGCGGACAGCTCTGCCGGAAGACGAATCTTATCCCGAGACTGTGGTGGTGTAATCACTCACGCGTCGTCTGTAAGCCTGGATATTGCATGAGTGATCGTCAGGAGAGGCCCCAGAGATATTGGAGGCGCCACAGGCAAGGCGCAGAAAGTTTACTGGCTGAAGACATATTGAAATATTTCGAAGTGGCCCTGTTCGCAAATATGGTGAAGTATCTAGAGGGTATTCTAGCCCGAATATTGCATGAGGATCCTGCTGCAGCGGCGCACATACCCATGTCTACTGCGTTGCGCTCGCTCGGCCTCCTCAACGTACTGCCCAGTACGCCTGCGGTGGCCTCGGTCGCGACGCCTTGTATCCATAGGCATCTGCACCGCTTCGCTACGAATACCCATACAATATCCGGGCTGGCGCGTTTTCCTCAAGGCGGGCGACTGAGGCGTACCCCCCTGTGGACCATCGCAGGGAGCGGATCACAAGATACCTTAATGTATCAACCGCCGCTGGCGGCATGAATCAGAGTGAAGCGGGAGACTGGCCCGGTGAAGGAAGGCCTTCGCCGGGGAAAAGACATCCCAAGATACCCAAATGTATAAACCGCCGCTGGCGGCATAAATCCGAGTGAAGCGGGAGGCTGGCCCGGTGAAGGAAGTCCTTCGCCGGGGAAAAGCCAACGCAGAGGAGGGCGCGCTACGGCGCTCGAATGCAACCGTATTTCCGAATAGGGCCACTAAGTCAGAAAATTTTCTGCGCCTTGCCTGTGGCAGGCTATCCGTCTTCGCAGAATGCTACGCCGTGACAAGTCCGGCCTCGTAATAGATTTACTCATGCAAAATGCGGGTTAGGTTTACACGCCGCGCAGTAAGGATGTTGGGAAACTCGCGAACCCGTTTGAGGATGTCATCGGTGACCGGTGAGTCCACCCGAAGGGCGGTAATGGCGGTACCACCAGCGGCGTCCCGCCCGTTGTACATCTGGCCGATATTGATCCCGTATCGCCCGAGGGTTTCGGCCACATCGGCAATGACGCCGGGACGGTCACGGTTGAAGACCACCACCAGATCCCCATCGGGTACAACCTCCACCTCAAAACCGTTGACCTCGACAATTCTCGGCGTCCGGTTATCGAATAACGTTCCCGAGACGCTCCCCTCCCCCCGATCGGTTTCGACCCGGACGGTGATGACATTACGGTAGTTGACGGTAGTACTCAAACGCCCCTCTTTCAATCGTATCCCCCGCTTCCCGGCGATGGCCTGCGCATTGATCCGATTCACCCGGTCTCCCACTATCGGTGCCAGTATCCCGGTGAGCGCCGACCGGGAGAGCGCCGCTGTTTCGGGAAGTTCTCCCTCACCGGCGACCTCAACCCGGACCTCCTGAACCCCGTAGGGATGCAGCTGAATCAAGAAACAACCCATGGCCTCGCAGAGCCCCAACCAGCGCGCCGCCTCTTCCGTCGCAGCCTCTTCCGCTCCGGGCAGGTTCAGGGCGTGGGTGACTGTCCCGCTGCCCAGATAGTCCACGATCTGTTTCGCCAGCTCCAGGGAGCCCCCTGCAACGGACTCGCGGGTATGGGCGGCCAGGTCCGGCGTACAGATGACCCGGTTCGACAGATAAAGGGCCTGCCCCGAGACAGGCGGCTGTCCATGAAGATCGAGCGCTGCCCCAGCCACCTGCCCGCGCATCAGGGCGTCTTGGAGGGCGGACTCGTCCACGATCTCCGCCGCGGAGCAGTTGATGATCAGCCCCCCCTGCTTCACACGGGAGAGAGACTCCCGCCCGATGAGACTTCGGGTCTCGGCATTGAGCGGCGCATGGACGGTGACGGCGTCCGACTCCCGGAAAAGCTCGGACAGCGCCACCTGCCGGCATCCCTGACAAGCCACGGCATCGGCTGAGAGATGGGGGTCATAGACAATTACTTTCATCTTCAGGGCGAGCGCGCGCGCGGCCACGAGGCTTCCCACGACTCCAAAGCCGATGACCCCGAGGACCTTGTCCCGTACCTCCATCCCGCGAAGCTTTTCATGGTCCCATGCACCCCGTTTGACCCCCGCGTCGGCCTCGGGTAGACGCCGGGCCAGCGCCAGCAGCAAAGCCAGGGTATGTTCGGCAATGGAAACAGAGACGCTTTCCGGTGCGTTCATGACCAGGATCCCCTGAGCGGTGGCCGAGTCCAGATCGAACCGGGGGCGGCCCGCTCCCAGCAGACCGATGAGCTGCAGCTGCCGACCCCGCGCCAGTGTCTCCCGGCTGATCGCTGTGTCGGCGGCGACAATCAGGACGTCTGCCCCGCGGATCATCTTGCTGAGCTGCCGGTCGGAACAAACGGGCACCTCCACCACTTGCGCATCGGCCACCTCCTTCAGCAGGGTCAACCCGGCCGGGTCGACGGAAGCCGCAACGAGAATCCTCATGAATGACTCCGCTGGACGATGTCGCGGCAAGCCGCGCATCCCACATGGCGAGCCGCCTCGCGGCCCGCAGGGATCAGATCAACGCTGAACAAGAATCCATCTCTTCTCTATACACACCGGGCAAGTAAATGTCAATTCGGTCGCCCCCCGAATTGAAAGCAGGGCGCGAAGCCTGTGCGAGAAGTCCGAGCCTGGATCGCGTGTCCCGGATTGCTTGGCGAAATGTCGCGGCAGACACGTCCGGCAGCAAGTGTGTCTTCCCGGCCGGATGGTTGTCGACAGAAAAGGGCGCTTGAAATGGCGGGGCTGATCCGATAGTATAAGAAAACTTAAAAACGGAAGGGAGAGGATGATCCTCCGGTTCAAACGTTCAGATAAGCCCACCATCGGTGTGGAAGTGGAAATGCAGCTTGTCGACCTGAAGACGGGTTTGCTGGTCTCGCGGATCTCGGACATTCTCAGTCGGATTCCCCCGGCCATGCACGAGAGGATCAAGCCCGAGTTCTTCCAGTGCACCGTCGAAGTGAATACAGACATCTGCCGCTCCGTGGACGCGGTCGGGCAGGAACTCACTGAGCGATTCGACTACGTCCGCCGGCTCGCCGAGTCTCTGGGGATCGGGTTGATCTGTGCCGGCACCCACCCCATCTCCCCGTGGCGGGAGCAGAAAATCACTGCCGACACCCGGTACAAGCGGCTCCTGGAGGAGTTTCAGCTCATGGGGCGCCGACTCAACATCTACGGCTTTCACGTGCACATCGGTGTGACCGACGGCGACAAGGCCACAGCCATCCTGAACATTCTGCGGGGGTACCTGCCCCACCTCCTGGCGCTCTCCACCAGTTCACCCTTCTGGTCGGGATACGATACCGGTATGTACTCGTCCCGGATCAAGGTCTTCGAAGTGCTGCCCACCGCGGGCCTGCCGCCTCGGGTGAAAAACTGGGCCGAGTTTGAAAAACTGGTAAAGATTCTCATCGCGACCCGCACCATTGAAACCACCCGGGAGATCTGGTGGGAGGCGCGGCCCCATCCCAAGTTCGGGACCGTTGAGATCCGCGTCTGCGACTGCCCCTCCACCTTGGAGGACATGCTGATCATCACGGCCCTGGTGCAGGCGCTGGTGGTCCATCTGTGTGAGCGCTATGAAAAGAACACCCTGCCCGACATCCCGCTCCGTCAGCTGGTGGAAGAAAACAAATGGCAGGCAGCTCGCCATGGTGTGGACGGCTATTTCATCGATTACCGGACGAACCGGACCATTGGGATCCGGGAGGCCTTGGGGGACCTGACGGAACGCCTGCAGGACACGGCCCGGACTCTGGGGACGGCCCCGTACCTGGACAAGGTGGAAACCATTCTGCAGCGCGGCACCAGTGCACACCGCCAGCGGGAGATCTTTCGGCGCAGCGGAAACCTGAATGATGTGGTGCATGACCTAATGGAAAGTTTGACGCCATGATTCACCGTTCCGAGGTTCAACGAAAAGCCGATGCTCTGGTGCAGGAATTGACCGCCCTCCGCCGGGAGCTGCACAAACACCCCGAGTTGAGCAATCACGAGGGACGCACGTCGGCCATCCTTCGGGAACGACTGGAATCGATGGACCTCGAGTTGCGAACGGGCCTCGCCGTTACCGGCATGGCGGGCGTGCTCCGGGGCAACGCCCCCGGAAGAACCGTTGCACTGCGAGCCGATATGGACGGTCTTCCTATCCAGGAAAAGAAGCAGAGTCCCTACCGCTCCGAGGTGCCGGGCGTCATGCATGCCTGCGGCCATGACTTTCACATGACGGCCGTGGTCGGGGCAGCGAAGGTGCTGTCGGCCTTTCAGGACCGGATCGGGGGCAACGTCAAGTTCATCTTCCAGCCGTCGGAAGAGAAAGTCTCCGGTGCCAAACGGATGATCCAGGCCGATGTCCTGAAGAATCCCGATGTGTCGTCCATCATCGGCTTTCACGCCTTTCCTCTCCTGCCGACGGGCATAGTCGGCATCAAGTACGGGGTGATGATGGCCTCGGCGAATCGCTTTTCCATTCACCTCTACGGCAGGCCGGGGCACGCCGCCAAACCCCACCTCTCGGTCGATACCATCTCCATTGCTGCCATGGTGATCCAGGCCATCCATTTCATCGTGAGCAACCGCATCGATCCGCTCCACCCGGCGGTCGTCTCCATCGGCATGATCCGGGGCGGCTCCGCTGAGAATGTGGTCTGCGACCACGTCGAGCTTCGCGGCTCCATCCGGGCCACGTCGAACCCCGTCCGGGATCTGATCGTCGAGAAGATTGAAAAAAAGGTGCGGGGCATCAGCGACGCGATGGAGGGGCAGTACCGCTTCACCGTGGAAGAGGGATCCCCGCCCCTGGACAATCATACCGAGATGACCCGTTTGGTCGAAACCAGCGCGCAGGAGATCCTCGGCACGGATCGTGTACAGCGTCTGAGCGAACCGTCCATGGGCGGCGAAGACTTCTCCTGCTACATCGAAAAGATTCCGGGAACCTATTTCCGCATCGGGACCGGCAATCCCGCAAAAGATACCTGCCACTACCTTCACAGCAACCTCTTCGACGTCGACGAGGCGGCGCTGCCCGAAGCCGTCAAGGTGCTCTGCTGGTCCGCCATCCGCTACCTGAACGAAAACGACGGCGGGGAGAGCGCCCATTGAGCAGACAGACCTCTGGTGCCATTGCTGCCGGCCACCGGGCAACGGCAGAAGCCGGGGCCGAGATGCTCCGCCGCGGCGGCAACGCGTTCGATGCCGTCGCCGCCGCAGGCTTTGCATCCTTCGTCGCCGAAGTCACACTGACCTCCGCGGGCGGCGGCGGTTTCCTGACCGGATACCGCCGGGAAGCTGCGGAGGCCTTCCTGCTCGATTTCTTCTGCGCCATGCCGGGCAGGGGTCGGGAGCGCCACGTCTCCCCGGAGACCTTCTTCCCCGTCCACGTCGATTTCGGCTCCATTACCCAGATCTTCCATGTGGGCCCCGCGTCGGTCGCTGTGCCCGGCAGCGCTGCCGGGCTTTTCGCAGCGCACCGCCATTATGGGAATCTTCCGGTGGACGCAGTTATCGCACCGGCCGTCCGGCTCGCGCGCGAGGGGGTCCTCGTCAACCGCCACCAGGATAACTTCTTCCGGCTGCTCCGGCCAATCCTGACGCTCACCGAAGAGGGACGCAGCATCTTTGCCCCCCGGGGCACCCTGCTCAAAGAGGGCGACCGCCTCTATCTGTATGCCTTCGCCGACACTCTGGAAGCCCTCGCGAAGGAAGGCCCCCATCTGCTGTACCGGGGTCCGCTGGCCGAGCGAATCTGCCGGCAGTTTGCCGGCAACGGGGGCCTGCTCTCTCTCGAAGACCTGACGTCCTATGAAGTGATGACGCGCCGCCCCCTGCGCTTCGATTACCGAAACCATACCCTGCTTACGAACCCGCCCCCCTCGGCCGGCGGCGGCCTCATTGCCCTGATCCTGAAGATCCTGGAGGGCGTACCCTTCAAGGCGGAGGACTTCCTGGCGACACCTGCGGTGGAAGCACAGATTGCAGCCATGCAGGTCACCAACGCGGTGCGGGCCCGCGGCTACGATCAGCGGGTACAGGAGGACGAAGGACTCGTTGCGGAACTGCTGGCAGCAGAGTCCATCGACAAATGCCGCCGCCAGATGGCGCAGCTCCTCGCCGGCGAGCCCGACGCACCCCCCGCGGCCGACGGCCCCGGTGGCCCTGCCAGCACCACCCACATCAGCGTCATGGATGAGATGGGCAACGCCGCATCGCTCACCGCGTCCAACGGAGAGGGTTCCGGCATTTACATCCCGAACACGGGAATCATGCTAAACAATATGCTGGGGGAGGAAGATCTCAATCCGGAGGGATTTCACAAACATCCACCGGGGCGCCGTATTTCCTCAATGATGGCCCCTACCATTCTGCTCAAGGATGAAGAACCGGTGGCAGTCATCGGAAGCGGGGGAAGCAATCGGATCCGATCCGCCATCTTCCAGGCGGTGATGAATCTCATCGATTTTGGCAGGTCTGCAGAGGAGGCGGTGAACGCAACGCGGATGCATTGGGAGCGGGGCACCCTCAACATGGAACCCGGGGCGGATGCCGCCATCTCACCCCGCCTCTGCCCTCCGGCACAGCGCGTCGTCTGGCAGCAGACCAACCTCTTCTTCGGCGGGGTGCATGCAGTCACCCGCGACCCGGCCGCCAACACATTCAGCGGAGCCGGAGATCACCGGCGGGGCGGGGTGATGATCTCGGTGGAATAGAACGCCCCGGGCACGGCTGTGCCGACGGCCGACTTGGGTGGTTAACGCCACCGGTTGGGGAGAATTTCCTCGACCGAGATGATCCGGTCCACCGTGATTCCCATCCGTTTGAAGATCACCACCAGCGTTTCATCGCTGGGCGCATCCCATTCGCAGACCCGAAATCCCTCTTCACGCTGATAATAGGTCCGCACCCAGAAAGCCGTGGTCTCCTTGGCCAGATGCCGATAGCACTCCTCAAGCTTCGCCCAGGTTCTCTCCGGCTCGTGATGAAAGCTCAGAAACTTCGGCATCTCCTCCCTCCCGAAAAAAAGGCCGCCGTGGAACGGAGACGATCAGAAGCGTTCTCCAGTAACCAACCCGAATATTGCGTGAGCGATCGTCGTGAGAGGCCGTAGAGGGGCCACAGGCAAGGCGCAGAAGATTTTCTGGCTGAAGACATATTGTAATATTTCGAAGTCAGAAAATTTTCTGCAACGCCGTATGTGGCAGACTATCCGGCCTCGTAATAGATTGACTCATGCAATATTCGGGTGAGGGTGGCCTTCGTCATCAGACATAGAGATTGATATTAGCATCGCTGGCGAGATCGAGATAGGAAGCGGCCCCCACAAACTCAATGCCGTCGATGAACTCACTCTGCTCGAATCCGAACAGCTCCACCGTCATCTGGCAGGCCAGCATTTTCACGCCGGCATCCATACACAGACTCCGCAGCTCCTCGATGGTGGCCACACCGGTGTTGGCAATGGTCTTCTTCATCAGGGCGGTGGCCACGGTCTCGTAACCGGGAATGTTGGCCTGGATGATGTTGGGGATGTTCCAACTGATGTCGCGGAACCACTTGGGCCCCATGGGCATCTTCATCGGCATGGCCGGATTACCCAGCGGGCTCACCTGGGCCGTAACCTCTTTCTTCAGCAGGGTCAATCCGTAGAAGGTGAAAAAGATGCTGACGTCAAAGTCCAGCGATGCAGCGGTGGAGGCAAGAATAAACGGCGGATAGGCCCAATCCAGCGTTCCCTTGGTTGCAATAATCGTCATCTTTGTGGACATAGATGGCTCCTTTT
>CALZGC010000069.1 GCA_945786985.1 uncultured Nitrospirota bacterium | reverse complement strand
GTCCACTTCCAGGCTGGCGACGACATCGTCCAGGATGTCTTTGTAGGTGCGAAGCGTCGATCCCCGCGCAAAGATTTCCACCCAGAAGAAAGCATTGCCGGCGGTGAAGAGGTAGATGTAGCGTCTCGACTTTCCCCGCTTTTCGAGAAAGAACCGGCCGTTGTCAAAGACGGAGATCTCCGCCTCGTAGACCGGCTTCAGGTACTGACGGTACTGTTGGATTTGCTCTTCGGCCGCTCCCTCCAGGCTGCGGGTCGACACATAGAGCCGGCCTGCACCGGTGAAGCGGTTCTTGTGCCAACCGTTCTCCTCGGTCAGCGAATGGGGCCCGCCGGGAACGTGGCACCGGAAACCATCCCCCTCAAAGGCGACCCACTGGAGCGGATCGGGGCGGATCAGCAGGAAGATCGTCCAGACAAACGCGAGAATTCCCGTGAGAATCAAGGCGAGCAGGCGAACCATCTTTTCCATGGGTCACTCCATTCTTGCCGGACTTTCCCGGGTCTTCTCGGGCGTTTTCAAGCGCCTTAGACGCCGCGAAAATCTTGTCATACCGGAATAGATTCAGTGTAATCCCAAATGGCAGGTCTGCCAAGGGGATCGGGTCCGTCCTTTAACCCGGATATTGCATGAGTGATCGTCATGAGAGGCCCCAGTGATACTAGAGGCGCCACAGGCAAGGCGCAGAAGATTTTCTGGCTGAAGACATATTGAAATATTTCGAACTCAGAAAATTTTCTGTAACGTCGCATTTGGCAGACTATCCGGCTTCGTAATAGATTGACTCATGCAATATCCGGGTTAAACAACAAGCTTTCAAATTGGCCCCTATCCTGCTACAATAGGCGCCTCAGGATCTGGAATCAATGTATAACTAAATTATGAATGAAGAAAAAGACTCTTTCTCTCTGAAGGATTGGCAGGCGGAAGACCGGCCGGAAGCCGGGGTGCACCGCTATTGGCCTGTCCTGCTGCTCCTGCTCGTCGGGACGGTAATCTCCCTCTTTGTGTTCAGGACGGCCCGTACGTGGGAAGAGGAACATATTCTTCACGACTTCGAAAACCACGTGTTAGCCCATGTGGATGCTTTCCAGAAAACGCTTGACCTCGCCCGCCATGAACTGGAGGCCCTCCAAGCCTTCTACGACGCCTCCGAGAAGGTCACGCGCTCTGAGTTTCAACAGTATGCGAAAAACCTGCTCAGCACCAACGCCACCATTCATGCATTGGAGTGGATTCCCCGGGTCCGTGCGCAGGAGCGGGCCTCTTACGAGGAGGCTGCGCGGGCCGAAGGGCTTCGGGCATTTGAAATCACGGAACGGGACGCGCAAGGAAACCTGGTCACCGCAGGCCGCCGGGACGAATATTTTCCAGTCTATTATCTGGAACCCTATGTCGGCAACGAGGCCGCGCTGGGCTATGATCTGGCCTCGAATCCGACCCGGTTGCACGCCCTGGTTGAGGCCCGCAACACAGGACGGCCGAACGCCACCGGACGGATCCGGCTCGTTCTGGAGCGCGGTGATCAATACCGATTCCTGATTTTCCATCCGGTTTACGATAAGGACGTTCCCCTTCAATCTCCGAAGGACCGGTTGCGAAACCTGCAGGGATTTGTCCTAGCTGTGTTCAGGATTGGCGACATGCTCGCACAGACGATGCAGCCCCTGGACCAGGCGGACATCCAGCTCCATCTCCTGGATCAGTCTGCCCGGGAGGAGGAGCGATTTCTTTCTTCGTATCCTTCCCAGACGGAGGAAAGCCGTGAGCCGGAATCGGTCATCGAAGCCAAACTCCGTTCGGGAATCCACCATGCGAAGACCTTCGATGTCTTGGGACGGGAATGGTTGCTTCTCTCCACACCGACCCCTCGCTTTTTCGCCACCCGGACGACCAGGCAGCCCTGGGCCCTTCTGATTGGCGGACTGTCGTTCACAGCCATGCTGTCCGCTTACTCCTGGATCAGCATGAGGCAGAATATCCAGACCCGGCACTGGGCCCATCAGTTGATGCAGTCAAGAAAAAATCTGGAGGACGAGGCTGAGGCACGGCAGCGGGTGCAGAAAAATCTCGATCAGCGGGTACGCATTGCTGAGATGCGGGTCAGGATCGGCAAGGCGCTCACCAAGGGGGAGAGGCTCGGGCCGATGCTCCAGGAATGTGCAGAAGCTGTGGTCGCGCATCTCGATATCGATCTCGCCCGAATCTGGACGCTCGACGAGCCCGGCGCCTTTCTCCAGCTTCAGGCCAGTACCGGCCTCTTTACTGACCCCGATGCTTCGGCAGGCGGCATTCCCGTGGGCACATACCCCATCGGATCGATTGTGACCACCCAAACGCCCTCTTTCACCAATGACCTCTTCCAGCATGGCGGGGGGGCAGAGTGGGAATGGGTTCCGGGGAAAGACTTCGTGGCCTTCGCCGGCTACCCACTGATCGTCGAGGACCGTGTCGTGGGCGTTCTCGCTGCCCTATCCCGCACGGCCATCAAGCCCGTCACCGCAAAAGCGCTGGCCTCCGTTTCCGATGAAATCGCCATCGGAGTCACCCGAATAGAGACGGAAGAACTCTTGCGACGTGAACGGGATCGGATCCAGACATATCTGGACGTTGCGGGTGTCATGCTGCTGGTACTGAATGCGGACCGGCGCGTGGCCCTCATCAACCGGCAGGGATGCCAGATCCTGGGGTACGAAGAAAAAGAGATCCTCGGCCGGGACTGGTTTGATACCTTCCTGCCGAAGGCCAACCGGGAGGAAGTGGGCCGGGTTTTCCGCCGGTTGATGGCGGGAGAGCTCGCGCCTTTCGAGTATTTTGAGAATCCTGTGGTCACCAAATGCGGAGACGAGAAACTGATTGCATGGCACAATACGGCCTTGCGAGACAAAACCGGAAAGATCATCGGCACCTTGAGCTCGGGTGAGGATATTAGCCAGCGAAGGAAGATGGAAGACGAGCACCTCAAAATGGAGAAGCTGGAGTCCCTCGGCGTGCTGGCGGGGGGGCTGGCCCACGATTTCAACAACCTGCTGACCGGCATTCTCAGCAACGTCGGCCTGGCCAAGCTGACCGCAGGCTCTCCCGAGGAGACCGTCGAGCGGCTGGAAGAAGCCGAAAGGGCCTCTCTGCGAGCCAGGGACCTCATCCAGCAGCTCCTCACCTTTTCCAAAGGGGGCGCTCCCATCCGAAAGAGTGTCAGCATGGTTGAACTCGTGCGGGAAAGCGTGGGCTTTGCGTTACGCGGCTCCAACGTCGCCTGTGAGTATCAGATGGGCGAGGACCTGTTGCCCGTCTCCGTGGACGAAAGTCAGATCATCCAGGTTATTCACAATCTCATCCTCAATGCGGATCAGGCGATGCCGGCGGGCGGCACGGTTACCGTGAGTCTTTGCAACGAAAGCATTTCTGCCGATAAGATCCCCGGTCTCGAATCGGGGAACTACGTGCTGTTCTCCGTGACCGACCGGGGAACAGGCATTCCGCAGGACCAGCTCCCTCGCATCTTTGACCCCTATTTCACGACGAAAGAAGGGGGCAGCGGTCTCGGTCTCGCAACGGTTTACTCCATCGTCCAGCGGCACGGCGGTCACGTAGCCGTAGATTCTGAAGTTAACCGGGGAACCACCTTCCGGGTCTATCTGCTGGCAAGCACGGGAGCGGTGACCTCAAAGGAAGCCCCCGGCGAGCACCTCATCGCCGGCCGCGGCAGAGTACTGGTCATGGACGATGACGAACTCATCCGGCAAGCCGCAGGAGAGATGCTGCGCCGTCTCGGCTACGAGGTGGAGTTTGCCCAGGACGGCGCGGAGGCGCTCGAGAAGTATCGGCAGGCAATAGCCGAGAAGGAGCCCCTCGACCTCCTGATCATGGATCTGACCATACCGGGCGGCATGGGCGGCATGGAAGCCATTCAAAAACTCCGGGAGATCGATCCCGAGGTTCGCGCAATCGTCTCCAGCGGCTACTCGAGCGATCCCGTGATGGCGGAAGCCGCAAAATACGGATTCAACGGCGTGGTCGCCAAGCCTTACGGCATCGCGGAGCTGAGCAGTGTGCTGGACGACGTCATGCGAAAAAGAGAGTTGCCGGGGGCATAGACAAGGAGCTGAATGGCCATTAAATTGTTTGACATCAAAGCGGATAGGCTCATGCGGACACTCCTCGTTGCATTGCTCACGATACCCCTTCTGTTCTGTGGAGACGTTGCACTGGGAGAGCCCGCCAAAACAAAGCCGCCGCCCGCCGCCCTGGTCGTCACGGCCCCCGTGGAGCAGGCCCAAGTTCGCCCGCCGCTGACGCTGGTCGGCACTACGCAGCCCCGCTACACCGCGGAGGTGGCCTGCGAAGTGGAGGGTCTGGTCGAGCGTCTCGATGCCCGAAAAGGGGACCGGGTCCGCAAGGGGGACATCCTGGCCAGGCAGCGCATCCTTACCCGGAAGCTTCGCCTGCAGGAGTCCCGGGCCCAGCGCCGGGAGGTCCTCGCCCGCATTGAAAAGGCCGAGGCCGACGTGCGGCGGGCCGAGAGACTCTTTGTCCAGAAGTTCATTTCCGAAGAGCAGCTGCAGGAGCGCCGGACGGATCTCGATGCCCTTCGTCAGCAGGAACGCCGTCTCAGTGCGTCCATCCGCATTGTGGAAGACAGTCTGGCTCGCATGGAGATTCGGGCCCCCTTTGACGGCAGCGTCGTGGCGGAGCGGACCGAAGTCGGCCAATGGCTCGAAGCGGGGGACCCCGTGATCGTCCTGACCGACCTGTCGGTGATCCATATCATGGTGCCTGTTCCCGAACAGCAGATCGGCCGCATCACGCAGGGCGACTCGGTGGCAGTCACCATCGACGCCTTTCCGGGGCGCGCGCTCTCGGGGACGATCGCCGCCATCGTCCCCCGTGCCGACACGGGCTCCCGAAGCTTTCCCGTCCAGGTGAACGTGGACAACGCCGACGGCGCCATTCTGGCCGGCATGCTGGCACGGGTCACCTTTCACCCTGTGACCCTCCCAGCCGCACTGGTCGTGCCCAAAGACGCACTGGTCCCTCAGCCGGAAGGCGGGGGCTACTTGGTCAAAGTCTCGGACGGGACGGCCAGTTGGGTCCAAGTGCGCGTCCTGGAGAGTTACGGCGACCGTTACGCCGTGGACCCGCTCAACAAAGACCTGGCTGCGGGCGATCGGGTCATTGTCCGGGGCAACGAACGGGTGCGTCCCGGGCAACACGTCCGAGAAGCAGCCCCCACGCCGTGAGGTAAATTCCGTCAACCATGGATCTCATTTCCACCGCCATTCGCAGGCAGGTCGGCGTCACCGTCGGTGTCCTGCTGGTCACCCTCTTCGGCACCATCAGTTTGCTGCGCACCCCGATTCAGCTCACCCCCGAGGTGGCACGACCGGAAATTACCGTTTCCACCATCTGGACGGGGGCCAGCCCCGAGGAGGTGGAAAAGGAGATTGTCCAGCGACAGGAAGATCAGCTCAAGGGCGTCGAAGGGGTGCTGGAGATGGACTCGGAATCTCGCGACAGCGAGGGGCGGATCGTGCTGACGTTCCGGGCCGGTGCCGACATGGACAGCGCCCTGCTCAAGGTCAGCAACCGCCTGAATCAGGTCCGGGACCTACCCCTCGATGCCGAGCGCCCCGTCATCTCCAGCGTCAACACCCAGGACCAGCCTATCGCCTGGTTCATCCTCAAGCCGCTGCCCGGGAACGACAACCCCATTTACACCTACAAACTCTTTGCCGAGGACAACATCAAGGCCCGCTTCGAACGTGTTCCAGGGGTGGCACAGAGCAATGTGCGGGGGGGCCAGGACCCGGAACTGCAGGTGGTGATCGACCCGGGCAAACTCTCGGCCTATGGGCTCACCCTGCAGGAGTTCATCCGGGGCCTGGATCAGGACAACGTCAACATTTCCGCCGGAAGCCTGGACGAAGGCAAGCGGCGCTATATCGTCCGGACCCTCGCCAAATACGAAACGCCGGCCCAGGTGGAGGCGGTCGCCCTGAAGACGGCTTCGGGCGAACGGATCTTCGTCGGAGATGTGGCCGAAGCCCGGTTCGGATATGAGCGGGCCGATATCTCGGTGCGACAGAACGGTGAGCCCGCCATTGCGCTGAACGTCCTGCGGGAGTCCGGCTCCAACGTGCTGGAAGTCATGGCTGTCCTCAAAGGGGCCCTTCGCGAGCTCAACGAGGGGATTCTCAAACGGGAAGGGCTCGTCGTCACCCAGGTCTACGACGAAACGAACTACATCGACTCCAGCATCGATCTGGTCCAGCAAAACCTCTGGGTCGGAGGCACCCTGGCGGTCCTGGTGCTGCTGCTCTTTCTTCGCTCCTTTCCCTCCACCCTGATCATCGCCACCGCCATTCCCATCTCGGTGGTGGGGACCTTTATCGTCATGGCCCTGTCCGGCCGGACCATCAATGTCGTCTCCCTGGCCGGCCTGGCCTTTGCCGTCGGCATGGTGGTGGACAACGCCATCGTGGTCCTGGAAAACATTTACCGCCATCGGCAGATGGGCGAGGATCGCGCGACTGCCGCACTCCGGGGGACCCAGGAGGTCTGGGGGGCCGTCCTCTCATCGACGCTGACAACCATCGCCGTCTTTCTCCCCATACTGTTTATCGAAGAGGAAGCGGGACAGCTCTTTCGGGACATCGCGATCGCGATCTGCGGCGCGGTCGGGCTCTCCCTGATCGTCTCGGTGACCGCCATCCCCTCCTTCGCCGTTCGTATTTTGGGCAAGGCCGCGGTAGTGACCCGTGACGGCGCACGCTCTGACACACGCCGCAGTTTCCGCAACCTCTTCGGCCTGATTTCACGGGCGGAACGTTTCACCGATGGGGTGGCCGATCTGGTCTATGGAATCAGCAGGCGTCTGCCCGCAAAAATACTGGTCATCGTGGTGCTCACCGCGGCCTCGCTCTCACTGGCCTACTTCCTGGCCCCCAAGCCCGAATACCTCCCCACGGGAAATCGCAACCTCATCATCGCGCTGCTTTTGCCCCCCTCGGGCTACAATGTCGATGAATTCACCCGCATCGGCCAGGATCTGGAGGCAAAGTTCCGGCCGCTCTGGGACAAGAGCATGACGCCACCCGCCGGGGTTCCCCGGATCGTGCACTTCTTCTACGTGGCCCGGGGCCGCCAGATCTTTATGGGGATGCGCTGCGAGGAACCGGCCCGGATCCGGGAAGTCATTCCCTATGTGAAGGAGACGCTGGGGACGGTGCCCGGCATGATCGCCGTCGTGCGGCAGGCGTCTCTGTTCAG
>CALZGC010000068.1 GCA_945786985.1 uncultured Nitrospirota bacterium | reverse complement strand
TCAAAGATAGAGCAGAATTCTATGCCCCGTCTTCGGTTCTTTCGTTTGACGCGAATTTGATTCTGCTCTTACCACGAAGTGCCTTTCTCTGCGTCCTCCGCGTCCTCTGCGGTAAGATTGCTTTTAGGTTTTACCAAGAAGTGCTTTTCCTCTGCGCCCTCCCCACATCGGGAAATAGAAACTTGGAAATAGGAAATCGGAAAGACCCTCGTTTTCCTCTGTGTCTTCCGTGCCTGGTGAAATTGGTTTTCGCCCTTGCCCAGAAGTTGCCTTTCCTTTGTGCCCTTTGTGTCTTTGTGGTGAAACGGTCTTTTTCTTTTACCAAGAAGTGACTTTCTCTGCGTCCTCCGCGTCCTCTGCGGTAAGATTGGTTTTGGGTTTTACCAAGAAGTGCTCTTCCTTTGCGCCCTTTGCGTCTTTGCGGTGAAAGGCCTTAAACTACTTCCTCCGGATGCGTGATCTTCCCGGTGACCGCCGAGGCGGCCGCGACGGCCGGATTGGAGAGGTAGACTTCGCTCTCGGGATGGCCCATCCGCCCGACAAAGTTACGGTTCGTGGTGGCCACGGCCCGCTCGCCCTTGGCCAGAATCCCCATGTAGCCCCCGAGGCAGGGGCCGCAGGTGGGAGTGCTCACGGCCGCGCCGGCCTCGATGAATATCTCCAGGAGCCCCTCCTTCATGGCGTCCCGATAGATCTTCTGGGTCGCCGGAATGACGATCATCCGCACATAGGGAGCGACCTTCTTGCCCCGAAGCACCATGGCGGCCTCCCGGAGATCCGACAGCCTTCCATTGGTGCAGGAACCGACGACCACCTGATCGACCGAGATGTTGGCCGCCTCCCGCACATCGTGCACATTCTCGGGCAGGTGAGGAAAAGCCACCTGGGGCTGCAGGGCCGTGCAGTCGTATTCCCGCACGTCGCAGTAGGCCGCATCGGGGTCGCTGGCATAGAACACCGGTTTCCGTCTGGCCCGCCCGGTTGTATATTCTTCGGTGATAGAATCGGGCGCGATGATGCCGTTTTTGCCGCCCGCCTCGATGGCCATGTTGGCCATGGTCAGGCGCTGCTCCATGGGGAGCGACTCGATGACTTCCCCGGTAAACTCCATGGCCCGGTAGAGGGCGCCGTCCACACCGATGTCGCCGATGGTGTGCAGAATGAGGTCCTTGCCCCCGACCCAGCGATTGCGTTTCCCTTTGAACACAAACTTCATCGACTCCGGCACCTTCAACCAGGTCTCCCCCGTAATGAAGGCGGCCGCCAGATCGGTGGAGCCCATCCCCGTGGAAAAGGCGCCCAGGCCCCCATACGTGCAAGTGTGGGAGTCGGCCCCGATCACCAGATCGCCGGGAACCACGATCCCCTGCTCCGGCAGCAGCGCATGTTCTACCCCCATCTCTCCCACTTCAAAGTAGTGGGTCAGATCCTGCTCCCGGGCAAATTCCCGCAGCAGTTTGCACTGCTCCGCGGACTCGATATCCTTGTTTGGGGCAAAGTGGTCCGGCACCAGGGCAATGAAATTCTTGTCAAACACCTGGGTGGCGCCTGACTCCCGGAACTTCTTGATGGCGATGGGGGCGGTGATATCATTGGCCAGCGCAATGTCCACCCTGGCCGTGATCAGCTCCCCCGGCTCGACCCGCTCCCGGCCCGCGTGGGCCGCAAGAATTTTTTCGGTAATGGTCATGGACATGGTAGAACTCCAGATAAAGACAATTCAAAAATTAAAACGCAAATATCAAAAATGCGGTACTTTGTCTTTCGTTCTATTTTAATCTTTAATCCTTAATTCTTGATCTGTTTATCTTCCAGTGCTCCAGCTTGTTCAGGGCATTCACATAGGCCCGGGCGGAGGCCACAATGATGTCGGTGTCCGCTCCCTGGCCGATGAAGATCTGGTCGCCCTCCTGCACTCTCGTGGTGACCTCTCCCTGCGCGTCGGTCCCGCCGGTGATTCCTTTGACGAAATAGCCCACCAGGGGCGATTCGGAGCCGGTGATCTGCTTGATGGCCGAGTAGACGGCGTCCACGGGGCCGTCGCCCGTCGACTCGTTCTCCAGGGTCTGGCCGTCGACCCGCATGCGGACCCTGGCCCGGGGCGACTGTCCGGTGACGCTGTGGGCTTCCACACCCTCCAGCTCAAAGATATCGGGGATCCTGTAGACTTCGTCCGCGATCAGTGCAACAATGTCTTCGTCGAAAATCTCCTTCTTGGCATCGGCCAGGGTCTTGAATCGTTCGAAGGCCCGGTTGGTCTCCTCCTCGCTCAGGTGATAACCCATCTCCCCCAGCCGCGCCCGGAAGGCGTGGCGACCCGAATGCTTCCCGAGCACCAGCTTGCTCTTGGACAGACCGATGGACTCGGGGGTCATGATCTCATAGGTCTCCTGCTTCTTGAGAAAACCGTCCTGGTGGATGCCCGATTCATGGGCGAACGCGTTGGCTCCGACGACCGCTTTGTTGGCCTGGACCACCATCCCCGTTATGTCGCTGACCAGGCGGGAGCTCTGATAGATCTTCTCCGTCCGGACATTTGTGGTCAACCCGAAGAGGTTCCGGCGGGTCCGAATCGCCATGACCACCTCCTCCAGGGAGGCGTTGCCGGCCCGCTCGCCCAGTCCGTTGACCGTGCACTCTACCTGACGGGCGCCATGGCACACCGCGGCCAGCGAGTTGGCCACCGCCAGCCCAAGGTCGTTGTGGCAGTGCACGCTGATGACCGCCTGGTCGATATTGGGGACCCGCTCCCGCAAGGTGGCGATGAGACGGCCGAACTCTTCGGGAATGGCATAGCCCACGGTGTCGGGGATATTCACGGTGGTGGCCCCGGAGCCGATGGCCCCCTCAACCACCCGGCAGAGGAAATCAACATCGGAACGGGCCGCGTCTTCGGCCGAGAATTCGACATCTTCGGTATAACGCTTCGCATGAGCCACAGCCCAGGCGGCCCGCTCCAGCACGGCGTCTCGGCTCATCTTCAGCTTGAACTGCAGGTGCAGATCGGAGGTGGCAATAAAGGTGTGGATCCGCGCCCGTTTCGCGTCCCGGACCGCCTCCCAGGCACGGTCGATATCCTTCTCCACGGCCCGGGCCAGTCCGCAGATGACCGGTCCCTCGATTTTGCGGGCCACTTCACGGACGGCCTCGAAGTCCCCGGGCGAGGCGATGGGAAAACCCGCCTCGATGGTATCGACCTGCAGGGCGGCCAACTGGCGCGCCACGCGAATCTTCTCGTCGATATTCATGCTGCAGCCGGGGGACTGCTCTCCGTCTCGAAGGGTGGTGTCGAAAATGCGGACCCTGTCGTCCATGGGAAACCTCGATCTGTGCCAGCCCGGACTAGCGCGGATATTGCATTCGGACTAGAGAAAAAAAGACCCTCGTCTCAAGCCTGTCGTTCAGCCAGGGACGAAGGTCCGATTGTCACCCACGTGGTACCACCCTGATTCGGCGCCCTCGATCCTGACCGGGCACCCTTCATTTCGGTTCGATCACGGGAACCACCCGGCGGAGGCTAGCATTGTCCGTTCACCCCCGCGGCTCCGAGGCGAGTTCGGGGTACCCCATGCCGGTTCGCACCACCCACCGGCTCTCTGGAACAGGGCCCGCCCCTACTACTCCTCTTCAACGCCGTTCGTCCTCTTTTACTACATCTTCATCGTCGATGTCAAGCACATCTATCCTTTTTCGGAGCCGAATCCTCTGAATCAGTCCCGAAAGGGCATAGGAGACAGCCAGAAGGAAGAGAAAGGTTTCCGGCCGTGCCGCAATGACAAGAGCCGCCAGCACCAGAAAGACCAGAATCTTGAACGGCCGCCGCTTGACCAGATCGATATCCTTGAAACTGTAGTAGGAGATATTGCTGACCATCAGGAAGGCGACCCCCAACACCACCACCACAAACCAGAAGGGTTTGTCCGACTCGGAGTATCCGAAATGCTGGTGGTAGGCCAGGACCGATGTGGCGATCACCGCGGCCCCCGCAGGGATCGGAAGCCCCACGAAGTACTTCTTGTCCACAACGTCCACATTGGCGTTGAACCGGGCCAGGCGAAAGGCACCGGCCACCACGAAACCGAATCCGGCGAGCCACCCGACCCGTCCGAAGGGCTTGAGGGCCCAGAGAAAACTCAGTATGGCGGGAGCCATACCGAAAGTCACCAGATCGGACAGAGAGTCATACTCCACCCCAAAGCGGGACGTGGAGCGTGTCCACCGGGCGATTTTCCCGTCGACGGCATCAAAAATGCCGCCGATCAGGATGGCGACGG
>CALZGC010000067.1 GCA_945786985.1 uncultured Nitrospirota bacterium | reverse complement strand
ATCTGACCTTTGAATTTGTTCAACCGCTCCATGAGCGTGGCGTTCGTCTCTTCGTCGTCCAGGGTGTACTGAAAGAGATGCCTGATGATATAATTCTGCCGCTCCTTCAGGGCGACCGCTGCGAGTTTTCTCCCCTTTTTCCCTGCGTCCAACTGGGATCCGATCAGATCGGGCAGTTCCCCGAGGTCCTCGGGAGTCATGGTGACCGTGCAGTCCATACAATCGAGAATGGCCCGCAGGATCTCCTCATGCTTTTCGGCGTCCCGCTGGATGGCCCGGGTGATGATCTGGACGAAGTAGCTCTTCGTGCCACCGTGCAGCCCCCGTGCGAGCACTTTTTTCTCCTGATTGGCTCTCTTCCAGTCTTCAAGACAGCGGATCAGACTGCCCCCCCTGTTCTTTTCCACCGGCTGTGCCATGGGAATCCCTCCTCATATAATGTTGAACACCCGTGATCTCTCGGCCCCCTGAGGGGAGCACACTGCCCTGACCCGAAGTTACCGTCTCCGCCGGAGGTTGCCTGTGATATAGATCATATCAGATGGAAATAGATTCGCTCCGTCCCGTTTACGGTGGTCGGCAAAGTGGTCCTGTTCATAAATATGGTCACGCATCGAGAGGGGTTTAGCGCGGTCTCAACAAGGCGCGGGACTGAGGCGTACCCCTTGCGGTACGTCGCAGGGAGCGCATCCCAAGATACCTTAATGTATAAGCCGCCGCTGGCGGCATGAATCAGAGTAAAGCGGGAGACTGGCCCGGTGAAGGAAGGCCTTCGCCGGGGGAAAGACAACGCAGAGGAGGGCGCGCTACGGCACTAGAATGCAACCGTATTTATGAATAGGGGGCACTAAAATGCGGCTCAAGTTCCGGCGCCCCATGGCCGAAAAGATGTGCACGGAGTTATTTGACCCGGATCGGGCCGGCCGTAGTAAGGCCTTTAACCCGGATATTGCATGAGTGATCGTCATGAGAGGTCGTAGAAGCGCCGCATACGGCAGCTTATCCGGCCTCGTAATAGATTTACTTATGCAATATCCGGGTTAATCGGGCGATCCGTCACCGGACGGTCTCGCGAAGAGCGCCGGTTCTGAAAATCCTATTCAAGTGGAGAGAGAACATGCCACCCAAACAGAAAATTCGCAAAGCCAACGGCCTCGGACCGGCAATGCGCACCGACCGGGATGTGGCGGTCGAGCTTCTCGACGGGAGGCAGGAACAGGCGACCCTGGCGCGCCCTCTGAATCCCGAGGAGAACAGCCTGGAAGTCATTCTTGTAAGAAACGGGAAGACCCACACCTATTCACTCTCCGAAATCTGCTCCATCTCCATGCCCGGTACGCCGAGCCAGTTTGCGCTTTTCTCGGAGTGTGAAGTGGACGAAGTGGAGACCGTCACGGGAAAGCGTTACTGCATCCGCATCCTGGATCCTCACAAACACCAGACCGGTTTCTACGGCTTTGACACCAATAGTGAGAATCCTCTGCGGCTGCTATTCTTCACCCTCTTCGGTGTGCGCGAGCGGCGCCAGGCCCGTTTTCTCGGGAAGATCCTCGAGGAGGAAGGTCTCGTAGGGCACGGGGCGGTTGAAGACGCCCTCCGGACGCAGGAGGAGCTGCGCACACGCCGGGTGGGGGAAATCATAGCGGATCACAACAATCTCCCCCAGGAGGCCATCGAGAAAACCCTCGAAAACGCCATGAAGAAGGGCTATGTGCCGCCCCGGGCCCGGGTGGGGGACATTCTGATTGCCGCCGGTCTTGTAACCCGCGAGCAGGTGGAAAAGGCCCTGGCCACGCAGGAGCACGGAAAGAAAAAAAAAGTCGGGGAACTCCTGATTGACAGTGGGTTGATCACGGAGAGGCAGCTCCTGGCGGCCCTGGCGACGAAGTTCCGGATGCGTTGGGTCGACTTGGAGACGCTCATGCCGAGTCCGGATGCCTTGATGTCGCTGCCGGTGGATCTGATCCACCGAATGCAGGTCCTGCCCATCGAGGTCCATCCCCACCACATTGTCGTGGCTACCTCGGAGCCGACCAACCCGATGGTGGGCGACACACTCCGTTTCTATACCAGCTGTGGGGTCGAGCTGGTCGTGGCGACGGCCGATCAGATCGCAGCGGCCGTGGAGAAATACTACGGCAAATCGGCCGATGCGGTCCAGGCGCTGATCGGGGAAATGTCCGATGCCGATGTGGTGATGAACGAGGAGTTGGACGATTCCCAGCTCGATGAAGCCGATTCGCAGGTGATCACGCTGGTCAACCGGATCCTCATCGACGCCTATCTCAAAGGTATTTCGGACGTTCATTTTGAGCCGTCTGCTGGGACTAAACCGCTGCAGGTCCGGTACCGGATGGACGGCGAATGCCACATCGAGCATCAGATCCCGGCCACCTACAAATATGCGGTCATCTCCCGGATCAAGATCATTTCCAAGCTCGACATTGCAGAGCGCCGCAGGCCCCAGAGCGGCAAGATCCTCATGCGCTATGAAGGCCGGAAGATCGAGTACCGGGTCGAAATAACCCCGACGGTCGGCGGACATGAAGACGCCGTGCTGCGGGTCCTGTCGAATTCCCGGCCGCTGCGGCTAGAGGAGGCAGGTTTCGCGCCCGACTATGTTGCCACTTTTCAGGAGATCATCACCAAGCCGTACGGCATCGTGCTCTGCGTCGGGCCGACGGGTTCCGGCAAGACCACCACGCTGCACTCCGCACTGGCCCACATCAACACGCCGCAGCTGAAGATCTGGACCGCCGAGGACCCGGTGGAAATCACCCAGCCGGGCCTGCGCCAGGTGCAGGTCTACCCCAAGATCGGATTCACCTTTCAGGAGGCGCTCCGGTCTTTCCTCCGCTCCGACCCGGACGTTATCATGGTCGGGGAAATGCGGGACCGGGAAACAGCGAAAACCGCCATCGAGGCCTCCCTCACGGGTCACCTCGTTTTCAGCACCCTTCACACCAACAGCGCGCCCGAAACGGCGGTCCGTCTGATTGAGATGGGGATGGACCCCTTTACCTTCTCGGATGCACTCCTCGGAATCCTGGCACAGCGCCTGGCCCGCAAACTCTGCGATCGCTGCAAGGAGCCCTATCAGCCGGATCAGGTGGAAGTCGACCGGCTCGCACACCTGTACGACCCCAAATGGTTTGGAAAGCACGGGCTGGAGGCCGACCCGGAGAAGATCACACTCATGCGGAAAGTCGGCTGTGAGACGTGCGGGGGGACCGGCTACCGGGGACGGATTGCGGTTCATGAGCTGCTCGTGGGAACGGAATCAATGAAGGCAGCCATCAAGAAGCAGGCCCCCGCGGAGCGCCTTCGAAAACTGGCCATGGAAGACGGGATGCGGACACTGAAGATGGACGGTATTCGAAAGGTCCTGGAGGGTCTCACGGATCTCAGTCAGGTGCTTCGGGTCTGCCTCTAGCCCGGATACTGCATGCGTAACGCCAGCCGCCCTGGCAAGACTCAGACTGCGGGGGTGCAATGAGGATCGGCGGGACCCTTGCGGGCGGCTTTGGCGGCGTACAGCGCTTTGTCGGCCTTTTCGATGAGGTGTTCGATCTTCAATCCTGTGCAGTCGGTCGTCGAGGCTGCAACGCCCGCGCTCACGGCGATCCGGACGTCCTTGTGAGTCACGCGGCCCAGACTGTCCCGAACAATGAAGTTATACGTGCTGATGTTTTCCCGGATGGCTGCCGCTTTCGTGGCAGCGTCTTGGTAGTCCATGTCGGGCAGCACCACGGTGAACTCGTCGCCGCCGTAGCGGGCGGCAAAAAAGTCGATGTGCTCCTCGCTCTGGAACGCCTCCAGTGTCTCGCGCATGAGCTTGGTAATGACGATGATCGCCTGGTCCCCGATGCGATGGCCAAAGCTGTCGTTCAGGGTCTTGAAGTAATCGATATCCATCATGATCAGTGAGAAGGTGCGGCCCTCGCCGATGGCTGCTTCAACGGTTTCCTGCAGATACTCATCGAGGGCTCGGCGGTTGTGAAGCCCCGTGAGTCCATCCATACGGCTCAACTGGCTCAGTTTGGAAGCATCCTCTTCCATGACCGTCACCACATCCCGAAAAGTTTCCCGCAGGTTCCGGATGATCTCCTGCGGCTCCCGGCCGCTCTCGATGCCTGAGACGGCGTCGCCCTCCAGATTCCGGATATCGCCGCTGCGTTTCGATAGCAGCTCCTGGAAATCCTGGATCAGTTTTTCCGACTCCTGGATAGTCCCCTGGAGTTTTCGCAGGTAGGGCTCGCAGTAAATCCGTTCAACCCGGCGCACCAGGATCTGAAAAGTCTGGTCCGTGTAGTTTCGTTCCTGGATGAGGTTGACGACGAGCGTCTGGATCTCGCTCTTCTGCTCGACCGTCAGGTAGTCGTGATTCTTCAGGTCCCGCATGAAGAGAATCAACGATCGCCATTTGGAGTCGGTGGGAACCCCGGCCTCATCGAGGGTTTGGCACATCCGGCCGTTGCCCGTGAAATCGCACCCTATTCTTGTGATCGTTGGGTTCGCATTTTCCATGTTTGATTGATCCTCATGAGCCTTATCGGTCTTCCGCCCGAAAACCTTGACAGATTCCTGTCGGTTGTTTCGGAGTTGCGGTGCCAGGGTCGTGTTGTAACGGATTCTACGACCTATTTGGCACCAAAGGGGAACGCCTGAAAAATGCCCAAATTGGGGAATATTTTTCCCTTTTTGTGAAAATTCGTTCTCTTCAGGTGGAGGAGGCGGACCAGGGGTTGTGCGGGAGCTTCCCATCCGATTAGCCAGGGTGTCTGTGCAACCTATTGTATAGATTACGGTTATTCCTGCACGAAATTTGCGAGGAATCGTGTACGGGATTCCGGGTGTATTTGGTATGTATTCTGCATTATTCCGATAAAATAGTAGCTTTATATCCACTAAAAGCATTTAATGAGCCTATTAATAGCCTATACAGAGAAAGAGTACTCATGACGTTTACGAATGCAGGATTGAAGCAGTTGATGGTCGTTCTTGTAACCCTCTTCCTGATGGCGGGATTTGTGCGGGCGGTCGAGGGTGCCGAACCGGCGAACAAGCTGGTCAAGATCTACGTCACGGGGAAGGAGGATGTGCGAACATTGGCCAACCTCGTGGCACCCTGGGAAGTGCATGAGGATCATATCCTCACGAATGTGACGGATCAGCTGCTGCAGGAGATTGAGGCGCTCGGTTTCGTGGTGGAGATCGTGCAAGAGGGTTTCCCTCCGTCCGGTCAGACATCCGGCGGCACGGTACACGCGCTCTCCGTTCCGGCGAACGGGCCGGAAGGGTTGTACCACTCCTATTCGGAGCTGACCCATGAGCTTTTCCAGCTGGAAGCCGCCTATCCCCAGATCGCCAAGGTCCACGATATCGGCGACACCTGGGAGAAAACCCAGGGACTGGCCGACCGTGACATCTGGGCGCTGGTCATCAGCGACAATGTTCAGATTGACGAGGGGGAGCCCGAGGTACTTTTCATGGGGAACCACCACGCCCGGGAATGGATCTCGGTAGAGGTGCCCCTCTACCTGGCGAAATACCTGCTCGAGAACTACGCAACCGATCCCCAGGTCAAATCCTATGTGGACCATGGAGAGATCTGGATTGTGCCGATGGTCAACCCCGATGGCCATCAGTACAGCATCGATGTGGAGCGGTGGTGGCGGAAGAACCGCCGGGACAACGGTGACGGCACCTTCGGCGTCGACCTGAACAGAAACTACGGCCACATGTGGGGAGGGACCGGCTCGAGCCCGGACCCAGGGGCCGACATCTACCGAGGGACGGAGCCTTTCTCGGAACCGGAAGTCCGGGCGATCCGGGACTTGACACTGACCCACAATTTTCAGGCTGTCATGACCTATCACAGTTACGGTCAGCTCGTGCTCTACCCCTGGGCCTACACCGGGGACCCGCCCGCCGATGCCGCGCGCCTCGGAGAGATGGCATCGGAGATGGCCGTCCGAATCCAGCAGGTGCATGGGGAGGTCTATACCCCGATGCAGTCGTCGAGCCTCTATCCGGCCAGCGGCCTGGCCGTGGACTGGTTCTACGGGACCTTCGGGATGCCTGCCTTCAACACGGAACTCCGGCCCGATGCCTATCCTTACTTCAATCTGCCCGAAGCCGAGATCGTCCCCACCTGGGAAGAGAACAAACCGGCCGCCCTCTACCTGATCGCATCGACCCAGAACGCCGAGGTCGCACCGGTCCCCGACATCAAGGCCAACGCCATTGAACCGATATTATTAAAACCCCTGGGGAGCAACGTCAACGTAACGATCCAGCTCAATCCCGGAAGTCACGGGGGGGAGAACGCAGACTGGTGGACCATCATCCTCTACAACGATCTGGTCCAGAACCAGTGGACACCGGTAAATATTAACGGATTCCAATACCCGCTGCTGCCGATGACCCCGGTCAGTCTGCTGAACACGTCCAATCTGGCCCGAGGCTTCTACATCTTTTTCTTTGGGATCGATCTGAAGGCCAACGGTGTGGTCGATACGGACACGCTCTATCACGATATTGTAGGGGTGCTGATCTATTAGTCCACCACAGAGACGCACCACCGAACGGTGCATAAAATATTTCTTTTCAAGATGTTAATAAGAAAGCCTCATGTAATTTATGAGGCTTTCTGCGTTGGCAAAGGGGTGAGATTCTCGCCGGAGATTCCTAACCCGGATATTGCATGAGTCAATCAATTACGAGGCCGGATAGTCTGCCACATGCGGCGTTACAAAAGATTTTCTGACTTCGAAATATTTCAATATGTCTTCAGCCAGTAAATCTTCTGCACCTTGCCTGTGGCGCCTCTATGATCTCGGGAGCCTCTGGGGCCTCTCATGACGATCACTCATGCAATATCCGGGTTAACAGCAGGAGCCGCCGCTCCCCACATTCTCGCTGTCGGGCTTTTCAACGGCGGGCGCACAGACAAAGGGTCCGTAGTGGGTTGATCGGTCTCCGAGAACCTTGAAGTGCCCGGCGTATCGGGTGTCGGAGAGCATGGACGCCGTGTTCCCACAGACCAGCATCGTCTTTCCCGTCAGAAACCGGTGGTGGTCATCCAGGTCAAAGGCGTGGGGGTGCTCGGGGATGGTGCCGAGATAGATGGCCGACTGGCCGTAGTCCTCACAGATATCCTCCAGGGAGTTCAGCTTGAAAGCTCGCATGGTCAGCGAGTAGAAATCGATCATGCCGATCTTCTCCGCGATCTCCCCATGCTGCAGGGTGATGGGCTGGCGGCTGACCACCCGGGCATCGAGACAGCCCACCGCTCTGAGGACTCTTCGAAAATCCTCCGTGTAAAGGGCGCCGGCCAAACACTCGCCGTGCAGGACTGGGTCTTTCTTCAGGTACTCGGGAACCCGCCTGCCGGCAAAGACATCAGAGAAGTAGAGCTCGCCGCCCGGTTTCAGCACCCGGAAAATCTCCGAGAAGACGGCCTCCTTGTCCGGTGACAGATTGATCACGCAGTTTGATATGACCACGTCGACGGAGCCGTCCTCGATACCGGCGGCCTTCAGGTCTTCGATATACCCCTGTCGGAATTCGACGTTGGGTCGCGTGTAGCCGAACCGGCGCATCTGGGAGTCAACGTGGCGCTGTGCCACGGCCAGCTGCTCGTCCGTCATGTCGACCCCGATCACGAGGCCCTCGGGCCCCGCGAGCTGCGCGGCCACGTAGGCATCCCGCCCGGTGCCGCAGCCCAGATCGAGAAGGACCGATCCGTCCAGCACCGGGGGAAGGGGAGAGCCGCACCCGTAGAAGCGGCTCAGGATCTCATCGTCGACCAGGTTCAGGGCCTGGCGGATCCTGGAAGATTGTGTCCTGTCGGCGGCACAGCAAGCGCTGGTTTTTAGATCCTTGGTGCCGTTCAGAATCTTCCCGTAGTACTCCTTCAGGCTGTTTCGCTTGGCAGTGGGTGTTTCCAATATTGATCCTCCTGCAGGTAGAGCCGTGATATTGGCGCTGTGAAAGGCAGACCGTGGTCATGAACCGGGCCAAGATACACCAATTCCCGTTCATGATTCAAGATCATTTCCCCCTGTCTGTCCGAAAAGCAAGAATTCCTAAGTCCAACAGGACAACGACCGCGGTACCTGGCACCGTTCGGAGAGACACCGTTCGGACAGCACAAGACCGCGGTACCTGGCACCGTTCAAATGCACCGTTCAAATTCTGTCTGTCCGAAAAGCAAGAATTCCTAAGTCCAACAGGACAAAGACCGCGGTACCTGGCACCGTTCAAATTCACCGTTCAAATTCCTTTCAAATTACTGGTTAATATTCAACTATTTCCTCAATATGTCCTCTCATAATATTGATTAATATAGGTTATTTTAAAAATATGTTATGGGTCATCAAACTTTTCCCGTATGATGAGGACCATAGCCCCACCGTGGGCGTGGGTACCTGGCACCTGGGAAGCAATAGCCCCACCGTGGGCGTGGGTACCTGGCACCTGGGAAGCATGACACCTGGGAAGCAGGGTGCCCGCCGCCGTCGTGTGGCGCTCCCACGGAAGCGGTGACGAACTGGTTCTTGTGGCAATCCGCGTTTTTCCGTGACCGCCATGGTCGCGTTGTGTTATGGGTTTTCTGACGGCAGTAGGGACAAGAGCACAGATTCACCCGTTTCTCTGAAAGGAGCGCTGACGATGAGTAACGACGACGGCTTGGTCTATGCCTGGCTTTTGGACGGAAGTGGGAGCGGTCGGCAGCTAACCTGGGAAGAGCTGCACAAGGGGTCACCGGAGGAGGGGATCCTCTGGGTTCATCTCGATGCCACCCATCCGGCGGCGGTCCGGTGGTTGAGCGAAGAGAGCGGCCTGGACGCCATTTCGGTGGCGGCCCTGCTCGAGGAGGAGACACGGCCCCGCATCGTGGCCGCGCAAGAGTCACTGCTGCTGATACTCCGGGGGGTGAACTGCAACCCCGGTTCCGATGCCGACGACATGGTGGCCCTGCGCATGTGGGTCGAGGAACATCGTGTCATCAGTATGCGCCGTCGACGCATCCTGGCCATGCAGGATATGCATCAGAAGATCCTGGCCGGCAAGGGGCCTGGCAGCGCGGGCGAGTTTCTGGCGATGGTCTCCAACAGCATCATCGACCGGATGGGAGACGTAATCTCCGGCATCGACGACCAGGTGGATGACCTGGAAAATTCGGTGCTCACCGAGCAGAGCCATGAATTGCGTCCCAAGTTGTCGGCGGTGCGCCGGCAGGTCATCAGCCTGCGGCGCTATATCTCACCCCAGCGGGATGTGATGGCACGTATCCAGCATGAGCGCATCCCCTGGATCGGAGAGATGCATCGCCTCCAGCTGCGGGAAACCGCGGAGCGCACGGCCCGGTTCGTCGAAGACCTCGACGCGGCCCGGGACCGGGCGGCCATCACCCAGGAAGAACTGAACAGCCGTCTGGCCGAGCAGATGAACAAGACCATGTATGTCCTCTCCATCGTGGCCGCCATCTTCCTCCCTCTCGGGCTGCTGACGGGGCTTCTCGGGATCAACGTTGGCGGGATTCCCGGTGCAGAGAACCCGTCAGGCTTCATCGCGGTCTGCGTTTTTCTTGTGGCCCTGGCTGCTGTCCAGTTCTGGGCCTTTCGGCGGATGCGCTGGGTTTAACCCGGTGAACCTCCCTTCCCGGCACCGGGTGCCGGCACAAGCTGTACATGGGCGGGCGGCGGGCCGCCGCCCTTGAGCTCTCCAAAGTAAATGGTCTGGTGGGGGAAGGGGATTTCGATGCCGAGTTCGTCGAATCGCTTTTTCATCCGCCGGTTGAACTGACGCCCCACGGCCCACTGTTTGAGGGGCATGGTTTTGATCCTGGCCTTGATGATGACCGCCGAGTCGGCAAAGGCATCGACGCCGGCCACCTCCAGAGGTTCCAGAATGAGGGGGCCAAATTCCGGATCCTCCTGCAACTCCGCACCGATCTGCTTGAGCACCTCCATGACTTCGTCCACGTCTTCGCGGTACGCGACGCCCACCTCAAAGACGGCGCACGAGAATTCCTTCGTCAGGTTGCTGACCGTGCTGATGGCACTGTAGGGAATGGTATGGACCGTCCCGGAGAAATCCCGGAGGCGGACGCTGCGGATTGAGACGGCCTCCACGAGCCCTGCCTTGTCTGCGACCTTGACCACGTCGTCCACGGCGATCTGGTCTTCAAACAGGATAAAGACGCCGGTCACGAGATCCTGAACCAGTTTCTGTGATCCGAAGCCGATGGCCAGACCGAGCACCCCGGCGCCCGCCAGGAGAGGCCCGATGTTCATCCCCAATTCGGTCAGTATCATGAGGGTGGCAATGACCGACAGGACCAGTAGAAGTGCCTTGCGCGCCACGGAGGTGAGCGTGCGGGCGCGTGCACTGGGCGTCAGGAGGTTTCCCGCTTCGTCCGTTTCGGACAGAAAGCCCGCAAGTAGTCCGTTCGCGACCTCCCAGAGAACAAAAGCAACCACAATGATCGCGGCGACCCTGAAAACCGTGGTACCCAGCACCCGTCCGGGCTCGCTGAGGAACCACCCGACTGCGTTCATCCCCCAGGCTTGCAGCAGAGCCAGCACCATCACAACGCCGAGCAGCACCCGGAGCACCCCTTTCACCGTTGAGAGGTACCGATTGGCGCGCTCTTCCAGTCCTGGAAACCGCTCCTGCAGTTCGTCGCCAATCCTGAAGCCCCTTCGAAAGGCCGCATTCAGCAAACCGAAAGCCGCCCTCCCGATCACAAGAATCAATGCGGAAACCACGGTCGCCCGCACCAGGAAGAGAAAACCGCCCTGGATATGAGAGGCCCACACCCCGTACAAAAATGCCACGTAGAAAATCGCCACCAGCCACCAGTATCGGGAGGCGCGGTTCTTGAATGCAGGCGTTTCTCTGGGTGGCGTCTCCCCGGCGCCAAACCGCAGTAGGTATTCCGAGACCTCCTGACGGTTCTGCAGGATAAGCACCACGAGCAAGACCGTGACGGCAAGACCGAGCAGATGAAGCAGCAGTTCATAGGAGGCTGCGGGAAGCCCAAGGAAGACCATGGCCTGCAGACCGAAGTAGCCGTAGATGGCCGTTCGGGCAAGACGACTGACCCAGATGTTCAGATAATAAGCTGTTTCGTCCTCGATCTTCTGTAACCGCAACTTCGGTGCCTCGGGAGCCAACAGCGCGCCGGAAATCGCTATGACCAGCCTCACGATCATGAAGGCATTGATCCACGCCAGCACCACCAGGCGGGTCGTTTCCCGGGGATTGACCAGGCCCAGAGTGACGTAAGCCACGATGGCAAAGGCTGCGATGGGCAGGAGGTCGAGCAGGAAAAGACCCACGAGGCGGAAGAAGCGTGCCGTCCACCCGACCGCCTCCGGTTCCGTCCATGCTTTGCGCAGACGCCCCAGGAGTCCCCGGACCGTGTAAAAGGCAAAGTAGGCGAACCCGATAACCAATAGAATCCGGGTCAGCACCTCTTTCCAGAAGTTGCGGGCAGCGGGGTCCACCATTTGCTTGCGGCCCCAGGTGACCACTTCGGGAATCCTATTGGCCCCCGCCGTCAGCTCCATCACGGCCGCCGAGAAAACCGCCACCCGTTCTGAAATTCCCTGAAGCATCTCGGCCATGGCGCTTTTCACGGCCGCCTGCGGGACCGGTTCTTGCCCGGTCTGTGCCAGGACCTCCAGCTGTCGGATCAGCTTGCCCCGGGCCTCGGGATCTTCCAGGCTCTTTATGATGGACTCGATTTCCATGGATGAGACTTTATTCCCGGTCGCCGCTTCTTGGACACCCGCGGCCGGAGCCCCGCAAGCGAAAACGATGACAGCCGCCATGAAAGAAAGCAGAATGCTCCTGCACCGCGATTGACTCATGAGACAACCCTCCTTTTGATTTGGGTTCAAGGCGGCGGAGGCCATGGGTCTGCCGCCGTAGATTCCCGCCAGTACGTGGCGATTGCTGAAGAGACGCTCTTGCGCGGTATTGGCCGGCTTTCCTCGGAGCTACGGGTCCCAGGCTGCGCATCCTCCCCACAGGCAGGCTGCATGGCCTGCATGTGGCACACAATCAAAAGGGCGAGAACCCCGGCGAAGGGCGTCACAAGAACCGCTCGCTATGCTTCAAGTATGTGGCTAGAGAAAATATCCTATCTATATGATTTATAATGTTTTAATTGATGATAGTGCTCTCTGATCTTAATAGGCGCTGTGCGTACCTGGCACTAAAGGTTCTGCACCAAATGTTCTCCACGTACAGGATCGTGGGCACTCAGTGGTATTTCCAGCGGGGCGGCCCGCCTCTCGTGACGTATTGATGCATTACAGTGGTTCACAAGCAAACGGCGATTCTTGCAGTGAGTTGAATGGATTACATGCCTGCCCCAATACTGTCGTATTTGTCGATAAGGATATTATTCTTCCCTCCTTTCTTGACCCGGTACATCAGGTTATCGGCAGCCTTGATCATTTCCCGTGTTGAATCGAGGGGCTTGGAAAAAACCAGCGTTCCGATGCTGAAGGTCACAGGCCATTTGTTCTGCTTCATGGCATCCAGAAGGTGGGGACGGATATTTTGAGTCAGGGATCGGGCTTCTTCATAGTCCGTTTCCGGAAAGAGGTCGGCAAACTCGTCTCCCCCGAGCCGGGCGACGATGTCCGTTTTCCGGACGCGCTCTTTCAGCACCTGCCCCACCATGCGAAGAACGGCGTCTCCCGTATCGTGGCCATGCTGATCGTTGACGGTCTTGAAATTGTCCAGGTCAAAATAGGCGATGGTCAACGGATGGCGGTATCGCCGGGAGCGTTCCGCCTCGTGATCCACCTGTTCGTAAAATGCCCGGTTGTTCGCCAGTCCTGTCAGCACGTCGGTGTGAGCCATAAGCTGTTCCCGATGGAGAGTCCCCCGAAGTCGTGTGAGGAGTCCCGTGATAATCAGAAAAAAAGCGAGCCGTACGATTGTGTTCCAGATGGGGATCATAATGTGGGAATGAAAATGTCCGCCGCCATCCAGACGCCGGCACTGATAACGGAGATAATCCGACCGTGGCCCCTTCTGCCATACCAGGCGGAAAGCCCAATGGGGAAGAGATAGAAAAGGGAAAAAGATATCTCCGGCCCCGTCCAGTGGTCAAGTAAACCCACAATCAGGACGAAAACAAGAGGAATTGAGAATATGAATCGTCCGGATATTCTCACGAGGTATGCATCGAGGCTGTTCAGCACGGAATGGAGTTCCCCCATCTGTCGACATCACTATGCCGTAAACAGGAGCCGCCGTAAAGCGGATTTTGCGCCCAGCCCATAGGGTCGTCGCCCCGTGCAAGGGGCGCCCGCCAGGCACACGCTTGACTGTGAGGCATAAAATGAATTAGCTTAGTGCTTCGATTCGCAAATACGGTAACCTATATTTCCATCGTGAAACACGCTAAACGCTCACTCGGCACTAAGTCCTGAGTTCACAGGTTCGTAATCGACCTTGCATCGAGGGACTTGGTGGGCCGGGGCTGCGGCAGACATGGGGAGCTTCCGGCCTTTTGAGCCGGTGGGGATGGATTCGCGAACGGGGCTTTGCGGCAGCCGCTGCCGACGGGTACTTGCAAGGTCATTGGGCAACGGCTGGTCCCTCGTGACGCCTGGGAGGGACAAACCCATTTAGGAGAGAGACCATGGAAAACGCGTTAACGCTGGACAATCTGGTGGCCCTGGGGCTGCTGACGCTCCTTCAGGCGGTGCTCGGGTTTGACAACCTGCTCTATATTTCCCTGGAGTCCAAGCGTGCGCCCGCGGCCAAACAGGCAATGGTCCGGCGCCTCAGCATCGGGCTTGCCGTCGCCTTTCGCATCATCCTGCTCTTTGTGCTGCTGAAGATGGTCCAGTCTTTCCAGGAGCCCCTGTTCCGCATTCATGTTCCCGGTCTCATGGAGAGCGCCTTCAATCTGCACAGCGTCATTGAACTCCTGGGGGGCGTTTTCATTATGTACACGTCGACCAAGGAGATTCTTCACATGATGAACCTGGAGGAAATCCATCAAGAGAAGCGCAAAGAGCGCTCGGTGGGGACCGTCATTTTCACGATCGTTACCATGAACGTCGTTTTTTCCTTCGATTCAATTTTGAGCGCCATGGCTCTCAGCGATGTTTTCTGGGTGATGGCAACGGCCATCGTGATCGGGGGTGCTCTGATGATCTTTCTGGCTGACCGGGTCTCACAATTCCTCCAAAAGAACCGGATGTATGAGGTGCTCGGTTTGTTCGTTCTCTTCGTGGTCGGAATCATGTTACTCTCCGAGGGCGGCCATCTGGCCCACCTGAAGCTTTTCGGCTATCCCATCACACCCATGAGCAAGGCGACCTTTTACTTTGTCATCGGTGTGCTGGTGCTGACCGATCTCGTCCAGACCCGCTACCAGAAGAAACTGATGCGAATGAAGGGGATAGGGTAGGGCAACTCCATAGACCCTCCCGGGGTCTTTCCACACACGGCTGTCGGCTCGGTTCCGCCCCGGAAACGCGTCGCTTTTTCCAAATGTTGACAAAGGGTTACGCTGTGTTGTAATTCAAAGTGCGGGGCCTCCGCCGAGCGCCGAGGGGCTGCGGCTTGATCGGGCCTCGGAAAGATCCCTCTCGGCCACTCGCCAAGACCCTGCCGCCGGATTTCGAGAGTTGCAGGAATTCGTTGTCATCCTGGAGCAGATATAATATCTTATTAGAGTAGCTCCATTCAGAACGAAAGCACGCAAGACTTTAATCTCAAGTATCTTTATTACAGGACGTAGCGGCAGCCCGAAGACGGCGGATGGTAAGGGGTGAACGTTGTTCGGACAGAGCTCCCGGCGATCCGATGCTGCAATCTCCTGGCGGAACAGGGACAGTCAACCCTGCGGTGCCGGTCCTCAGGACGGAGGACCCATGGACGGCGCCGTTTCAATGAGTGGGGATCCGACGCATGAAAACCATCTCTCTGATCATCTGTTTCTTTCTTCTGTTAGGGTGGGGCCGTCTGAGCGACGGCGCACTCGATCTGGATGCCGCCTATTCCTCAGCGGATCAGTCGGCGGTGCATACCAAACCAAAGGCCATTGACCCATCGGCCATGTGGCCATTGGCCACTCCGGCGAAGGCGGGCTTTCAGGGGCTCCTGCTGCAGACCGCGGTGGACACCATCGGCCGGATGGAGGGCGTGTACAGCTTGCTGGTCGTCCGGGACGGATACCTGGTGGTGGAGCGGTATTTCCGGGAAGGCTACCGTGAGAAACCACACAACCTGAAATCGGCTTCCAAGAGTGTCCTATCCGCACTGACCGGGATCGCCATCGACGAGGGCAGCCTGCGCCTGGACCAGCCGATCTGCGACCTGCTGCCCCAGTGCAAGGGTCTGACTGATCCCCGCAAGGCGCTAATCACCGTGCGCCATCTGCTGAGCATGACGTCCGGCCTGACACCGACGAGTTATCAGTCTTACAACGGATGGGTTCTGAACGGGGACTGGGTCCAGGCCGTCCTCGACCAAACGATGGTAGCCGA
Source organism: uncultured Nitrospirota bacterium (assembly GCA_945786985.1). Classification (GTDB taxonomy): domain Bacteria; phylum CG2-30-53-67; class CG2-30-53-67; order CG2-30-53-67; family CG2-30-53-67; genus CALZGC01. Next base: position 10,620 of record CALZGC010000067.1, on the reverse strand, counting down.
TCCGGGAACGCATCATCAGTATAGTACCGGTGATACGCACCTGCTTTCGGCCGTACTGACGGCGGCGACGGGGATGAGTACCCGGGACTATGCGATCCGAAAGCTCCTGGCCCCCATGAATGTAACCCTGTACGGGTGGGATCAGGATCCCCAGGGGATTTACCAGGGGGGCAACAACCTCTCGCTCATCCCTCTCGATTTCGCCAAGATCGGTCAGCTCTATCTGGAAGGAGGCCGATACAAGGGCCGTCAGATTGTTCCCAAGGCATGGGTCGAAGCCTCCACCCGTATCAGCCGGCTGGGCAAGCATGAAGTCTACGGCACGTACGGATTCCTCTGGTATCTGCGCCCCGGTGGGAACGATGCCTTTGTGGCGGTTGGCTACGGCGGCCAATACCTCTATGTCTCGCCTGCTGAAAAGACGGTCATCGTTGTAACCGCCACCCTCGAATCAAAGGGCAAAGGGTGGGAGAAAGAGCTTTTCCGGCATATCCAGGACGAGGTGCTCGGCAGTGTACAGAGGGGCCCCACGCAGTTGGTGCAGGCGACAGGTCTCGATGCGGAGGCGCTGGCGCAGCCTGACGACCGGGCGGCTCTCGGGCAGGCCCGCGCCGGCCGGACCCGCTCCCGTCTCAATCTGCGGCGCGGACCCGGTAAGACCTATCGTGTGGTCAAGACCCTCGACCCAGGCACAGTGCTCAAAATCAAGGAACAACGCGATGCGTGGCTGCGGGTTGAGGCCGGAAACCTGAGCGGCTGGGTGTCAGGAGACTATGTCCGGATCACACCTTCCGATGCAGTGATGGTGGCCAAGCAGGCGGAAGAAGAGACCCCGGCCGAGAGGAAGACGACACCCGCGCCCGCCCAGCCGGCCGTGCAGGAACCGGCCTCCCCGGATGAGGCGGTGAGCCCCGTGCCCGCAGCAGAGGAGGGCCGGGCCACCCTGGCGGCCAAGCCCGACAGGGCTCGTGAAGCGGCCGAGGCCAAGCGGGAGGAGGCGCGGAAGGCATTGACGTCGGAGCTCGCGACGGCCCGGGAAAGAATTGAAACCCTCAGCCGTGCGCTGGAAACGGCGGAGGCCGACAAAGCGGATGTAACGGCAGGGCTGGCGCCGTTGGCCCGCGAACTCAAGGCCCAACAGGAGATCCTGCACAAGGGGGCGACGGACCGGCAGCAGTTAGGTCAGGATCTGGCCGGTGTACGGTCGGAACTCGAGCAGATGGAACAGAAGCTGCTTGAGCAGAAGAGTGAGAATCAGGCTCTGGTGGCGCAACTGACCAAGACGGGAAAGGAGCTTGAAAGCCAGAGCGAAACCACTGCACGATCCGAAAAGGCCCGGGAGACCCTGGCGTCGGAGCTGACCGCGATGCAGGGCCGGATTGTCTCGCTTGGCGACACCGTCGGCGCGGTTCTGGGTGGCCGGGAGGAACTCCAAGGTCAAGTGAGCGCCCTGCGCGAGGAGCTTGCCGCCGAACGCGAAAGCGGCGCCCGCGGCCAAGAGGCCCAACGGACGCTCGGCAGCGAGCTGAACACAGCCCGTGAAGAACTTCGGATTCTCGGTCAGGGCAAGCAGGAAGCGCTCGATCAGGCGGCCCAGGCACAGGCACAGCTGGGCCAGGAGTTGACGACGCTTCGGGCGCAGATGGCAGCAATGGAAAAGAACGTGCACGACCAGCAGGCAGTCTCATCCAAGCTGGCTGCGGTGACCGGTGACCTTGAAACTCAGCGGCAGGTCGCGGCCCGTCTGGAGACGGCCCGGGAAGGTCTGGTTTCCGAAATGGCAGAGGCCCGTGGGGAGATTCAGGCGCTCCGTGCGACGCGGCAGGCGGCCACCGATGCGGCGGGCAAGGCGCAGGCGCAGCTGGGTGAGGAAATTGCGTCCCTACGGACACAGCTGGCGGAGATGGACATGACCGTCCGTGACCAGCAGGGGCTTTCGGTCAAGCTTGCCAAGGTTACGGAGGAACTCGAAACCCAGCGCCGCACAGCCACCAGCTTCCAGAATACCCGTGAGTCATTCGCGGCCGAACTGTCCGGCGTGCAGAATCAGAATAGCGAGCTGGGCGCTGCGCTGCAGAGAGCAGAGGTGGACCGAGGGTCGTTGAAGGCTGAGATCAGTGCGCTGCGCGACGAGCTGGCGTCCGAGCGGACCGCGGCCAAGCAGGCAAACGAGACCCAGCGAGAAATTGAAACCGAGCTGGCTTCTGCAAGAAGCGAGCTCAAAGCTCTGCAGGAATCGCGGCAGGCAGCCGGGGAGGAGTCGGCCAGCGTGCAGAAAGAACTGAGCCAGGAGGTGGCCTCTCTGCGAACACAGGTGGCAGCAATGGAAAAGACCGTCAGCGATCAGCAGGGGTTCACGGCCAAACTGGCCTCCTTGACGGAGGCACTCGAGAACCAGCGCCGCACCGCGGCCGACTCAAAGGGGGCCCGTGAGTCGCTCACTGCCGAGCTGGCTTCTGCGAAGAGCGAGCTCAAAGCTCTGCGGGAATCGCGGCAGGCTGCTGAAGATGCGTCGGCTAGCGTGCAGAAAGAGCTGAGCCAGGAGGTGACGTCTCTGCGAACACAGGTGGCGGAGATGGAAAAGACCGTCAGCGATCAGCAGGGTTTCGCGGCCAAACTGGCCTCCTTGACGGAGGCACTCGAGAACCAGCGTCGCACCGCGTCGGACTTTCAGGGGGCCCGTGAGTCGCTCACTGCGGAGTTGGCTTCTGCGAAGAGCGAGCTCAAAGCTCTGCAGGAATCGCGGCAGGCTGCTGAAGATGCGTCGGCTAGCGTGCAGAAAGAGCTGAGCCAGGAGGTGACCTCTCTGCGAACACAGGTGGCGGAGATGGAAAAGACACTCAGCGATCCGCAGGGGCTTTCCGGGAAGCTGGCCGGCCTTACAGAAGAGTTAGCTACCCAGCGCCGGATTGCCGCCAGCTTCGAGACGGTACGTGACGCTTTGCTGGCCGATCTCGGCTCGGCGCGCAAAGAGATCAGGTCGCTGCGGGAGTCCCGTCAAGAGGCGACGGAGGAGGCCGTCGGTGGCCAGGATCGGTTGGCGAAGGAGCTCACCGCTGTTCGTGCGCAGCTTCAGGTGATGGAAGAGGCCTTTGATCAGCAGCAGAGCGATCGGCAGGCGTTTCATGCGGAACTGGCGAAGGTGGCACAGGAGTTGGGGAACCAGCGTGACGCGGCGGCCCAGTCGGAAGCGGCCGGTCGGGAATTGATCGCCGAGTTGGCCCAGGTGCGGGACCAGAACACCCTGCTGGCGGACACGCTGAAGGCTGTCCGGGCGAGACGGGAGGATCTGAAGACGGAACTTGCGGCCCTCCATAGCGAACTGGCCACACAGCGCGAAGCGGGAGAAAAGCTGCAGGTTGCTGCACTACCGGGCAAGACCGGGCAGGCGTCCGCGGGGGATCCGATACAATCCATCCAGGCGCTCCTGCAGACGGGAACATCGAGTCCTCCACGCGCCCCGGTGCCGACCATCGCTGCCGCGCAGAGCGGACAACCGGGCGACAAGAAGGCCGAGCCCGTTGCGGCGGTCTCGCAGGGCAACACCCTGGCAAAGGCCGCGCCCATTCCGCCGGCACCCGTGCTGTCTGAAACGGTCAAAGCCGCCACCATCACCACCGAAACGCCTGAGCTGAGCGCGATCGACTCCTTTGTTCATTCCTGGGCGGCGAACTGGGCGGGGCAGAATCTGGAAGCCTACCTGTCCCATTACGCGAAGACCTTTCAGCCACCGGGCCGCGTCAGTCTGAACACCTGGTATATACAGCGGGAAAAACGCCTGCTGAAACCGTCCTACATTGAAATTATCATCGGCAGCGTGCAGAAGACGCGCATCGGTGAATCGCGAGCCCGGGCCACCTTTGAGCAGGAGTATCGTTCGGATGGGTACGGCGACCGGGTCGTCAAAACCCTCGACCTGGTTTGGGAAAACGGCAAGTGGGGCATCGTGAAGGAATCCAGTCGGCCCTTGTAGGAAAAGGGCTCAGGGGGCGCCCCAGTGCATCCAGCTGGCCCGGTCGCTGAGTAAGGTACAGAACCAACTCGACGCAAGAGTTCTTGCGCGATCTTCAGTCTGATTCCGAAGCGTCCCCCCACGACGAAAGAATTCCCGCGCTTCGTAACGTCCTCCTGCGGCAGGGTCTCTTCGGGTTCTTCATCGCATGAAGGACGGTGCATCCCGCATTGTCCGAAACGCCTCATCCACCGAAATGGCTCTGATGAAGTAGACGCTGATCACCAGGTGGTGCTCCGCGGTGTCCAGCCGATCCCACCCCGTTGAGAGAAACCCCACATTGCCGAACTGTCCCGGGATGTTTTCGGGAGGATCGTGTAGGGCCTCATTATCCATCAGATAGGGCCGGGCCCGGATCGGGGAGCCCCGTTCCACCTCCAGCTTCAACAGGATCCTGCCCAGGTGGTTGGCGACAACCAGGCTGTTGCCTGTGGAGAAGTTCAGCAGTTTTTTCTGGTCGGACATAGACCCGTCGATGGTCACTCCGTCTCGAGCCGAATCGGTGAAGACCTTCGTGAGAGGGAACCCCGGATCGGGCCGGCCATCCATAGTCATCAGGGTCTCCACATCAGAGAAAAAGAGGCCTGGTCTAAAGGGGAGATCCAGACGGGTGTCCATGAAGAAGGCGTTGGCATAGTGAATAAAATCGATGAAGATAGAGGGGGTTTTGAGCCGCCAGAGAATCCGGACCTTATTGTACGTCCTTCGAATCACCCGGACCGGACCGTCCTTGACGGCTGACAGTCTCGACGTATAGTCGCCCTCTGTTCTCCGAAAAGGAATGGCTCCAAGGAGCTTTCCCCGGTGTCTGATTTTCATGGTATCGGTGAAGTTGTGCGCAGTGCGTCCGGTCTCGGCTTCTTTCCACAAGATTCTATCGATGAGAAAGGGGTGCTCGCGGGAGAACGCGATTCGGACGGTTTCCGATTCGACCACGTCCTGCTCGGCGTCATAGGCGACATAATCGATGGGGGCAGGGCGGGGCGCCCGTTCCTGAAAGACTAGCCCGTAAACCCACCCCCGCCGGCCCGTATGCGGATCCCGGAGTTCGATTTCGGCGGCCGTGGAAGCGCCGAGAGCCTTCGGAACACTTACTGCTTTATCGCCCACTGCCGAGGCCATAAAGACGCATTCGTCGTTGCCGTCCAGGAGTGCCTCTTCCTCGTCGGCTCGTTCCAACTCCCCTGCGGGAATCTGAAACGAGCCTCTCGCATCCCGGCGGTCTATCTGAAAGGCAATGGGACGCAGCTCCCCGCCGTCCACCGCATAGAGCGCCAGACGCTTGAGGGGGTGATTGAGCAGCGGGGGAAGGTCCTTACCAGTAAGCACCATCGGATAATAGGGGGACGAAAAGGGGTAGACGACCGTGGTCTTCTCCACCACGAGTGCCGCACAGGGGGACCTGACAAGAAGCACAACCATCGCGCAGACCAGCGCTTGGGCAAGCAGGAAAGGGCGTGGCCACAGAGGTGAACGGTGCATGATATCTCCCAATTCCTCCGGTCTTTCGTAGCCGTGCGGGGGGGGCAAGGCATGGCGGGAAGGGGCGCAAGCCCGCCCGCGGTAAGTTGCAACACCTCCGGCTCGATTCGCAAACGACGACCGATGCACCGTTTACAGAAGCCGTTCTTCCGCACCCTTGAAAGCGGCTTCCCTGTAATGTACATCGGCTTCTTCTTTTTGTCATCTCATGCCCCAGGCTCCTTGGGAGAAAGAAAAGCACGGACGGCCGACCCTTGACCGATGGCCGCCCTTCTGCTAAATATTGCACATCACCAGATGAGCGGGTGTCTTTGATACGGGAGTTCATTTATGACCGCAGCACGCCTGTTGGGGCAGGTCATAGCGCTTCTTCTTTTAGTTGTGCTCGCCGCATGCGGTGGCGACCCGGAGAAGCCGTCTGCGCAGCCCGCGCCCGAAAGAGAGTCCGCACAGAAGACGCTGCGCGCGGACGAGATCGCTCTGGACGCACTTCCACGGGAAGCGGTGGAGACGCTGCGGCTGATCCAGGCGGGCGGACCCTTCCCCTACAGGAAGGACGGCACGATTTTCGGGAACCGTGAACGGCGCCTGCCGCTGAAGCCTCGGGGTTACTATCGAGAGTATACGGTGAGGACCCCTGGCGTCCGCCACCGCGGCGCACGCCGCATCGTGGCCGGCACGGGAGGCGAGTTCTATTATACCGCCGATCACTACGCAACCTTCAAAAGGATCCGGGAGTAGGCTATGGACGAGTGGGGGAAACGATTCAAAGATGTGTCGCAGTCGGGTGTGTATACCCTGAGTGAGGAAGTGGAGGTGTCTGAGATCGCAGGGCTCGCCGCCGCCCACGATCTCGTGTTCTTCCGCCTCAACTTCTCCCGGGTGAGTACGAAACGGGGCTTTCTCCGAAAGACGGCGAGAATACTGCACTTTCCATCGTACTTCGGCCGAAACTGGGACGCCTACGAGGAGTGTCTGAACGACCTGGAATGGCTGGACGCCGGGGGCTATGTTCTGCTCCTCGATAATCTCAAAGCCTTCCGCACGAAAGCTCCCGAAGAGTTGGAAACGGCCCGAAGCATTCTCACAGACACGTCAGCTTCCTGGAAAGAATCGGGCACCCCCTTTTATGTCCTCTTGAGGGTCTAGCCTGGCTATGGCCGGGGCAACTTCCCTGTAGTTTTGCGAGGTCAGGGACCCGGGTCGCTAGACATCAAAAGGAACGTCCTTGATCTTCTGGCCCTTGAGGAAGATCTTCTTTTTCCCTTTGACCGTCAAAAAATGGCGGTGTCCGCAGATCGGACATTTATAGAATACGGCGTCGGGTACGACCATGTAGTTGTCCACTCCGATAGTCTCGTAATTCAGGTTTGTCCGAAACATTCTGGATGCACACTTTGCACAGGTCATCTTCATTCCTCTCCAAAAACGTCAATCTTTCGGCGTCGCATTGCCAACGGCATTCACCCATTCCGGAGCGTCCGATCCTGACGTACCGGTGAAAAAGGCAATGCTGCCGGGAGGATGCATTGATTGGACGAGAATGACGCGATTTCCTTACAGGAAATCTGTTGGTCCCGGGGAAGATGGATGAGCGCCATCGGCACAGGCCTGATTCTGCCGGAGGGAGCTTCGTGATCGGTCGGCCACGGTTCTCTGTGAGCACGGTGAAAGCAGCATGGCGGATCTGGAACTGCAGCGCCGGTGCACAGCGGCATTTGTTTAGATAAACGACGTGCGCGCGCTGTCAGGAGGTGAAACAGGCGTTTGAGCTCCCGCAACACCGTCAGTTATTCCGGGAGTCCGGGGGCGGTTTCAGTGCTTGCGGACCCCACCATGCGGAGAACCAGATAACCCGCCAAAGCCGACGCGAGAGAGCCAATGAGGATACCCAGACGGTCGGCTTTCCCATATCCCGCCTCTCCTTCGGCAAAGGCCAGGGAGCCGATGAAGAGACTCATGGTAAAGCCGATCCCGCAAAGTAGGGAGACGCCGTACAACTGAGACCACTTGCTGCCTTCCGGCAAACGGGCCAAGCCCAACTGGATGGCCAGCCAGGAAAAGGAGAAGACCCCGATCTGCTTGCCAAGAAAGAGACCCGTGGCAATTCCCAGGGGGACGCCCTCGAGAAGCTTGTGCAGGGAGAATCCCGCCAGGGAGACGCCCGAATTGGCAAATGCGAACAGCGGCAGGATTGCGAAGGTCACCCAGGGATGCAGGGCTTGCTCCACATGGTGCAGGAGGGAACTGTTGTGTCCCGTCTGCGTGCGCAGGGGAATGGTAAAGGCAATCAACACGCCGGCCAGGGTGGCATGGACGCCCGATTTCCAGACGAAGATCCAGAACAGAGTTCCCGCGAGGACATACGGTCCGACGGCTCTTGTCCCGGACAGATTCAGCGCGATCAGAACACCGAAGGCGAGCGACGCCAGGAGCAGGGAAGTGGCTGAGAGTTTCCCGGCATAAAAGATTGCAATTACCAGGATGGCGCCCAAGTCGTCAAAGATGGCGAGGGTCAGGAGAAAAAGCTTCAACGAGACGGGCACCTTGGGTCTTACCAGGGAGAGAACGCCCAGGGCAAACGCGATGTCCGTGGCCGTCGGAATGGCCCATCCGTAGAGAGAGACAGGATCTCGCCGGTTGCAGAGCGCGTAGATCAGCGCGGGAACAATCATGCCGCCCAGGGCCGCAATGGCCGGAAGGGCCACCTGATGCCACTTCGCCAGTTGTCCTTCGAGAAATTCCCGTTTCACCTCCAGGCCGATCAACAAAAAGAAGATGGCCATGAGTCCATCATTCACCCAAAGCACAGCCGGTTTGGCAAGATGCAAAGGGCCGATGCGGACCTCAACGGGTAAGAGCAGCAGTGCATTGTATGCACCGGCCAGTGGCGTGTTTTTGAGGAGCATGGCCAGGGCGGCCGCTACAAAAAGCAGCAAGCCGCCCGCGGACTCTAGTCTCAAAAACTCACGGATGCGTTGCATAGGCATTATCCGACGGCCTCACGACGCGTTTGTTTCTCGGGTCATCGGGGGTCTATGGGCGATGGCATCACGAGGTGATGGCTCGTCGGCTACGGTCACGCCACCCAAAGGAACGGGTGTATTCTGCCCACAAAAGGGGTGGGTGACAAGCAAAAACTGAGGCCACGGGGGCAGACTGAGGACCCATTTGACAGGGCCTTGAACTTGTGGTTCGCTCTGACAGGGAATGGGAAATCCGCCTCTCTTTGTGTTTGTCCTTGGTGGAGGGAGCGGCAAAGCAAGCGACGAGGCGTTTTCTCTTTGTCGAGCCTGTCTTCATGACGGGGCGCCGGAGACGCAAAGCCGAAAGGGCGGTGGGGTATGAATCTGTTCAATAACATTTTGGTCGTGGTGGACGCGGAGGCGGATGCCCAGCCAGCTCTCACCCAGGCGCTAGCCCTCGCCAAAGGGAGCAACGCCGCCGTTACCGTTGTGGACGCCCTCGAGCAGCGGGCGGACGAGTTACGCATGTTTTCTATAGGGGGCCGATCGGATCTAGTAGAGGCCGTCGTTCAGGACCGGACCGCAATCCTGGAGGGTCTCGTGCGCGCCATGGACACCGGGAGCCTTCGTATAGAGACCCGGGTGCTCTACGGTACGGCCTTCATAGAAATCATTAAGGTGGTCATACAGCAGAAACACGATCTGGTGATCTGCAGTGCGTCGGAACGGGACGCGAAGCACCGTCTGCTTTTCGCCGGCACCGCCATCTCTCTCATTCGGAAATGTCCCTGCCCGGTATGGGTATTGAGGCACGAGGTGGATACGGCCGTGGGAAGAATAATGGCGGCGGTCAACCCCCTCCCCTCGGAGCCCGGCACCGCGGTTCTCAGCGAGCAGGTGATCCGGGTGGCCAACTCGTTGAGTTCGATGTTTCAGGCAGGACTCCATGTGGTGCATGCGTGGACTATTTATTACGAAAAGACGCTGCGTAATCGACTCAATATTGCGCCCGAGGAGGTCGATCGGATTGTTCGGGACATTGAAAGCGCCTACCGATCCGGGGTGGACGCCCTGCTCAGAAAATGCAACGTGACCCTATCCCCCAGACAATTGCATTTCCTTCGAGGCCGCCCTAGTGTTCTCATCCCGGAAGCTGTCGAAAAGCAGCAGATCGATCTTCTGGTCATGGGAAGCGTGGCGCGGGCCGGCATCCCGGGCTTGCTTATCGGGAATACGGCCGAGAAGGTCCTGCAGAAAGTCGACTGCGCCGTTCTGACGCTCAAACCGGAGGGGTTCGTCTCCCCTGTGAATGCGCAGACAGCCTGACCCGTCGTCTATCATCCGGCCGGGCCCTGCCAGCGCCAAGGGTGCACCGGTGCCCCCCTTTTTCTGATTGAAACCCACCTTGAGTTGAGATATCTTTGCGTGGGACAGAGACAGTACCGGGAGGTAACGATGGAAGAAAAAAACGATCGCGCCACCGACACGGAAGCGGGAGTGCCCGAATCCGGAATGGGTGACAACGCAACAGGGCAGCCCGTTCTCGATCGGATTGCCGCGGACCTGAAACTCCTGGACGGTGCCGGGCCCGGCACAGGGATGCTGGGACCCGAAGTGGACCGGGAAAAACAGATTGCCGCCGATCCTGACCGCCCCCTGGATGAGCGTCTCGAGGCCTATGAAAATATCCTGGAGTCGGAGGTGGGCGATACGGTGCTGACGCGGGCGCGAAACATCGAACGGGAGGTCGGGCTCCGTCAGCTCTATCTCAAGTTCGAGGGGGACAATCCCTCGGGGACCCAGAAGGACCGGATCGCCTTTGCCCAGGTGATGGATGCCCTGCGGCGGGGATTCGACACCATCACGGTGGCCACCTGCGGCAATTACGGCGTGGCCATGGCCATTGCGGCGTCCATGGCAAACCTGCGGTGCCTCATCTTTGTGCCCGAGGGCTACCATACCCGGCGGATCCAGGAGATGGAAGCCCATGGCGCGCAGGTGCTGCGCGCCCCGGGAGACTACGAAACGGTGGTGGAAGCCAGCCGGACCCGGGCGGAAGCAGAGGAGCTCTACGACGCGAACCCCGGCGGCGCGAACACGGTTCTGCAGCTGAAGGCCTACGGTGAGATCGCCTACGAGATCTACGATGAATTGCGCGAT
>CALZGC010000066.1 GCA_945786985.1 uncultured Nitrospirota bacterium | reverse complement strand
TGTTTCAGATGGACAAAATCACTGAAGGGCCCCATGAAATCGATGCCTAACGGCGCGAGCGCTTCCGGAAGCCGGTCGAAGAGAAACCGTGCGGCCAGGTGGTGCATGCCGGCTTTCAGAATGGAATCGCCGTGGAGGGCGCACCAGAGCCCCACCGTCCCGAAGGAATGCGATTCAGCAAGCCCGTGCGCGGCGAAATCGACCGTGAGCTCCTCCGGTGTGAGATCCACATCGAGGAACAGCACCAGCCCGGCCCGTCTGTTCTCCATCACCTGGGCGCCCCAGCCCGCCTCTTTGCCGGCGTAGAAACGCTCCCGCTTTTCGAAGTCCAGTTGTTCGAAGAGGGCCACCAGTCCGGCAAAACGCGTGCGCGAGCTGCGAAACGTATGGTGATCGTGGTTGGCCCACCCCAGCCCCAGCACGTCCTGGCGCATCTTCTGGATCCGGGCGGCCCTGTTGCGGGAGAGCCAGTAGTCCCGTTCACACCGGCAGACGACGTGCGCGGCCAGGTCCGGGCCCAGTCGTGCCGCCAGCCGGCGCGCTGCAGTCTCCACGGCCGCGAAGGCCAAGTCTTCGTCTTCGAGGAATCGCGGAATCCCTCGCCACGTCTCAATGGCATCGACGTAGCGGTCCCGATGACCCTTCGGTGCCGCCGTGACCTCATAGGCCCGCGCGCCCCTCCGTTCAACCGCCAGCAGGGAAACGCCGCGGTCGGTGAATAGGGGGCAGCGCCGTAAGGGACTGAACGGTGCACCTTCAATCTGACTATCCATCTGATTGACTTGAAGAAAGTGAGACAGGTCTTCCACTCGGATGGCCAGACCCCGGTGAACATCGGCCCGGCGCGGTGCCAGGACGACGTCGGGCAGCGAGACCCCGGGATGCTCGTACACCGCTGATTCGGTATCACTGCGTCGGGAGAAACCCAGGTCGCGCAGGAAGCCCCTGGTCTCAGCGCTCGATGGAAGGATGAGATGATCCGTCCAGTCGAGCAGGCGCGTGCTGGTCAGGCTCACCACCTTCTCTGAAAAGCCCCGGACGCGCGCGCTTTCCTTCTCGAACTTCCGGACCCACCGGAGAAAGAAGTTCTCCACTTTGGGCAGACGCTGCCAGCGGATGGCCTGTCGCCCTCTCATAATTACTGCTCCTGGGCTGTCGGATCCCGGCCCCGTCCGGAGAACTCCGGCGCGAGATGATGGGTCAGCGGCCCGTCGCTGAACATGACACCGGGATTCATAATGTCTTGGGGGTCGAAAATACCTTTAAGTTCCTGCATATATCCGAAGAGCGAGTCACCCCACTCCCGCTTCAGATAGGGCGCCTTGAGCCGCCCCATGCCGTGCTCCGCCGCAATGGTGCCGCCGTACCGCAGCACCAGCCCGTAGATATCATCGGCCAGCCGCTGGATTCTCTCTGCCAGTTGGGGTCGCCGCAGGTCGAAGAGGGGACGCAGGTGCAGATTCCCGTTTCCCGCATGGCCGTAGACGATGGCCTCCGTCCGGTGCTTCTCGAAGAGCGTCTCCACGTCGGCAATGAAGACCGCCAAGTCATGTGGATGCACTCCCACATCATTGATGACGGCCAGGGCCCGCCGGTCCGACTCGGGGCGGCTGAGGAGGGGGAGCACTCGCTTGCGCAGTTCCCAGACCGCAGCGATTTCTGAGTCCGTCGTCAGCACGGCCGGTTGGCCCAGCAGCCGGTAGCCTCTCCGGCGAATGAACTCGCTGATCTCCGCCACTGTCTCCGCTCCCTCCACCCCTTCCGCCTCGACGAGAAGCACGTGCGCGTCGGGAAGCAGGGCGTGGCTGTTTGCGGATTTTGACTTGAGAATCCGCACCGTTTCGCGGTTCATGATTTCGATGGCGGCCACCGGCCAGTCGAGCATCGCGCAGACGGCGTCGCCTGCCTCCGACAGGTTCGTGAAGGAGAGCAACAGGGCCGTTCTTATCGGCTCGTGGGGTTCTGCCCGGAGTGTGACGGCTGTCACGTAACCGAGAGTGCCCACGCTGCCTGTCAGGAGTTGGCCGATCAGGCGGCCGAGGCAAAGCCCTTCGGTGAACGCGAACATGTTGTAGCCGCTGGCTGTTTTCATGGTTCGCCGTGCGTTCAAGAGGTCGCAGACGGCCCGGTCGCGGCCGATTTTCTCGCTGAGCACAGCGAGCCCCTCCCGGATTCTCACGGGCACCGTCGATGGGTCCCCCGTGTCGACCCACTCCCCGCGGTCCGTGACAAAGACCAAGTGCTCGACGAAGCGGTTGATGGAGCCGTGCTGCAGCGCATGGGGGCCGCTCGCCTTGGTGGCCACATTGCCCCCGATCTGACTGATCCCGGCGCTGGAGACATCTGCGGGAAGATAGTAGCCCCGTTTGCGAAGAGTGGCCTGCAGGGTCTGGTGGAAGACCCCGGCTTCCGCTGTGACGAACGTCTCCCGGCCCTTCTCCGAGAAGTCTCGTATCCGGCCGAGACATCCGCCCCGCGGCAGTGCGAGAACGATCCCCTCGCCCAGGGCGCTGCCTGCGGTGCCCGAGCCCCCGCCCCGGGGGGTGACAGGAATGTTCTCGTCATGGGCAAAACGGATCAGACGGGTGATGTCTTCCTCGTTCCGGGGCAAGACCGCAGCCATGGGTGGAATTTCGTAAATGCTCTGATCCCTGGAAAACCTGCGAAGGCCGATGGTATCGGAGACAATCTCCCCCTGGATCAGATCGTTCAGTTTGGCGGTCAGGGCAGCACGATTCATGGAAGATTCCAGAGCCTCGTTGGGTCGATGGGCTCAGAGGTTGGCCAGGACTTTGCGGATCACCCCGACCGCTTCCAGGATTTCTGCCGGGGAAACGATCAGGTGGGGCCGAAACCGAATGCTCTTTTCGCCACACCCGATGAGCAGCAGCCTTTCCTGAAAGAGGCGCTTGACGAGACGATCCCGCGTGTCCCTGTTCGACAGGTCAAAGGCACACATGAGACCGCGGCCCCGCGCGTTGAAAACCCGGTGCGGAAAGGCCTCGGCGAGCGTTTCGATTTCTCTCAGAAGCAGCGTGCCCTGTGTGCGGGCGTTCTCCACCAGGTTCTCGGCCTCCATAATCCGCAGGATGTGTGTGAAGCGAACCATGTCGATCAGGTTCCCGCTGAAGGTCGACCCAACGCGGCTGGGCTCCTGAAAGATATGGCGGGGTACCTCCTCGATGCGGCTGGACGCCAGGATGCCGCAGACCTGTGTCTTCTTCCCGAAACAGAGCAGATCCGGTTCGATCTCGAAGTGCTCATAAGCCCAGAACTTGCCGGTCAGTCCGACGCCGGTTTGGATCTCATCCAGAATCAGCAGCAGTTCGTGTTCGTCGCAGAGCCGTCGCAGGGTCTGGAAGAACTCCGGCCGGAAGTGGTTGTCGCCGCCCTCGCCCTGGATGGGCTCGATAATCAGGCCGGCCATCTCGGCGCCGTCCCGGGCGATCGCGGCTTCGATCTCCGCGACGGCCTGGGTCTCCAGAGCTTCCACCCGCGCCAGACGCTCCCCCTCGAGGGGAAACTCGATCTTCGGGTTCACCACCCGGGGCCAGTCGAACTTGGGATAATATTGTGTTTTACGGGGATCGACGGTGTTGGTCAGGGAGAGGGTATATCCCGAGCGGCCGTGAAAGGCCTGCTGAAAATGGATGATCTTCGATCCTTCTTCGTCGGTGTGTCCCCGCGCGAAGTTCTTGCGAACCTTCCAGTCAAAGGCCGCCTTCAACGTGTTTTCAACCGCGAGGGCGCCTCCTTCGATAAAGAACGCATGGGGCAGGTGGGTGGGGATGCCGAGACGAGAGAAGGTTTCCACGAACGTAGCGAGGGCCTCGGTATACATGTCCGAATTGGACGGTTTTTGAATCGCGAGGGCTCCCAGCTGATCCCGCACCGCCACGAGCCGGGGATGGTTGAACCCCACGGACATGGACGCATACATGGAGAAGAAATCGAGGTACGAATCCCCCGTGCGCTTGTCGACCAGCCGCGAGCCCCGGGACTTCTCCAGATCCACGACCAGGTCAAACCCTTCCGTTAGCAGATGGCGGGCCAGTGTTTTTCGGACATCCTCGGTGGCAATCATGCCCCCTCCTTGTGCAGCTGGGATATTGGCTAAATGTCGAATCGAATCCCCTGGGCCAGGGGAAGTTCGGTGCCGTAATTGATGGTGACGGTCTGACGCCGCATGTAGGTCTTCCATGCATCGGAGCCGGCCTCCCGGCCGCCGCCGGTCTCTTTTTCGCCGCCGAAGGCGCCGCCGATCTCCGCACCCGATGTGCCGATGTTGACGTTGGCGATGCCGCAGTCGGATCCCTCCTGTGAGAGAAAGACCTCCGCCTCCTGCACGTTGTCGGTGAAGATGGCCGAAGACAACCCCTGACGCACTCCGTTATGGAGGGCAATGGCCTCCGAGAGCTCGCCGGCATAGCGGATCAGATAGAGGATGGGCGCAAAGGTTTCCTCCTGCACAATGGGGGTGTCATTTAGCACCTCCATGATCGCGGGGCTTACATAGCAGCCCGATTCATAGCCCTTCCCGGTCAGCCCCGTGCCGCCGAAGAGAACCCGACCGCCCTGCTGCCGGCAGGCGTCCAGCGCGCGGGTAAAGGCCGCCGCGGCTTCCCGGTCCACCAGAGGTCCCATATGGTTCCGGGGGTCCAGGGGGGAGCCGATCCGCACCGTTTGGTACGCCTTCTGCAGAGCCTCCTTTATGCGGTCGTAGATCGCGTCGTGGATGATCAGCCGCCGCGTTGTTGTGCATCGCTGTCCCGACGTCCCAACGGCACCGAACACAATCGCGGGGACGGCCAGTTCCAGGTTTGCGTGTTCGGTGACGATGATGGCATTGTTTCCCCCGAGCTCCAGTAGCGTTTTGCCGAGTCGCCGGGCCACGACTTCGGCCGCGTGCCGTCCGGCGGGCACCGACCCCGTGAAAGAAATCAACGAAATTCGAGGATCCTGCAGCATCGCTTCGCCGATGACCGAGCCCCGGCCGACGAGCAGGGAGAAGATCCCTTCGGGCAGGTCGTTCTCCTTCAGAACGGGGCCCAGGATTTTCTGGGCGGCGATGGCCGAGAGGGGGGCTTTGCTCGAGGGTTTCCACACCGTTACATCCCCGCAGACGGCGGCGATCACGGCATTCCACGCCCAAACAGCTACCGGGAAATTGAAGGCCGTGATGATGCCTACAATGCCGAGGGGATGGTACTGTTCGTAAAAACGGTGCCGGGGCCGTTCGGAATACAGGGTCGACCCGGAAAGCATGCGGGACAGACCGGCCGCGAAATCGCAGATATCGATCATCTCCTGAACTTCCCCCAGGGCCTCTTCGAGGGGCTTTCCCATTTCGTAGGCGATGAGGGATCCGAGAGGTTCTTTGTAGTCGCGCACCCGAAGGCCGATCTGACGGATGATTTCGCCCCGGTGGGGCGCGGGGAGGCTCCGCCAGTGGAGGAAAGCCTCCCGGGCCGTCTTCAGAACCGTTTCGTACTCGCTCTCCGCCGCCTGCCGGACGGTGCCGATTTTCGCACCGTCCGCAGGAGAGGTGACCTCGATGCTCTCGCCCGTCGTATCGTTCCAGGCCGATCCGGTGGCACAGCCAGCCTGATGTGCTTCGATGCCCAGCGTTTTCAGAAATTCCATGGATGCCTCCGGGGTGTGTTGCCACGACTCGTTCGGTCTGTGGGTTGCAGTCTCTGTTTCAATTACACCACCACTTCATCGCCTCGTCAAACCCCGAAGGGCCGCCGCCGCTGCGGATCAGTTCACGGCTGCAGGAGGGTGAATCCGGTCGGGGACTCAAAACGCCGCGTGGCTCTGGTCTCCGTCAGTTCGAACAGCACGGCTTCCATAACGTGCCAGACCCGCACCCCCCGGCGCACACACCCGGTGACGGTTGACCTTTTTCGACCGCAGGCCAGGTGCAGGTGGAGCACCGGTTCGCCAGCCTCGTTTGGAAAAAGGGTTCCCGTCCCCGCGACCTCATGGACGTTGTCCAGGATCGTTTCCATGGGGGAGACCGGTGAAGCCCGGCCGTCCTCCGGTCCGACGACAAGCCGGCTGCCGGCGTCCGCTCCCCCGAGAATCACCAGCGCTGCAGCTCCAATCGACTGCTCCCGGGCCAGCGCTTCAATGGTCTCATGGACGGTGTCCCCGTCCTCCAGACGGAGCACAAAGATGCGTCCCGGTTTGGCTTCCGAGTATTTCATGGCAGACTCCTTTCATGATTCCAGCCACTGGAGAGCGCCACCGCATCAGGCGTCCCCCTGGGACGCCGTCAGCCTCCGTTCGCGAAGAGCAAACCAGGGGGCCAGCACCCCCATGTACCAGACAAAGCAGAGCAGGGCGGTCAGGGCATCGAAGGGGGCAAAATCGGTCAGCGGCCGGAAGATCCGGTCATGAAAGCGGAGCAGAGGCGTGCGCTCCGGTCCGAGCAGGGGACGTGCCAGGACGTCCAGAAAGAAAAAGGGCTGCCAGGCGTTCTGGCGCACGTAGCGGCCTACGGCAACCCAAGCCCGGAGGCTGTCCCGGAGCCCCAACTCCTCTCGCATCATCCGCCGGATCACCCCGAAAAATGGGCTGAGCAGCAGCCCCGTCTCCGGGTGGCTTCGGTACAGGTCGGGGGCCCGTTTGAAGAACCCGTGCGCCCCGATGGAGTAGATCCCCATGATCATCCCCATCAGGAGGTAACGGCGGTGGAAGCCTTCCGCCTCGAAGCGCCGGGCGGAACTCTGCAGGACCCCCGGCAGGGTGATCCACACCCCCCGCTGGCGGATTCGCTCCGCCATCTCCTGATCTTCCAGGAAGGGCAGCTCTTTGCTGAACCCCCCCAGTTGCTCGAAAAACTCCTGGGTCATCAGAAAGCCTTGGTCCCCATTGGTCGTGTTGGTACGGTTCAAGACGGTCTTCGCCTCGACGTAGCGGTAGGCGAGGGCGTGTCTGTTGTCGGACCGGATGAAGCGCAGCGGAAAGTGTCCGGCCACCCTTCCGTTTCCGGCCTCACGGATCCTGTCCTGCAGGGCATCAACGGCCTTTGCGAGAAGCAGGGGGTCGCTCAGGTGCGAATCGGCATGAAGGAAGAGCAGCAAGGGATGGCATGCCTGTCTTGCGGCGGCGTTCATCTGTGCGCCCCGGCCCCGGCTGGCACGCACCAGCACTGCTCCGGCCCCCTCGGTGATCTCCGTGGAGCCGTCGGTGGAGCCGCCGTCGGCGACGAGGATTTCGAGGTCGATATTTCGCTGGGCGTGCAGGTCGTCAAGGAGGGAAGGAAGGTGTGCCGCCTCATTGAGCACGGGGATCACGACGGAGAGGGAGGGGGACGCCATGGCTGCATCCCTCATCGATACCCCGGTACATCGTGCTCTGTCTCGATGAGCCGTTGGATCTCCTCCGCCGTGTAGTGCTTTCCCTTTCCGATGCCGGGGCAGACCGGCGCCACTTCTTTACGCCAGACGCGGGCATCCATATTCTCCGGCCAGAAAGGCCATGTGCGGCACTGGGTCGGTCGGGCGCGATAGACGCGGCAGTGAGACTTGGCCAGGAAAGGGCAGGGCTGATCGGGATGCTTCAGATGAAACCAGCCATCGGTCTTCTCGGCATGACGCCGGGTGAACTTCAGCGTCGTGAGGCCGAGATGGGCAGCCAGGCGGCGCCGGTCGTGCAGGGTTAGATAGACGTAACCGTAGCCGTCTCGTGTCAGGCAGCATCGCCCCGAGCCCTGACACTGAAAGCGAATGCCGTCGATATCCCTGTTCCTGGGTTGCCTAGATTTTGGTTTCCGCGTCATGGGGAGGGTCCGCCTCTTCCAAGTGGCCGCGCGCCGGCAGCTGCAGCGGGGCGCGATGGGCCCGGGCACGTACCCAGTTGACGGCGCCATGCACCGGTTGTTTGCGGATGATGGAGCGCTCCAGGGCCCGTTTTCCGGGGAAGTTCATCAGCGTGACGCCAATGAGCATCGTCAGAATTCCCTGTCCGGGCAGAAAGAACATGGAGAGGCCCAGCAGAACCAAGACGGCTCCCAGAAGGTTCTTCAGGATCAGCACGGTGGGCCGCACCAGGGGATAGCGGAACGACCAGTGTTCCGGCGGCCTTTCGGTGCGGGTAAAGTAGTCCTTGGGAATACGGACCACCAGAACGGGGATGGCAATCAAGGTTCCCACGAAGGTGATCAGGGAGAGGATTCCCGCCCACCAGAGTGCCCATTCGTGTGTCTGCAGCCAATCGGTCATGGATGTCTACTGACTCCCACATGCCCTGCCCCAGCGCGGGTTTTCCTCAAAAGCATCACCGTCTGCGTCGCCGATGAGACTTTAGCCTCTCCCCACTTGTTTTGTCAAGGAAAGAGCCATCAACCGGCGGCCATGCGGAAGCCGGGGTGCAACAGATCAGTGCTGTGCCTCCAGCCGTTGAAACTCGGCGAAGGATCGGGAGACGCAGTCCTCGATGGCCACGCCGGCAAAGTAGTTTCCGGTGAGGAGAAGCCCCTTTCCCGCAATCATGGAATCAACGGCACGGACGGTTTCCTCATGGCCCACCCGCAGTGCAGGAATGGCATTCTCCTTTTCCGCGACCTGGGCGATCTCCCCGTGCGTCACCCCGAGCACGCCGGCGATGCGCGCCAGTTTCGCCTCCCGGTCGAGTCGGCCCGGCTGGAAATGAAAGGTAAAGCCCCGGTAGCGGGGGTGCGGAACGGTGTCCCGGGAAACCACGGAGAAGAAGGCTTCGTCCGTGGCGATGAGTCCCGCCAGCGGATCGAGGGAGGGCTTCTCTTTCTCGACGACCACACCTATCGACTCCACGGCGCGAAGCTCGAT
This sequence comes from uncultured Nitrospirota bacterium, assembly GCA_945786985.1. Lineage (GTDB taxonomy): Bacteria > CG2-30-53-67 > CG2-30-53-67 > CG2-30-53-67 > CG2-30-53-67 > CALZGC01. The sequence goes on along the minus strand of CALZGC010000066.1, from coordinate 5,252 downwards.
CCCGGAGAGCCGCGCCGCAACGTCCGGCAGGAGCCCCTTGAGCAGATCGGCCGCGACCGGCGCCGGTGTAGCCAGCGCCGCGGCGCGCGCGGCATAGGCATTCCCGTCTTCCGTGACGATCTGGAAATCGTTACCGGAAGCCTGCACCTGCTCGATTGCGACGCCGGTGACGGTCTGAAGACCCGGCATGCCGGCCACAGTGGCGCAAATGCTCTGCAAGCCCCCCTCCAGGGTGAAGCTCTTCAGGATGTCTTTGCGCCGCTGGCGTTTCTTGAAGAGCATGTCGGCGGGGAAATCGGTGGTGTTCTGGGAGAGCACCGAGTTGAACGCGTGGGCAAAGACACGCTCGAAGTTCTGCTTTCCCACGATCCGCTTGTAGTAATCGGAGACACTGAGTCCCGCTTTCTTCGTCACGAAAATCTTCGGTACGGAGACCAGCAGCTCGAGGTAATTGAGCTGGGAGGGGATTGATTGAACCGTTGCGTTTCGAAGGACCCGGAAAGGAACCTTCTCCCGCCGGGTCAAACGCCCCGTCATCCCGCACCCTTCGATCAGGGCGATCAGGTTTCGATAGGAGTTGTAGCAGGTATGTGCGCCCAGCTCGAGCCAGAAGTCGCCCCCGTCGTCCGGGATCCGATGGGAGTGAAACGCGCCGCCGACCGCTCCGTTTTTCTCAAGGACCAGGGTGCTCATGCCCTTGCGGGCGGCGCAGTAGGCCAGGCTCAATCCGCTGATGCCGGCGCCGATGACGACCAGATCGTATCTTTCCATGCCGTGTTTCTCCTCTTCAATGGGCCCTGCCGGATCTTTCTCCCGCGAGCATTCTGGCGAACACTATAGAGCAAATGGCAGGTTTTGTCATGTCATTGGCGGTGGCACCGGCGCTTCAGAGGCGGATCCCCAGGGCCAGAAGCTCCTGCATCACGAGAGGCTCCCAGCCCCGATTGGCCCGCGGATTGGCCGGACTGGGGTGTGTAATTCTCCCGATCGAAACGTCCCCGCCGTCGAGGGCTTTCTTCGCGCAGTCCGCGGCGAAGCGCCCGACGCCGATGACATAGCGGGGCTGCAGCCACTGAACCGTGCGCTGCAGGGCTTCGTCACAGACCGCCTGCAGGGGGTTGCGGTCCGCTGCAGGCAGGGTATTGGGTGTGATGTTCCGACCGTTCCCGGCAAAGAAGATCAGCGGGCAGTAGTTGGCCACGAAGAACCGGCGGAAGAAGCTCTCCGGTGTATCGAAGGTTTTTTCCGCCCACCCCCAGAGCCGCTTGCCGCTTACTTCGGCTCGGGTGCAGGCGAATCCCTGGACCGGACGTTTGGGGTGTACGTCGCACGGTTGGGTCACGGGCCCCTCGATTCCGAGCCATTTCTTCACCAGCTGCACCTCTCCGAAGGGCACACCCGTCTGGGCCATTCCCCAGGGGCCGGGGTTCATTCCGACCAGGAGGACCTCCTTGGGCCGGCCGCCATAGCGTTTGAGATACTCGGCATACGGCGCAGCGGCATACTCCAGGGGGTTGTAGACCGTTGCAACGGGCGGTCCGAAACGAAGACGGCGAAGAGCGTCGATGAGTCTTTCGGTGATGGTCTGCAAATCCAAGGGGGTGTGTCTCCCGTGTAACGCAAGTGAGCCGCGTCAGTCCCGTTGTTTCTCTTGCGTGCCATAATGCTCCCGGGGACGAAGCTCGCAGGAGTCGACCCCCCGCTCGATCACCAGGAACCGGCGGATTTCGTAGCAGAGTTCACACTTGAACGCGTAGCGTTCTTTCGACGGGGAGAACCCGTGCTCTCCCGAAACGTACGAAAGAAGCGCGCCGAGGCCCTCCGTAGAGAGGCGCGTGATCAGAGGATACGCTTCGGTATCGAGGGGAGATCCGAGATCCTGCCGCCCGATGGCGAGGCCCGCGCAGAGGCCCGGCACGTAATTGCCGTAGAGGTCCAGATGAAAGTGACTTGTGTCGGCCAGTTCGGCACAGCCCGTTTTGGTCTTGGCGATCAAGCGGCGCACCGGGATCTGTTCCATGTAGGGCCCGAAGGTCTCCAGCGCGCGGCCCCCCGGTGAGATCCAGTAACGGCCGGTGAGACGGGGCAGGTAGTCCGACCCGAAGGCCTCCTCGTACTCTTCGAGGGCGTGGGGCCGCTCCGGGTCGAATGTCTCCAGGTCCGGTGTGAAGCCGGCAATCCAGGGGAAGACGGAGATCCCGCTCGCCCGGCAGGCTGCAAGTGCTCCCCGGACTTTGCGCAAGGGAATGAACTCATTGTGAAAGGGGCTGATGGAAACCAGCAGGGTGGAAAGGCCCGCCGCAGCCAGCCTTTCGAGCAGTGCACAGGCGGTCTCGTGATTTCGGTACCAGGAGGCGTTGGTCTCCACGTACTCGATGGTTACGCCGGCCTCCTGCGCGGTTGACAGCACGGAGGCGACCCCGCCCGGATTGAGGAGCGGTTCGCCGCCCCCGATGTGAAGGGCGCGGCAGCCGAGCCGCCGGCTGGTCTCCAAAGCCTCCCGGGTCTCTTCGGAAGAGATGAAGTCCCGCGGCCATCGGGGGCTGCACCGATAGAGACAGTGCCGGCAGGCGGAGCTGCAGTAGTAGTTGGTGATCAAGCCGCCCGATCGCAGGCGCGAGATGCAGAGCCGCTTTGAAACCATTGCAAATCACCGGGATCCGGGGCTCCCTTCGGGAGTTCCCGAGACGGGGCTCACGAGGGTGCCGATGGGTTCGATCGTAATTTCTACACGATCCCCTGGTGCGAGAAAGACCGGCGGTTTCCGGGCGAACCCGACGCCGCTTGGTGTTCCGGTGAGAATGACCGTCCCCGGCAGCAGCGTGGTGCCGCTTGACAGGAAAGCAATCAATTCGGCCACCGGGAAAATCATGTCCGAGGTGTTGCCTTCCTGCATGAGTTTACCGTTCAGCCGGCACTGGATGGGAAGAGACTGGGGGTCGGAAATCTCATCCGGTGTGACGAGCTCGGGCCCCAGGGGGCAGAAGGTGTCGAAGCTCTTGCCCCGGACCCATTGCCCGCCGCCGGCATGCTTCTGCCACCGCCTGGCGGAGACGTCGTTGCCGACGGTGTAACCCAGAACATAATCAAGCGCGCCCGCGGCGGAAACGTCCCTGGCCGCCCGACCGATGACCACCGCCAGTTCCGCTTCATAATCGACCTCCGGCGGGTTCATGCAGACCGGAGGCAGGACGATGGGATCGCCCGGGTGCGCCGCGGCTGCGGGGTTCTTGGCAAAGACAATGGGATACTTCGGCAATTGGGAGCCGAATTCCGCGGCATGTTCATGGTAGTTGAGGCCGATGCCGAGAATGACGCGGGGCTCCACCGGTGTCAAGAGCTTTTTCACGGCAGCGGCCTTTCCGGTATCCTCGAGAGGGGCGAACGGGTCGCCCGCGAGCAGGGTCGTCGTGCCGTCCGGTCGCCGCTGGCCGAAGCGGACCCGGTCCTGTTCATCGAGAAAACGAATGATACGCATCATTAAATCCCTCCGCTGGCTTGACGGGAATGGTTTAAAAACCGACCCACCAGCCGTCGTCGTCCCTTGCGGTGCGTCTCAGCTCTTTGATCATGGTCACGAGCGATTCCGAACAGGGATGGTTTTGCACATAGGGACAATCCTTTAGAATGCCCAGAACTTTGACCTCGTCCGCCTGAATGGTCAGATCCTGGCCGCCCATCCAGTGGGCCGTCTCGTGCCACAAAATCATCGCCAAACGGAGGTGGCCGGCGGCCCCGTCGCCGTCGGTCTCATCGAAGCCCCGGTCGGACATTAGCGACGTGTGCACCAGGATATAGCGATTCCAGAGATTCGCCAGGAACTTCTCGTTCCATCCCAGTGCGCGTCTCTCCTGGAGGAAGGCATCATCGTGCCCGAAATGGGACCGCACCGCCCCCGCCCCATCGGTCAGTTCTTCAAGCTTCGCAAGGACGCCCATCCACCGCCGGTGCCCGCCGATTTCAGGGCACGTGCGAAAAATTTTTCCCAGCAGCCGCACCGATTCACGGAGATTGTTTACCTGGTGTTCCGTCAAAGGCCCCTTGCGCGCCATCGGGACGCTCCCCCACCCACTAGCCCGGATATTGCATGAGTAAATCTATTACGAGACCGGACTTGTCGCGGCGTAGCATTCTGCGAAGACGGATAGGCTGCCACATGCGGCGTTACAGAAAATTTTCTGATCTGGTTGCCCTATTCGAAAATACGGTGGCATTCGAGTGCCGTGGCGCGCCCTCCTCTGCGTTGTCTTTTCCCCGGCGAAGGACTTCCTTCACCGGGCCATCCTCCCGCTTCACTCTGATTTATGCCGCCAGCGGCCGTTAATACATTAAGGTAGCTTGGGATGCGCTCCCTGCGGCGTACCGCAGGGGGTACGCCGCAGTCGCGCGCCTTGAGGAGACCGCGCTACAACCCTCTCGATACGTCATCATATTTGCGAACAGGACCCCTTCAAATATTTCATTCCAATATGCCTTCAGCCAGAAAATTTTCTGCGCCTTGCCTGTGGCGCCTCTAGTACCTCTGGGGCCTCTCATGACGATCACTCATGCAATATCCGGGCTGGGCTACAGCGCCCGAAGCGTCGCCGTGATCGGAAAGTGATCGGAGAACCCCTCGACCCACTTCTGCTTCCGCCTTCGAAAGGGCTTCGGCTTGCTGCCGTCCCGGATCCGTTTGGGCCGGAAGATGGCCATGCTCTCTTCCTCGACCTCCAGACCGCCGCTGCCGGTGAGGACGCCCTTGGAAACCATCATCTGATCGATCATGTTCCATCCGGAAGGAGCACTCCCGTAGTAGAAGCTCCCCGGAGTGGGGCCGTCCAGCAGCGACCAGGTCAGATTGTAGAGGTAGGGCCGGGCTCTCGAGCTGTTCCGCCGGGCCTGCACGCGCGCTCGGTTACGGATGGCGAACAGGTATTCCTGGATGGAGCGGTTGAAGGGCTCGTCATTGAAATCGCCCATGACCACGATGTTGGCCTCGGGATTATGCCGATAGTGCTGCTCCACGATCCACGAGCAGTTCTCGGCGACCAGGATCCGGTACGGTTCGCTTTCGTACTGCCCGGCCGATCGGGAGGGCCAGTGATTTCCGACCACGTGCAGCACGCTGCCGTTTCTCACCCGGAAGGTGACGTCGAGAATATCGCGCGTCGGGTAGCGTTTTCGGATGTTGAACGCCCGGGGGTCCGGTTTTGAAACAACCGCGGGGCGATAGAGAAATCCCACGTCGATCATCCGAACGTCCGGGCTGT
>CALZGC010000065.1 GCA_945786985.1 uncultured Nitrospirota bacterium | reverse complement strand
TGAAGGAAGGCCTTCGCCGGGGAAAAGCCAACGCAGAGGAAGGCGCGTTACGGCACTCGAATGCCACCGTAATTCCAAGTAGGGCCACCAGATCAGGAAATTTCCTGTAACGGTGCATGTAGCAGCCTATCCGGCCTCGTAATAGATCTACTCATGCAATATCCGGGTTAGCCCGGATGTGAAAAAAAAGGAGGCCGCAAGGCCTCCCGTTGAGTTTACCGCTTGGAGAACTGGAATTTCTTCCTGGCTCCCGGCTGGCCCGGTTTCTTGCGTTCTTTTTTCCTGGGGTCCCGGGAGATCAGGCCGACTTTCTTGAGTTTTGCTCGAAAGGCTGTATCATGCAGCGCCAGGGCCTTGGCGATGCCGTGGCGGATGGCACCTGCCTGTCCGGAAGAGCCGCCGCCCCGCACCGTTACGAGAACATCGAACTTGCCGGTCGTCTCTGTAAGCTCAAAGGGCTGTTCAATCATCATTCGAAGCGTTTCACGGCCCCCGAGATAGTCGCCCATCTCTTTACGGTTGATGATGACTTGCCCGCTGCCCGGGGAAAGATAAACTCTGGCCGAGGCGTTCTTTCGTTTCCCGGTGGCGTAGACTCGCTCCTGTTCCATGCCCGCAAACCTCCCGCTCTATCTATTGGAATGAAATAGCTTCCGGCTTTTGTGCTGCATGGGGGTGTTCCGCCCCCGCGTAAACCTTGAGCTTGCGAAGCAACCCCCGCCCCAGTCGGGTCTTGGGAAGCATCCCGCGAACGGCATAGGTGATGAGTCGCTCCGGATGGGTCTTTAGAAGGCGCCCCGCCGTAATACGTTTCAAGCCGCTCTGGTAGCCCGAGTAGTGATAGTAGATCTTCTTGTCCAGCTTTCGGCCCGTCAGCCGAATCTTGTCGGCATTGACCACAATGACGAAAGCTCCCGTGTCGACGTGGGGCGTGTAGTGCGGGTTGTTCTTACCGGTCAGCATCAGGGCGATTCGGGATGCCATCCGTCCCAGCACGGCGCCTGAAGCATCTACAACGTACCATTTTCGTACCTGATCTTCCTTTTTTGCCATATATGTCTTCATTCACCACTCCTGAAACGGTGCTCATTTTGCATATCCGAACATTTATAGGGAAAATGGTGGCCCCTGTCAAGGAAAAACTCCACGGATCCGGAATAAGCAGGATCAAATGTACTGGGAACCCAGTTCCGCAATGAACGGATTGGTTCGTCTTTCCTTCTGGATCGTTGACGACGGTCCGTGCCCGGGCCGGATGCTGATGTGGTCCCCGAGAGGGAGAATCCTGTCCTGAATGGAAATCATGATTTCCCGAAAAGAGCCTCCGGGCAGATCGGTGCGGCCGATGGAACCGGCGAAAAGGGTGTCGCCGGTGAAAAGTGTGGTGTCCAAAAGAAAGGAAACACCCCCTTCCGAATGCCCCGGAGTTGCGAACACCTGCAAGACCAGGCCCTCCACTTCGATCCGGTCACTTTCATCGATAAACCGGTCGGGCGGAGGGGACGGGGCGGCACGCAGGCCGAAGGATCGGGCATGTTCGGCGGCGGTACTCAGGAGCGGTGCGTCTTTCTGATGGATCAGGATTTCCGCCTCCGTGGCTTCCTTGAGTATTCGGTTGGCGCCAATGTGATCGAAATGCCCATGGGTATTCAGAATGTAACGCAGAGACAGATCGAGTTTGCGGATGCGCGCAATGATCTTCTCACCGTCGTCGCCGGGATCGATGACCACGGCCTCTTTCCCTTGGCCGGACGCGATCAAATAACAGTTAACCTCCAGCGGTCCTACGACCATCGTCTCCAGGATCATGATGACTTTCCTTTCTTCTCGGTTGACGCAGCTCGCGTTGCTTTGCTCTTCACAATCACCGTCACCGGTCCCTCATTGGTCAACTGCACGGCCATATGAGCACCGAAAACGCCTGTTTGTGTCGGGACGCCGGCTTGCTGAAGCTGCGCCACGAAATGTTCGTAGATAGACTTCGCTTGGGGCGCGGGTGCCGCCTGATCGAAGCCGGGGCGGCGTCCGCTGTCTGTGGTGGCCGTCAGCGTAAACTGTGAAACCACCAGGGCTGCACCTTTCACATCGAGAAGGGACAGGTTCATTTTTCCCTCCCGGTCTTCAAAGAACCTGAGGTGAGCAACTCTGGAAGCCAGCTCTTCAGCCTGCGCGGCCTCGTCGTTTCTGGCCACGCCGATCAGGATGAGAGCGCCCCGGTCGATCTTTGCACCGTGTGACCCTGCAACGACTGATGCCTGGGATACCCGCTGGATGACGGCGATCACCGTGCATGGCTCCTGCAACAGCGATGTCTTGAGAGACGGCACGAAATAAAGATGCGGGAAAAACCTCTGCCGATACCTGGACCCTGGGATAACCTCCGTTGCACAGACTGCTGCAGGTGCAACGAACAGGCGCTTTCGCTTATTTGCGAAAGCGACTATTTTACCAATGCCCTTGCCCCGCGTCAAGAAAAAGCGCCATGCACGCGAGCAGCTGTATGCCGTGCTGTTAAATTGACTTGGTACCTGGAATATGATAGACTTCTAACTAATTATAACCACAAAGAAAATTGATTTTTTCGGTCCTCTTTTGAGAGGAACGCATGGAGGGGAGTCATGGCCGGAAACAACATCATATCCCTGATAAGCGACCTTCAGAACACAGCGCAATTCAAAAACCTCCATTGGGAGGGATCCTTTGAGGATTATCTTGCGATTGTTCGTGATAACCCGAAGGTGGCGCGCAGTGCCTTCGAACGAATCTATGACATGATCCTCACTTATGGCACGGAATCGATCGAGGATAACAAACAACAGCTGGCGCGATACAAGTTCTTTGATGATCCCTTCGGCAACGGTTCGGACGCCGTCTTCGGTCTTGAGCGCCCGCTCCTGCGCATGGTGAGCGTATTCAAATCCGCCGCCCGCCGCTACGGTACGGAACGCCGAGTGCTTCTCCTGCACGGACCGGTGGGGTGCGCTAAAAGCACGATTGTTCGCCTTCTGAAACGTGGCCTTGAAACCTATTCCAATACGGATGACGGTGCCCTGTATACCATTGCCTGGTCCGTGGGCAACGACGGGAACCCACACAACCGAGCCGGTGACGAGCTGGTCTGCCCCATGCATGAGGAGCCGCTCCATCTGATACCCATGGACTGGCGTCCCGAGGTGCTGCAGGAGTTGAACGCCGGGCGCGCTCCGGAAGAGCGGGTTTTCATAGAAGGGGAACTGTGTCCGAGCTGCCGCCAGATGTACCGGGAACTGAACGCTCGGCACAATGGAGATTGGACCCAGGTGATCAATCACGTCAGGGTTCGACGCATTGTTCTCTCCGAGAAAGATCGCATCGGTATTGGCACGTTTCAGCCCAAGGATGAAAAGAATCAGGATTCGACGGAGCTGACGGGCGATATCAACTACCGCAAGATAGCCGAGTACGGCTCCGATTCCGACCCGCGGGCCTTCAACTTTGATGGCGAGTTCAACGTCGCCAACCGCGGTCTGGTCGAATTCATTGAAGTGCTCAAACTGGATGTGGCATTCCTGTACGATCTGCTCGGCGCGTCTCAGGAACACAAGATCAAACCGAAGAAATTCCCCCAGACCGACATCGACGAAGTGATCATCGGGCATACCAATGCACCGGAGTACAAGAAGCTGCAGAACAACGAGTTCATGGAAGCCTTGCGCGACAGAACCGTCAAAATTGACATTCCCTATATCACCCGGCTCGAGGACGAGCTCAAAATCTATGAAAAGGACTTCAACGCCGAGAAGATTCCGCAGATGCACATCGCGCCGCACACCATCAAGACGGCGGCCATGTGGGCCATCCTGACGCGCCTGGAGGAGCCCAAGAAGGCACAACTGACACTCATGCAGAAGTTGAAGCTCTACAATGGCCAGTCCCTTCCGGGATTCACCGAGGACAACGTCCTTGAGTTGCGCCGAGAAGGGAAGCGAGAAGGCATGGAGGGGATCTCCCCCCGCTATATCCAGGACAAGATCTCCAACGCTCTGGTGAGCGACAGGCATGAAGGATGTATCAACCCCTTCATGGTCATGAAGGAACTGGAAGGGGGCCTGGCCCATCACTCGCTGATCAGCAGCGACGAGGTGCGAAAGCGCTACCGGGAACTTCTCGCCCTGGCCCGGGAAGAATATGAGAATATCGTCAAGAATGACGTGCAGCGAGCCATATCGGCCGATGAGGAGTCCATTGCCAAGCTGTGTGCGAATTACATCGACAACGTCAAGGCCTACACCCAGAAGGAAAAGGTGAAAAACAAGTACACCGGTGAAGACGAGGAGCCCGATGAGCGCCTGATGCGGGCCATCGAGGAGAAGATCGAGATTCCCGAAAGCCGGAAGGATGATTTTCGCAGCGAAATCATGAATTATATCGGCGCCCTGGCCGTCGAAGGAAAGAAGTTTTACTACAAGACAAATGAAAGACTTCAGAAGGCTCTGGAACTGAAGCTGTTCGAGGATCAGAAGGACACGATCAAACTGACCAGTCTGGTTTCCACGGCGGTGGTTGACGACAAGACGCAGGAAAAAATCGATGTGGTGAAGAGCCGGCTGATCCGGCACTATGGCTACTGCGACGTTTGTGCCACGGACGTTCTTCACTTCGTGGCCAGCATATTTGCACGGGGCGACGTGAAGAGCTGAAAGCGAAAGGCTCTCTGACAGGCCGAAGTTGTGAGCAGCAATGATCATTAAAATAGAGAAGGATCACAGCAGGTTCCGGCAGATTGTGAAAGGCACGATCCGGAAGAACCTCAAGAAATATATCAGTCACACAGAAATGATCGGGAGGCGGGGAAAGGATCTCGTGAGTATCCCCGTCCCTCAGATCGACCTCCCCCATTTCAAATACGGACACAAGAAAGTCGGCGGCGTCGGTCAGGGCGATGGCCCGCCGGGCACCCCCATTGGGTCGGGAGATCAGGACGGCGGCTCCGGTGAAGCCGGCAACCAACCCGGAGAACATCTCCTGGAGGTCGAGGTCAGCATCGAGGAGTTGGCCGAGATCCTGGGCGAAGAGCTGGAACTGCCCCGCATTGAGCCCCGGGGCAAGAAGAACATCATCTCTGAAAAAGGACGGTACACGGGTATCCGAAGAGCGGGTCCCGAATCGTTGCGCCATTTCAAGCGGACCTACCGGGAAGCCCTCAAACGCCAGATTGTTTCGGGCACATACAACCATGAGCGCCCCGTGATCATTCCCGTGCGAGAGGACAAGAGGTTTCGGTCCTGGAAGGAGCAGCAGCACCCCGAAAGTAGTGCGGTGATTGTCTACATGATGGACGTGTCGGGCTCCATGGGCGACGAGCAGAAGGAACTGGTTCGCATCGAGAGCTTCTGGATTGAGACATGGCTTCGTTCGCAGTACGATGGGCTTCAAATCCGCTATATCATTCACGATGCCACGGCCCGGGAAGTGGACAAACAGACCTTCTACCACACCCGTGAAAGCGGAGGCACCGTGATCTCGTCGGCCTATGATCTGTGCAACCGGATCATCAAGCAGGAGTACAACCCCCAGGATTGGAACATTTATCCCTTTCACTTTTCCGATGGGGACAATTGGAGCGGCGGGGATACGGCCCGCTGCATGAAACTGCTCAAGGAAGACCTATTCCCGGTGTCCAATCAGTTTTCCTACGGGCAGGTGAAGAGCCACTATGGGAGCGGGCAGTTCATCAAGGATTTAAGCCAGCATCTATCGGAAGAGGCAATACTTGTTACCTCCGAGATAAATGGTAAGGACGATATTTTACGTTCCATCAAAGACTTTCTGGGAAAGGGGCGGTAATGCTTCCGCCGGACCTGAGCGAAATCAGAGAAGAAATTCGGGGTCACGCTGCGGCCTACGGGCTCGATTTCTTCGAAGTCATTTTCCATATTCTCGATTTCAACGGAATCAATGAAGTGGCCGCTTATGGTGGATTTCCGACCCGCTATCCCCATTGGCGCTTCGGGATGGAGTATGACCGTCTCAGCAAGGGCTATAAATACGGCCTGCAGAAGATCTACGAGATGGTCATCAACAACGACCCCTGCTATGCCTACCTGCTGAGCGCGAACCAGCTGGTCGACCAGAAGATTGTCATGGCCCATGTCTATGGGCATTGTGATTTCTTCAAGAACAATGTCTGGTTCTCCAAGACCAACCGCAAGATGGTGAATGAGATGGCCAACCACGGTGTGCGGATCCGGCGGTATATGGAGCGGTACGGTCTGGAGAAGGTCGAAGCGTTTATCGACGCCTGTCTCTCGATCGAGAATCTGATCGATTACCATGCGCCCTTTATTCAGCGAAAGGAGAAGCGAGGCGGCCGCGCTCTCAATGGGGAGGAAGAGGTTCCGGCCCGCGTGAGAAAATTCAAGAGCAAGGACTACATGAATGACTTCATCAACCCCCGGGAGTTCATCGATGCCGAAATGCGTAAACTCCAGGAGACCATGGAGCAGAAGAAGCAGTTCCCAGAGACGCCGCAGAAAGATGTGCTGCGATTTTTGATTGAACATGCCCCGCTGGAGAACTGGGAGCGGGATCTTTTCTCAATGATTCGGGAGGAGAGCTACTATTTTGCGCCCCAGGGCCAGACCAAGATTATGAACGAAGGGTGGGCCACCTTCTGGCACTCCACCATCATGACACAGAAATGCCTGAAGGACTCGGAGCTCATTGATTACGCGGACCATCATTCAGGGACTCTGGGCACAAGGCCCGGTGTGATCAACCCCTACAAGGTCGGTTTGGAGCTTTTCCGGGATATAGAAGAGAGATGGAACAAGGGGCGCTTTGGCAAGGAGTATGAAGAGTGCGACAACAGTGCTGAGAAGAAGAAGTGGGATCGCAAGCTCGGGCTGGGCCGAGAGAAGATATTTGAAGTCCGGAAGATCTACAACGACATTACTTTTATCGATACCTTTTTGACCGAAGAGTTCTGCGAAAAACACAAGCTTTTCACTTATCGGTTCAACCCCCAGACGGGGGTGTATGAAATCGCCGATCGTGATTACCGCAAGGTGAAAGCCAAACTCCTGTTCGGATTGACCAATTTCGGGCAACCCCTCATCTACGTCGTAGAAGGCAACTATCGGAATCGGGGAGAGCTGCTGCTTAAGCACCATCACGAAGGGATCGGTCTCAAACAGGATTATGCCCGGGATACCCTGAAGAACCTGCAGATTATCTGGCGGCGTCCCGTATATCTGGAAACAGTCGTCGGCGAAGATGAAGTCCGGATTGGCTACGACGGCAAGGAGATTATTGAGGAGAAGATCGGCGAACCTGAAGAAGAGAAAGAGAAGGCAGAGACCCCGTCCTGAGCGGCGGACCCCTCAGCGCGAGTTTTGAACATGACAAGCATGCAGCGAACCCCCGTCCGGGGGTTTTTTTATGCCTTCCGTGATGTCTGGGCGAGAGGCAGAACCTCATTCATGCTGCCGCTTCGGAACCCCTCCAGATCAAGCGTCACATAGACGAACCCCGCCTTCTTGAACGTCGCGATCACCTGTTCGAGACAGTCCTTCCCGAGAAGTCTGTCGAACTCGGATCTCTGGATTTCTATCCGTGCGATTTCGCCATGGTAACGGACCCGGAGAGGGTCATATCCCATGGTGCGGAGCAGCTCTTCACACCGGGCCACCTGACGCACCCGTGCTTCTGTGATCTCTGTGCCGTAAGGGAAGCGAGAGGAGAGACAAGCCATGGGACCCTTCTGATACGTGGCCAGACCGAGTGCCTGACTCAACTCCCGGATTTCCTGCTTGGACAGGCCGGCTTCGATGAGCGGGTGACGCACCCCTCTCTCCTGAGCCGCCTGCATGCCGGGCCTGAAATCTCCAACATCGTCCAGGTTCGAACCGTCGCAGAGCGTCTTGATCCTTCGCTGATCGGCATTCTGTCGGAGAATCGCGAAGAGCTCGCTCTTACAGTAGTAGCACCGCCGTGTGTCATTTTGTGCAAAGTTCTCGATCTTGAGCTCATTCGACTCGACGAGAATATGCAAAACCCCCAAGTCCGCGGCGAATCGCCTGGCTTCCTGCAGTTCATGCTCCGGATAGGTCGGTGAAAGAGCCGTCAGGGCCGCAGCTTTGTCGCCCAGGGCATCTCTCGCGACCCTTAGCAGAAAACTGCTGTCCACACCGCCGGAGTAGGCGATCAGCACGGACTCCATCTCTTTCAGGATCCGGTGCAAATGTGCCAGTTTTGGGTGCATCGAAAACCCCCTTCGTTCACGCCCCGGAATCGTGCAGCATGCCAACAAGATGGCACAGTCGCCGTTATTTGTCCACCCGTTTGCGCGAGGGGGGCATGCGACGGTGGGAAGGGCGTTCTTAGAAGAATGAAGCAACAGGAGGAACCTGGGGTTTTTGGGCTAGAATGAGTTGACTGTTTGAAAGAGCAGTTTGGGATCGAACTTCACCACGTAGGCATCGCAGCCGACACTGTTTGCCTTGTCCACGTTCGCCTCACCACTGAGGGAGCTGTGCAGAATAACGGGAATCTGGCGAAATCGCTCGTCATCCTTGATCTTCTTGGTGAGGGTGTAACCGTCCATCTCCGGCATCTCAACGTCGGCCAGCACCAGGTGCACAAGGTCGCGCAGCGGCAGGCCCTCCTCTCGGGAGAGTTCGTAGTATGCCAGCATCCGGTCCCAGGCCTGCCGGCCGTTCACGACCACGTCCACCTCAAAATTTCCATGAGAGAGCACTCTCAGAATCTGTTTCCTGGCGACCAGGGAGTCGTCGGCGACCAGTATGCTCCGCTTCTTTCTCTCCGCCTTCGGTGGCGGGGGAAGTTCGAGGGCCGCCTCCTGCCCGGGAGACATGTCGGCCACAATCTTTTCCAGATCGATGAGCAACAGGAGCCGCTTGTCTTCTAGAGTAATTGTGCCCGTAATGCTGCCGCCGTATTTCTCATTGATGATTTCCGGAGGGATCTGAATTTCCTTCCAAGCCACCCGCCGGATTCGGGACGCCTGATGGACGATGAAACCCATCCGGACTCCGTTGAATTCGGTGATGACCACCTTGTTGGATTCGGGGTTCCGTTCTGGCTCGCGAATCTTCATCCACTCAGCCAGGCTGAGTAACGGAATGGTCGTACCCCGCAGGTTCATGATTCCAAGAAGATATGACTCGGAAGCGGGCACTTCGGTAGGCTCCGGCATCCGAATGACTTCGAGAACTTTGGCGACGTTAATCCCGTAACGACCTGTGTAAACGCTGCCGTCTTCCTCCTGTCGCTCAATCTCGAACTCGAGAAGTTCCATCTGGTTCGTGCCAACCTTGAGCACCAGGTCCTTCTCCAGGGGTCGTAAAGCCATAGATCATCTCTCAGTAGATCCAGTTCTTCCGGACAGAGCACGGGCGGACAACCCGCCAATGTAACTTATCGAACAGCGGGCGGTAAGACTTGAGACTTTTTTGACGCACCGACCTTTGGGCGTGATGGCGTCCGTGTCTACGGGAACGCTAGAGCGATGATTTCTGCTGTGTTCATGATGATTTAGGCAGTCGGATTGTTTGACAGAACAACGGCCGAATGCTAGGGTAGAGGCAGGAAGAGCGCTTCGTATAGCAGCCTCTGCCACATCTGTAGCGTTTTGCGTCCCGTGCCGCTGCCGCGTCGGTGGACCGGCTCTGAGGGCAGCCCATTGTCGTCACGGGAGGGGGCCAACCGAAACCGCTTCTGTCTTGGCGTGCGCCTTCCGGTCATGATATTCTGACACAACACCATCCATTTAGATGAGCATGTGAGAACGAACTTATGAAACGTGTACTCTGGTTTTTCTCTGTGCTGGCACTCTTTTCGGGGATTTTGGACGTCTATGCCGAAACGGGCGGTCCGGATACGGCCACGTTGCGGCGCTGGGTTCAGGAGATGAAAACGAGTGAGCGAGGTCCCTTCAGCAGGATCCGCTGGTTTTGCAACGATGGGACGGTCCATCCGCCCCGTCCCTATCCCTGCGAGGATCGGGGTGATGGGGTTCAGCACGGTGAATGGAATGATCGGACCCGCGCCCTGCGCGATCACGGCTACTACCTTGCGAATGTTCTTGCAGATTTTCCACGAAACGATTTTGCGGCGGGTCCCGATGCCGAGGAGATGGTCAAGCAGATGGTACTCGAGCAGTTTCTCATCAGCTCGGATAACGGCTGGATACTGCGGCGGGCGCGCTATTACCGAGGCGCACTTCAGGCGGAGGATGAGAGTGCGGGAGGGCAGGCCTTGTTGACGGCTCTGGCGAAAGACCGCACGTGGCGGGTTTCGCGCTACACCGTGCTCCGGGAAGCGGTGCGTCTGCTGCCTCGCGAGCATTCGGGCGCGCCCATATTGGAAATGCGACAACTTTCCAGGGGTCTCGCGGAGAAGGACGCCGGTTTCGAAAGACTGCGCGTGAAAATCCATGTGAAACCCGATGTCCGCGACGCCGATCGGGTCCGGGCCTATGCGATGGGTTTGGCAGATGCCGAGCTCGCTGCCTCATACAAAGAACTTGCAGCCACCATCGAGCAGGTTCACAGGATGCAGCAAGCTGGTCCAGAGCTGACGGCCGTGGCGGCCCAAAGTGGAGACAATGCCCTGGCTGAAGGGTTGCGGACTTGGGCAGGACAATTGACCGAAGGGCAGCGTCCCGAAGTGCGGCTGGCCGCGGCCGGTTCCTTGTTGGCAGTCTTGCGGGAGTATCTAGCGGAAACAGAGGACGGGGCGGTTGCACTCGATCTGCTCCACGTCACTCTCAGTCTGGAGCGGGAGGTGTTTCGGGCCGGCCAGGAGCTGTTGAGGAAGCTCTCCCGTGCGACGCGCCGTACCCGGATCGACTGGCTGGTACAAAGCACGGATGCCATATATGGCGCTGGACTTATTTCAGCCAGGCAGCGCGCTGAAGTACGAACGAGGCTCATCGGACTTACTGAGGCGCCGCCGTCCCTGCTGGCTGTCCGGACGGAGCTTACCTATCTGTCTCGTTTGCCAGGATGGGCGGACGGATGGATGCGTTTTCACTTCGGTCCGACCGTGGAGCACATGGCCGGCATTGAACCCCTGGTCGTAGCTTTCCTGCACGACCGGCTCCGGGGAAGTGCGCTTCTCTTCTATGCAGCGGTGCTGGAGAGCCTGATGGACGATGCGAACGGTATGCTCCGTGTGCAGCACGAGTTTTTTGGAAAGGGTGTGACGGGGGGGGTGCGCGCGCTGAATCCGGGGCTGGGCCGCGGGGCCCTGCGGTTTCGGGATGGATCCTGGCGGACGGTGTCTTTTGATCCGGAGGGTATCTATGTGCTGCCGGCCACGACGGCGGACCTGCCGGCCGTGTCGGGAATTATAACTGCCGGCGAGGGAAACGCGCTCTCCCACGTACAGCTGCTGGCGCGCAATCTGGGCATCCCGAATGTGGTCATCAATCAGAAGCACCTCGGAAGCCTCCGGCGGGCCAGGGGGCGGGGCGTGGTGCTGGCCGTCAGTCCCCGGGGGGTTGTTCAATTGAGCTTGGACGGCCCGGAATGGGACGCTGTATTTCAGGAGGAGGTGCTATCGGGGGCGGTGGTCATACGGCCGGACCTGGAGAAACTGAATCTGAAGAAGCGCACGTTGATCTCGTTGCGTCGTCTCCGCGCCTCCGACTCCGGCCGCACCGTCGGACCGAAAGCGGCGAATCTGGGGGAGCTGAAAAGACGTTTTCGCAAGGCCGTGACCAAGGGTCTGGTGATTCCATTCGGGTTTTTCCGGGGGCTCCTGGAGCAGCCGATCGAGGCGGGCGGCCCTTCCGTCTTTCACTGGATGCGTGATCAGTATGCGCTTGTGGAGAGCGTGCGCCGTGATCCCGCGAGGCGAGATCAGATCGTCGGCCAGTTCCTGGATCAGCTTCGGCAGTGGATCGTCCATGCCGATGCCGGGGAGAAGTTCAGAAGTGAGCTCCGCTCCAAAATGAAACGCACCTTTGGTCCCGAGGGGAGCTACGGGGTTTTTGTCAGAAGTGACACCAACATTGAGGATCTCCCCGGGTTCACGGGAGCTGGATTGAATTTGACGGTGCCCCACGTCGTCGGATATGAGCAGGTTCTGGAGGCTATCTCCCGGGTCTGGGCGTCGCCCTTCACGGAGCGAGCCTATCGCTGGCGCCAGGCGTATATGAAGGAACCGGAACACGTTTACGTGTCGGTTCTGCTCATGAAGAGCGTTCCTGTTGAGAAGTCGGGCGTCTTGGTGACGACGGACCTCCAACTGGGAGATCCGGAATGGGCCACGATCGCGGTGAACCACGGGGTCGGGGGAGCGGTCGAGGGGCAGGGTGCGGAGGAGTTGCGGGTGAACATGAATACCGGAGAACACCGGCTGATGGCGGAGGCGACGGAGCCCTTTCAACGGGTGCTCCGGCGTGAAGGAGGCATTTCGCTGATTCCCGTCACCCACCCGGAGCGTGTGCTGGAGGACGGAGAGATCCAACAGCTGACGCGGTTGGTTCGTAGGCTGCCGAAACGATTTCCCCGTTTCCGGGATGCCGAGGGGGGCTCGGTGCCGGCGGACGTGGAATTCGGATTTCTGAAGGGTCGACTGGTGTTGTTTCAGATCCGCCCTTTTCTGCAGAGCACCCGGGCCCGGCGAAGTCGGTACCTTCACACACTGGACGGTCGACTGGATGAAGGACAATTGAGAACACTCGATTTGGACGGCGTACCGCGGGGGCCGTCATGAGGTGCGCTCCGGAAATTGCGGGGGATTCCCATGTGCCGCATCCCTTGAGACAGGCGGTAAAGGGCGTGCTTGTTCTGGCGGCTCTTCTGCTTGCGGGTCCGCCTTGCACCGACGGGTTCCCTCTCGACGGCTATCCGTACACAGGTATCGCCAGGCTGGAGGGCTACCGTCTCGTACAGGAGGGCAGGGTGCGCGGGGCTCGCCTCACCTCCGGCGCGCGCCTGAACATGCAAGAGGTGGATCTGCGTCTCCTGGAGCAGCGCGAACTGGCGCTTCCGGAGCAAGACCCCCGTTTCAGCGACCAGGTCCGCCGTTTTCTCGGTTCCGACGCAAAGCGATATGGGTTAGCGATCCTGGACCTCACGGATTTGGGCCATCCGCGTTATGCAGAACACCGAGGCACGACGGGGAGCAGCCCCGGGAGTATCGGCAAGCTGATCGTAGCTCTCGGCGTTTTTCAGGCGTTGGCCGACATCTATCCGATGGACATGGAGGCCCGCCGGATGGTGCTGAAAACGTCCATGATCACGGCCGACCAATTCATCGTCAAAGACAGCCATGACGTGCCGCTCTGGAATGGACAGACGCGCCGGCTTACCTACCGTCCGCTGAAACGAGGTGACCGGGCGAGTTTATGGACCTATCTGGACTGGATGCTTTCGGCCAGTTCCAATGCGGCGGCCAGCATGGTGATCAAGCATCTCATGCTTCTGGTGCACTATGGAGCAGCGTATCCTGTAACCGATGCCGAAGCGGCGGTTTTTTTTCGCGAGACCCCCAGATCGGAGCTTTCGCGGCTACTCAAGCGGGTGTTGCAGGATCCTCTGAGTCGAAACGGAATGGATGTCTCCCAACTGCGTCAGGGCGGATTTTTCACCTGGAAGGGAAAACGCCTTGTGCCAGGAACGAACAGTTATGCCCATCCTCGCGCGCTCGTCCAGTTTCTCCTGTATCTGGAACAGGGCAAAGTCGTGGATATCTTTTCCAGCCGGGAAATCAAGCGCCTTCTTTATATGACCCAACGCCGCATTCGCTATGCCTCACACCCCGCCCTGTCAGATGCTGCCGTCTATTTCAAGTCGGGATCCCTCTACCGGTGTCGTGAGGAGGCGGACTTTACCTGCGAGAAGTACCATGGAAACGTGGAGAACCGGATGAACTCGGTGGCCATCGTCGAATCGCCGGCCCGGGGGCGGCAGCTTCATTATCTGGTGGTGGTGATGTCGAATGTGCTGCGGGAGAATTCAGCGGTGGCGCACCAGACACTCGCCATGCGGGTGCACCGGCTTATCGAGGCTTATCACCGGCAAAAGAAATCCGCACCCGAGGCGTCCCCGGCTGCGCCGGTTGGAAGATAAGGTCGTCCATGGCGACGATGAGGCGACGGAGCCAGTCTCCGCCCTTATTATCCTTGGCGAGCGCAACGGCCACGTACCGGCGTCCTTCGCGCTCAACGATGGCGCTGTCGGCGTGGTATTCCCGCCACGTCCCAGACTTGCGATAGATGGCTGAACCCGGGCGCGCCGCCTGCAGGCCCCGGACGAACTTGTGATGAATGGCCGGCTTGGCCAGAATGGTTTTCATCTCCCGGCTGATTTCCGGTGAGACCAGACGGCCCGTCTCGAGGAGATAATAAAAGCGAGCGACCTGGAGCGCCGTCGCTCCGTGGGAAAGATTGTGGAGGGGATCTCGTTTCCACGCCGGCCGCTTACCGTATTCCTTGCCGACCCAGAGGCCTCCATTGAGGTCGATATCATAGAGGCGGTACCGGGCGGACTGCAGAAGATCGGCCAGATATTCCTTTCCGATCCGGTTCATCATTTCCGTGGCCGCGCGGTTCGAAGAGTTCCGAATCATGCAGGTCAGGGTTTCCCGGTCTGCCCTGTCCAGCGTCAGCTCTCCCTCCGCTTGCTTTTCAAAGGCTGCCAGCAGAATGGCAATCTTGGGAAGGCTCGCCGCGTACATCATCTCGTTTCCGTTGACGGCAGCCAGGCGTGGTGCTTCAAGATCGGTCAAATCGACGAGGGCGATGCAGAGGCATTTCTGTTTGACCGCCTCCTCCAGTCCCAGATTGCCCACGGAGGATTCCAATCCTTCCTGCAGCAGCGGGTCCGTGCATGCGCAAAGAGGCGGGAAATCATCCTCCGCAAGGACCGGCATGACGTTGCCCAGCAAGAAGACGACCGTGAAAAACAAGACGATGAAGATTCTCATGATTGAAGGCGACATAAAATTATTGTAACATACAAAAAAGACGGGGAAAAAGCAAATGTTAAATACCAAGAAAGTCCGTGTCGAAGCATGTCATGCTAAACACCAGGCCGTTCGTTCACTCGAAATCCGGGCGGCCTTTCTCTTTGTCAATTTTATGTTGATCATTATGGCCCTTTATCAACTAAAACCGGCCAGCCGTTCTCTTTTTATCGGGGAGATCGGTGCGAACGGGCTTCCCTATGTCTGGATCGGTACCGCCACAGTGATGGGAGCCGTCATTGCGCTCTATCATCGAATTGTGGAGCGTTACAACGGTTATCGCGTGGTGTTGGGCACCCTCTTTCTCTGTGTGGCTCTGCTCGCTCTGTTCTGGCGCCTGCTGCAGAGGCCAGGCGGTCCGGTCTCGGTCGCCTTCTATATTTTTGTTGACATCCTGGGCGTGATCCTGGTGGAGCAATTCTGGAGTCTGACGAACTCGATCTACACCACCCATGAGGGGCGGGGCTGGTACGGACTGGTCGGTACGGGCGGACTGATCGGCGGCGTTGCCGGCAGCGCCGCCGCCGCGGCATTCATCAAGACCACCCGGCTTGAAACGGTTGATCTCCTGCTGGTGGCTGCGGCGATCCTCTCCATCATTGTGTTGCTGAGTATCCTCATGGGGCGCCTGGGGATGTATTGTGAAATTGAGCAGGCTCGGAAAGCCGCGCGGCCCAGTGGCTGGCGCGCACTGACGAGAAGCCGATACCTGCTGCTCATCGCTTCGATTCTGCTGTTGGCACAGCTTACCTCCCCCCTGATTGAATTTCAGTTTCTCAAAACCGTCGAAGAGGCCTACCGGGAACAGGAAGCGCGCACGGCTTTTCTCTCCCTGTTCTTTGGGTTGATGGGGATCGTCTCCATCGGCGTTAACCTGTTGCTGACGCCAGTGATTCACCGCACGTTGGGGGTGATCGCCGGGCTTCTTGTGCAGCCGCTCATGATGGCTCTTTGCTCTTTCGGGTTCCTGTTCCACCCCACCGTCGTCATGGGGTCGGTGACAAAAATCAGTGATCGGGGCCTTTCCTATTCCATTAATCGGGCCTCCAAGGAGCTCCTTTACGTACCGGTGAATCCCGTGCTGATCTATCAGGCGAAAGCATGGATCGACATGTTCGGCTACCGCATGTTCAAGGTCTTCAGCTCTCTGATTATCCTACTGCTCACCCAGTGGCTTCCCTTCAAGGTGAATGTTCCCCAGCTGAGCTGGCTGATCGTCGGACTCTGTATGGTCTGGATTGGTATCCTGATAGCTTTGCGGAGCGATTACCGGTTTTACGCATCGTCCTGAAAAATCTGCCGCGCAGCAGTTTGCCGAGAAGAAATTTCCCCGGAAATTTTCCGGACTTTGCTTGACAGGGCGGGAAAAGGTGGTTTATGGTGAGTGCATCGGCGTGGAGGGGACTCTTAAAGCCGCTTCGGATTGAAGTTTTTGTTGTACCCCAAAACCAAGGGAGCAGAGATGAAAATATCCAATGAAGTGCATGTAAGCATGGATTACACCCTGCGGCTCAGCTCCGGCGAGGTCGTGGACCAGTCGGACCCGAGCAGCCCCATCGAATTTGTCTGCGGGCATGATCAGATCATTCCGGGGTTGGAGAAAAGAATCATGGGGAAAGCGGCAAATGATTCGTTCACGGTGGAAGTCGCGCCCGAGGAGGCATACGGAGAGCACCACGCGGAGATGGTGCAGGAAATTCCGTCCAGCCAGTTCCCCCCGAATGTTGAACTGAAGGTGGGGATGACTTTCCAGTCGAAGACCCCGCAGGGCCAGCCGCTGGTATTTTCCGTCAAGGAGGTCCAGGACGATGCCGTCGTTGTCGACATGAATCACCCCCTGGCCGGAAAGACACTGGTCTTTGATGTGGTGATCCGGTCAGTGCGGGAGGCGACCCCGGAGGAAATTGAGGCGTTGAATGCTCCCGAGTGCGATCCCGGGGATACATCGGAATGCGGCGGCGGGTGCAGCTGCGGTTAGGATATACTTATCTGCGGCCGGCCTCCTCCAGAGAGGGGAGGCCGGTCGCCGCACCTTTACGCTCCCCCCTGATTGGTTTCGCACACACCCCGCTCCCATCTCTTCTCTTTTCGCCGGACAGGCCGTGAGTCCGCATGGTCGGTGTTGCGTTCCGCATCATCGGGCAGCTGTTGCAAGGCGGTCCATGTCGAGCACTGTCACGTGACGGTCCTTGATGTCGATGATTCCTTCTTTCTGGAATTGCTGAAGTATTCGGGACACTGTTTCCCGTGCGGTGCCGATGAGAGAAGCGATCTCCTGATGGGTCAGCTCCATTGCGAAGCGAACCTCCTTCTGCCCCAGGAGATCCTGGCGCCTGGCTTTCTCATACAGAAAGCCCGCCAGGCGCCGCGAGGCGTCTTTGAGGGTTAGATCGGCTACCATGCTTGTAAAATGGCGCAGTCTTGCCCCGACCGTTTCGAGAATCTTGGTCACCACGCTGGGATGGTCGGAGAGGATCTTAAGGAAATTTTCGCGACTCAGGCGGACCAGGGTGGCTGCCGTCAAGGCTTCGGCCGAGGCGGGGTATTTCCCCCCATCGAGCAGCGGGAGTTCAGCGAAGAAGTCTCCCGGACCGAAAACAGCCAGAATCTGCTCCTTGCCTTCCTCCGAAAGTTTGTAGATTTTGACGTTTCCGGAGCGAATCATGAATAGGTATTCTCCCGGCGTCCCCTCACGGAAGATTGTTTCATTCTTACGGATCTGCCGCTCCTGCAGGTGAGCGAGGATTGGCCCGAGTTCCTCTTCCTCAAGCTGTGCGAAAAAGGGTACTTTTCTCAACAATCTGAGATTCTTTTTGTCAGATGTTTCAGACACTTGAGTCTCCCCCATCCCCCGTTTCGCTCCAAATCTAACAGAAGCCCGCATCCCTGTAAAGGGTGAAACGAGTGGGGAGTTCCTTATTGACAATTTCAAGATAAAAATATAATATAAACAATAAGTTATAGTCGAATTACGAGGCCCTTTTTGAATATCCCGAATGCACTGTCCATTCTTCGGATAGGCCTGATTCCTGTGTTTATTCTGTTGTTGCTTCCGGCAGGACCGGAGACGGTGTGCGCGGGGGCTTTTGCTGTCTTTGCAGTCGCATCCATCACCGATTTCCTCGATGGTTACATTGCGCGCAGTACAAATCAGGTGACGAAGCTGGGGAAGCTTCTTGACCCGGTGGCCGACAAGATCCTAACCTCTGCTGCATTGATTTTCCTGGTGCAGCTGCAACGGGTGGAGGCGTGGATTGTCGTCGCGATCATCGCCCGGGAGTTTGCCGTGACAGGGATGCGCGCCATGGCGTCCTCGGAGGGGATTGTGATGCCGGCGGATCGGCTGGGTAAGCATAAGATGGGTGCCCAGATTACCGCGATTCTGATGCTGCTCCTGGACAACCGCTTCTGGATCTTCGACTGGCATGTTCTCGGGACCATCGCCATCTGGGTCTCCATGATCCTGGCGCTGATTTCGGGCTTTCAGTATGGGGTTCGCTTCGCAAGAGGGATCGGTGCTTCATGACGGCTTCCGCAACATGGACTCAGATGCTTTCCGTGCCCCTGGCCTATCTAATTGGGTCAGTCTGTTTCGGCGTGATGATCGCCGGCAGACGGGGCATCAACCTGCGGGAGCATGGCAGCGGCAACATCGGCGGGACCAACGTCTGGCGCGTCATCGGTAAACGGGAGGGAATCCTGACCGTTGCCGGTGACATGCTGAAAGGGACGGCGGCCGTACTGATAGCCCGTGCGCTGGGTGCGGAGTCGATCTGGCTTGCACTGGCCGGTCTTTTCGCCATCGTTGGGCATAATTTCCCCCTTTATTACCGGTTCAGGGGCGGCAAGGGGGTGGCCACCACCTTTGGTGTGCTCTTCGGATACATGCCCTGGGTCGGTGTCGCGTCGCTCCTGGTCTGGTTCGCGGCCGCGCGGCTCTCCCGGACCTCCTCGGTTGGGGCGCTCACGATGGGCGGCCTGCTGCCGGTGCTGACCTATCTTCTGGAGGCAGAAGGCGTTCGGCTTGGGTTTTCGGTGGCCGTCTCCCTGATGCTGTTGGCACGCCACAAAGACAACATCCAGCGCCTCCTGCAGCGAAAGGAATTGAAGTGTTAAGCATGAAGAGGATTTACGACCTTTCGGTCCCGGGGACAGCACTGTTGACAGCGGATGCGGCGCCGGCCGGATGCGATGCTGGCCGCCGCGCGTGTGTGTCGGGGCGCGTATACGTGACCCGTTTGATGCCAGGGTGGATCGTGTGGGCACTCCTTGTGTGCGGATTGATCGCGTCTCAGACGAGTGTCGGTATGGCCTACGTGGCCATCGATGTTATCCACGATGGAACGTCTCTTGAGGTGCCGACGGATCTTCTCAAACGACCGGCGCCCGCAATGTCGCGCGATGCGGCTACCCTGTCCGGCCGCTTCGAGCGGGACTGGTTTCTACGGAAACGAAACATAGCCATCGGCAACGAACAGGGCGGCACCATTCTGCTGGCTCGGCTGCAGGAAGAGATGATCGATCTGGGTGCGTCCAGCCTGCGCCCGGTGGCGGCATCCCTGCTGCGGGAGGCCCGTCTCCTGGCAGTCCGGGGGGAATACGAAAAGGCGGTCGCGCTCTGCCGCGCCGCGACCGCTTTTGGACAGGTCCTGCCTGAGGCCCACCTCACCCTCGCTCAAATCACCTGGATGGAGAACAAGCTCGACATCACCGGTGTGTTGCAGGAGGTGGTGCAGGCCGCTCGAGCTTATTTACTCGGTTTCAACGGTGTTGCCGGTCTGATAATCAACCTCGGATTCCTGCTGCTCGTGGCCGCGGTGGCATTCTTCGGGATCTTCTTTCTGACGCAGCTTGTGCGCTACGCAAAGCTGCTACTGCACGAATTGTCTGAGCGGGTGCCGGCAGTGAGCGGCCGTGTCACAGCCGCCACGGTGTTGCTGCTGCTTCTGGTCTTCCCGCTTCTGGTGGGGTGGGGACTCTATGGGCTCTGTATCGTTTGGCTCCTCCTCTTCTGGAGTTATGCCGGAAACAAGGAACGCGCAGTGTATCTGCTCTTTCTGTTCTTTGCGCTGTTGGTTCCCTTCTGGACAGGGGTGGTTCAGCGTAGTAGCGAGGTCTTCTACGGGGATTATATCCAGCAGCTGATTCAGCATCGAGACGGACTTTCCGATGACGCGACGGTGAGCACGCTCCTACGATTGGGCAAAGAACGCCCCCATGACCCTCGCGTCCTTTTCATGTTGGGGACTGCCTATAAGAAACGGGGCGAGTACGAGAAGAGCCGGGAGACGCTTCAGAGGGCCATCTCCCTGAATCCAGGGATGGCGATTTATCACAACAACCTGGGCAACGCGCTGTATGCCCTGCGGGAGCCGCAACAGGCACTGCGAATGTATGAGAAGGCGATCGCCCTGGATCCAAACGCCGCGGCCTTTCATTTCAATTTGAGTGCCGTTCAGCGGGATCTCTTCATGTTGAGAGCGAGTGAGGCCGAATACTCGAAGGCCCGACAGATTGACCCGGGACAGACTTCTTATTACGTCGACATTCTGGGGCCCAGCTACAACCGTATGGTCATTGATTCCACGCTCCCATGGCGTATGCTGTTCCGGGATTTGCTCGGAGAGGTTGCTGGGGGTAGAGGCCGAGGTATGGTGGTCCGTGAGTTCATTGCGGGACAGCACCACCAGTTGATTCAGGCGGCTCTGCTTCTGTCCGGTCTGCTCGTGGTCAGCTTTCTACGACACTTCTTCGGTGTTGCGCGCCGTTGCGAGAAATGTGGCAAAATCTTCTGCAGGAAGTGCCAGACGGCTGTCGCCCAAGGCGCTGTTTGTTCTCAGTGTGTTTATATCTTTGCGGAAGGCGCGGGGATCGGTGTCAAGGACCGGACCCGAAAGATCATTGAGATCCGGCGCAACCGTGAACAGCAGGGGGATACGGGCCGCCTTCTGGGATTCCTGATCCCCGGGGGAGGCCACATTTACTTCGGCTGGCTGGCGACGGGGTTCATCGTGCTGTTCATTGTTGTCTGCTGCCTGGCCTACGGCTTCTTCGGAGAAGCATTGGCCGGCGGTCCGTTGGAGTGGGGCGGCGGTCCCTTGGGTTACCGTGTGTGGGCGCTGGTTCCCGGATGTTTTCTCTACTTCTTGTCCGTTGTTCACATGTATCGGCTCCGCCAGTGACTCTGGTCGGGCTTCGCGGTGTCTCAGGCGCCCTTTCCTTATGTTGCAGCCTTCGAGGCTGCCCCATCGGCACCAGGCCGTTGTTTCTGGAGATGAGTTCCCATGGCCCTTGAGGGGAAGATAAGAGATTTCGGGATGAGCGACATTCTGCAGCTCATCGGCATGCAGAAAAAGAGCGGACTGCTTACGCTGGTATCGCCCGAAGATTCCGTGACCATCAGCTTTGATACGGGCATGGTGGTGGGGGCTGAGACCTGCCACCGGTCGCAGAACGAAATACTCGGGCAGGCGTTGCTGCAAGGCGAACTTCTGGAGGAGACAGCCCTGAATAGAGCTCTGGCGCTCCAGAAGGAGACGGGCCAGAAGCTGGGACATATTCTGGTGCGGGAGGAGATGGTCGAGTCCGGGGATCTTGCTTCCGTTATCCAGCTGCAGGCGCAAGAGACGGTTTACAGCATTTTTGATTGGACCGAGGGGACCTATCGGTTTGAGCAGGTCCCGGTGACGTACGACCGGGAGAATATGAAGCCCCTGTCGTGCGAGAAAATCCTGATGGAGGCCATGCGGATCGTAGACGAGTGGCCCTTTGTGCAGAAAGCTATTCCCTCCACGGAGATGGTGTTCAGCCAAACCGATCCAAGGCGAAAATTGACGATCCTGTCCGGCGAAGATGTCGACCGCGCGATCGACTGCGCCATGAATGTGACCGCCGAGCCATCGGTAGATAAAACCAACGGGGCTTTGCAGCAGGATTTCCCCTTGAGCCCTATGGAGGAGAGGGTTTATCGGCTGGTCGACGGCCGGCGAAACGTGGAGCAGCTCATCCTCACGGGAAAACAGGGACGTTTCGAGACCTGCAAAGCGCTGTACAGTCTGCTGAGTGCAGGCCTCATTGAGGAGATCAGCGGTGGCCGCGACACCAGGACGAAGAGCGGTTATGCCGGCCGCTCCCGGGGCAGGAAACTCTTGCGCAATCTGCTCGCCTATGCCATCATGTTCCTGTCGGTTTTCGTGGCAGCAACGGTGCTGGGTGTCCGAGGGGGCGGTGCCCTGTCCCATGTTGCGGGAGACGTACTCGGCTGGTTTGAGCCGCTCAGAACGGTGCACGCCGGGCAGGAGATGAACCGAATCCTGTTCTCGTGCCGCGTCTTCTATTTGGAAGAACAACGATACCCGGACGTCCTGGAGGATCTAGTGCAAAAAAAGCTTCTCCAGCCGCAGCACTTGTCGGATCCCTGGGGACGGCCTTACGAATTCGCAATCAGCGACAGAAAGCTCAGGCTGTCCAGTGCCGGCAAGGATGGGCAGAAGACGACGAGGGACGATCTGCAGAAAGAGTTCTATTTATAAAGGGTGGTGCGATGGACGCCAGTGAGATTTTGGAACAGTTGGAAGCGCTTGCCGAACATCACAAGATCAAGGTTCGTTATGAGAAGTGCAAGAGTCGCGGCGGGCTTTGCCGTGTGAACGACGAGCAGATGATTATTGTTCGCAGGAGCCTGACGGTTCCGGAGAAAGTGGACGTTCTTTCACAAGCACTGGCTGCGCTCCCGCTGGATGATGTTTACTTGAAGCCCGAAGTCCGCCGGTTGCTTGAGGAAGCCGCCCTTCGGCTGCGGGGCGACGAAAGCGACACCCCTTCAAGCCAATCTGTGAATCCCGGTTAGCTACGACTGTTTCCCGCCTTACCTGTTTGCCGCACTGCGCCGTATCGGTCGCGACCCAATCGCAGGATTTGTTTAAACTACTTGGACTTCTGTGTCAGCTCTTTGAACTG
Source organism: uncultured Nitrospirota bacterium (assembly GCA_945786985.1). Lineage (GTDB taxonomy): Bacteria > CG2-30-53-67 > CG2-30-53-67 > CG2-30-53-67 > CG2-30-53-67 > CALZGC01. The sequence continues at coordinate 16,500 of CALZGC010000065.1, read as the reverse complement.
GGCCAGGTTGTCCGCGTACTTCATGGCCTCTTCATAACGCACGCTGTTCTGTCGGACCAGTCGGGCCAGGCTGGCATCGATGGTTTCAAAATCGGAGTTCTCGTTGGAAACCTGCGTGCGGATCAGGTGGCTCTTGCTGTTGCGAATAAGGTTCTTGATCCGGGTGGTGTTGACGAGCTTCTCGTAAGCCAGGACGCGGTTCTTGCCGTTCGCGCTCGGAATCAGACGTTGGGACAGGATCAGGAGCAGCGACTCCGAGAGCTGCGCCCGTACCTGGTTCTGATGCTCCCCGGGGAAGACATTGATCAGGCGATCAATCGTGTTGGTGGCATTCAACGTGTGGAGCGTTCCCAGGACCAGGTGACCCGTTTCGGCGGCGCTAAGGGCGATGGAAATGCTTTCGAAATCCCGCAATTCCCCGATCACAATGACATTGGGGCTTTGCCGGAATATCTGCCGCAGCCCGTGTGCAAAGGACTGGGTGTCGGTGCCCACCTCCCGCTGATTGATGTTGCTCTTCTTGTGCTGAAAGAGAAACTCAATGGGATCCTCGATGGTGATGATGTTGGAGTATGTTTCGGTATTGATGATCTCCACCAGGGAGGCGATAGTCGTGGATTTGCCGTGTCCCGCCGGGCCGGTTACCAGGATCAGTCCCTGCTGGCGGAGGGGGAATTCCCCGAGCCATTCCGGCAGACCCAGTTCCTTCAACGTGGGAATATGCTCCATGAGGTTGCGCGCAGCCAGAGAGTATGAACTGCGCTGCTTGTAAATGTTGATTCGAAAGCGGCTCACATCGAGGAGGGAATAGGCAAAGTCCAGTTCCCGGTCCTTCTCCAGTTTTTCCTTCTGGCTGTCCGTGAGGATGGAATAGACAAGCTCCTGCACCTGGCCCGGCGTCAGTGCTGGATATTGGAGACGCACCACCTTGTTGTTGATCTTCAGACTGGGAGAGACGCCCGCGGTGATGAGAAGATCCTCCGCATGTTGCTTCACGGCCTCCTGCAGCAGCACCCGGAGGCTGAGCTCCTGCTTGTTAACGGACGGGGCTCGAGAGGAGGCTTTGACGAAGGTCCGAATTCCATACCCCTCTTTCTCAAAGAAAGCGATGGCTTCCTGAATATCTGTCTCCGGGGCAAGCACTCCGCGGATAGGTCGGCGGAGGGTGTACTGCAGATCATCCTGGACTTTAAGATCGGTGGGGTCGGCCATGCCGACCACGAGCGTGCTGCCTTCGTCCGCCACCGGGAGGACACAATGCAGCTTTACCTTCTCAAAGGGGATGGTGGCCTGCAGCTCGGGGGTGATCTCGTGTCCCGCGAGATGGATGGCTTGAATCCCCAGTTTGCTGGTCAGAATCTTCAGGAGCGTATCTTCATCAAGGTAGCCCAACTGGACCAAATTGGTGCCCAGGAATCCCCCGTGCTGATATTGGCGTTTCAGCGCTTCCTTGAGTTGCTCTTCGGTGATGATCTGGTTTTCCACCAGGATTTTTCCAAGCTTCTGGCTGGCCTTGACCTTGGTCATGCTCATGGACCCCTCCGCATATAATAATGAACTGTCTGGGAATAGGCGATAAGGCCATTATATCAAGGTTACCGGTTGCCGACAATAAGGAATGTAGCCCGAACGCCCTATTCGTAACGGAGGGCCTCAACGGGAGCCAGTTTGGAAGCCTTGTACGAGGGGTACAGTGTCGAGAGCAGGCTGATCAGGCAGGAAATGGAGGCCACGAGAACCACGTCCGGTGACTCCACATTGGACGGCAGCTTGTCGATATAGTAGACCGAGCTGTCGATGACTTTGAATTGAAAGAGTTGCTCAAGAAGGGCCACAATAGACTCGAGGTTCAGGGCCACCAAAAGCCCCAGCGCACACCCCAGTGCGGTGCCGACGAGACCGATGACCATCCCCTCGACCATGAAAATTCTCATGATGCTCTGCCGCCGGGCGCCCATCGACTTAAGGATGGCGATTTCCTTGCCCTTTTCCATGACCACCATGGTGAGTGTGCTGATGATATTCAGCGCGGCCACCAGGATGATCAGCGAGAGAATGATGAACATCACGATCTTTTCCAATTTGAGGGCGGACAGGAGGTTGCGATTCATCTGCATCCAGTCCTTGGCCCAGTAGCCTTGACCCAGGTTTTTCTGGATGGCCTCGCGCGCAGTATTGGCGGCATAGATATCATCCAGCTTCACTTCGATACCTGTCACCCGGTCTCCCAGATCAAAGAAGCGCTGCGCTTCCTGCAGAGAAATGTAGGCTAGACCCGTATCGTACTCGTACAGACCGGCATCGAAGATGCCGACCACCCGGAACTGGGTCATCTTCGGGACCATGCCCAACGGAGTGATGCGGCCCAGCGGTGAGACGACGTTTACGGGATCGTTCAGGAAGACTCCCAGCATGCCGGCCAATTCTCTGCCGATGACGATGCCCCGGGTTTCGGTTTCGTTGGGGCCTGTGGCCCGCGTCTCCAGGTCGAGAATATTGCCTTCCACCATGTTCTTGGTAATGTCGGTGACATTGCCCTCTTCGGCAGGCAGCACCCCGCGCAGCACGACACCGGCTACGTTGTCCCGTGTGGTCAGCATGACCTGACTCAGGATGAAGGGGGTGGCCGCTGCCACGTGGTCCTCCTCTTGGATCCGGCTTACGATCTGTGGATAGTTCACCATCCCCTTTTTGTCAAGGGTGACGACCACCACATGGGAATTGGTCCCGAGGATCTTCGTTTTGAGGTCTTCCTCGAATCCGCTCATGACGGCCAGCACAATGATCAGCGCCATGACCCCCACGGTGATGCCGACGATGGAGATGACCGTGATCAGCGAAATGAAGGCACTTTTCCGTTTGGACTTGAGGTAACGCAGCCCGATGAACAGCTCGTAGCCGAAGCTTCTGACGAAGCCTGGCCGCTCGATTTCGGGCACGGGGGGCGGGGCGCCTGCCGACTGCGGGTCAATTCTGTTTTCAGAGGGGATGACGTCGGTCACGCTCTGCCTTTCTCGTCACGGAAGCTGCCTCAGCGGTCCGTCGACTCCGGCCGCATCTGGGGAAAGAGGATGACATCCCGGATCGATTCGTTGCCGGTCAGCAGCATGACCAACCGGTCCACGCCGATCCCTTCGCCCGCTGCGGGCGGCATGCCATACTCCAATGCCCGCACGAAATCGTGGTCCATGTACATGGCTTCCTCGTCGCCGCTGTTCCGTTCGGCGACCTGTTGCTCGAAGCGGCCCCGCTGGTCCTCGGGATCGTTCAGCTCGGAGAAGGCATTGGCGATCTCCTTGCCGGCAATGAAGAGCTCAAAGCGCTCCACCAGATCCGGGTTGTCCCGTTTGCGCTTGGACAGGGGGGAGAGTTCCGTAGGGTAGTCGGTGACGAAGGTCGGCTGGATCAATTTGCTTTCCACCAGCACTTCAAAGAGCTTGTCCAGCAGCTTGCTGCGTGAAGCTTTCGGGCTGACGGGGATCTCGAGAGCTGCCGCCGCTTTTTTCAAAGCGTCCCGATCCTCCAGTGTCTTCCCGTCATAACCCTTTTCGTTCAGGGCCGCAGCAATAGCTTCCGTGTAGGGAATCCGCTGGTAGGGAGGCGTCATGTTGATCGCATGGCCTTTGAATTCAAGTTTGAGGGATCCCCGCACGTCCTGGGTGACCTGACTCAGCAACTCCTCGGTGAGCGCCATCAGATCGGTGTAATCTGCGTAGGCCATGTAGAATTCCATCATGGTGAATTCGGGGTTGTGCTCCAGGTCCATCCCTTCGTTTCTGAAATTGCGGTTCAGCTCATAGACCCGTTCGAACCCCCCGACGAGAAGACGCTTCAGGTAAAGCTCCGGGGCGATCCGCAGAAAGAGATCCATCGCCAGGGCGTTGTGATGGGTCCGGAAAGGGCGGGCCGTGGCGCCGCCCGGGATGGGCTGCATCATGGGGGTCTCCACTTCCAGAAAGCCCCGTTGGTTCATGAAGGCCCGCAGCGCTGCGATAATGCGGCTTCGCACGGCAAAGGTATCCTTCACCTGCGGGTTGACCACGAGGTCCAGATAGCGCTGGCGGTAGCGGATTTCCTTGTCCCGAAGTCCATGCCACTTTTCGGGCAGGGGCCGGAGGGACTTGGTCAGCAGTTGGAGGCTCTGAATTTCGATGGTGAGCTCAGCGGTACGGGTCCTGAAGAGCGGACCCCGCACCCCAATAAAATCGCCGATATCGACCCGACGAAAGAGACGGAAATCTTCCTCGCTGAGGATGTCCCGGGCTGCGAATACCTGGATCTTCCCGGTGGCATCCTGGATGTGGGCAAAGGCGGCCTTGCCGAATCGCCTCAGGGCGATGACCCGCCCCGCCAGGGTGACAACGGGTTTCTGCTCGGCCAGCGCCTCTGCAGAGGCTGTCCCGTAGGCTTCATGGAGTTGCCGCGCGGCGTGCTCGGGATCAAAGCGATAGGCATAGAGCGTCATCCCCTCTGCCCGCATATCCTGGATTTTTTTCTTCCGCTGCTGAATCAGTTCATTGTCGTCGGTCTTCATGACGGACCTTCATTTTGTGCCGGCTGTAGAGTCGCCGGTGATCTCGGATGCTATTGCCGCACGCCACTATAGAGGAGTTCCGCATCGCCGTCAAGGCATCAAACGTCCCGTCCGGACATGACAGGACGGCCTGGCTTTAGTGGTCTCTCGGTCGGCTGGTTTAGCCTGGATATGGCATGAGTGATCGTCAAGAGACGCTCTCGTAATAGAGTGACTCATGCAATATCCAGGCTAGTCATGCTTCTGCAGGAGGAAGGCTTTGATGAAGGCGTCGATTTCTCCGTTGAGCACGGCCTCTACATTGCCGGCTTCCACCTTGGTTCGTTGATCCTTCACGAGTTGATAGGGCTGCAGCACATAGGAGCGGATCTGGCTGCCCCACGCGATCTCCTTTTTTTCCCCCATCATACCTTCCAGCTTCTCCCGCTGTTTCTCCTTTTCCAATTCATAGAGTCTTGCTTTGAGGACCTTCATGGCCGCCGACTTGTTCTTGTGCTGGGATCGGTCATTCTGACACTGTACCACGATCCCCGTCGGGACGTGGGTGATCCGCACGGCGGAGTCGGTCACATTGACGTGCTGGCCTCCTGCGCCGCTCGAACGATAGGTATCGATCCGGAGGTCCTCCTCCCGGATTGGCACCTCAATGGTTTCATCCAGCTCCGGGTAAACAAAGACCGACGCAAAGGAGGTGTGACGGCGCTTGCCCGCGTCGAAGGGGGAAATCCGCACCAGGCGGTGCACGCCGTCTTCCGCTTTCAGAAGCCCGAAGGTATAGGGGCCCTCCACCGTGAAGGTGGCGCTTTTGATCCCCGCCTCCTCGCCGTACATGATGTCCAGGATGGTGACGCGAAACCCTTTTCGTTCCGCCCACCGCTGGTACATGCGGAGCAGCATCTGGGCCCAGTCCTGTGATTCGGTGCCGCCGGCGCCGGGATGTATGTTGACGATGGCGTTGTTGATATCCGTTTCAGCGCCCAGCATGGAGCGGAGTTCCAACTGGGTCAGCTGTTCGCGCAGCTTGTTCAGTTCTTTGCGGATCTCCGGATAAAGGGACTCGTCCTCTTCTTCCACGCAAAGCTCCACCAGCGCTTCCCCGTCTTCAAAGGTCCGGTTGAGATGCGCCCACTCGGTGATGCGGTTCTGGATTGCGGAGCGTTCCTTGAGGATTTTCTGATTGGCTTGCGGTTTGTCCCAGAAGGTGGGTTCGGCGATCTGCTTCTCGATCTCCTGGAGTCGCAGTTCATCTCGGGAGAGGTCAAAGATGACTCCTGAGCAGCTCCATATCGGTGGCAATCTCTTTGAGGTCTTTCTTCAACTCGTCAATCATCCTCGGTTCCTCCTCTCGGGCCGGCAGGACCGGCTGTATGCACGCGCTCTATCATGCCGGATTTTTTCGGGTTTTATTTTGTGAGCGTGTATCTTTTCCGCTGTTTCATACCATATCGCCCGGGGCTTTGCAACCGCTTAAGCCGCCAAATGCCGGGGTTTCTTTCGACGGCAACCAAAAGCGGTTGGAATGACGAAATCTCTTGAATTTGTTGACATTATCAATTAGACTATGTAAAACTTCAGAGAGCCGGCGAGGGGAGGAAGCTTCCATGCGGATCACGGACCACGAGAAGGCCAAACGTCTGGCCCGCACCATTCTCTCAGATATATCGTTGTACAACCCGACCAAGATAGAGTCAGGCATCAAGAATGACAATCTTTTTGATGTATTAGAAGAAGATCTTAAGAAAGGGCGCGAGCTTTATCGCAGCCGGGTTGCGCCGGAGATTTCCGAGCGCACCAACTACTTCAATCAGGCTGTGGTGGATATTCTCGTGAAGAAGGGGGGAAAGATCGAGTCTGAAATCTGGTAATATCCCTCCTTCCTTGCCGGGTGTGCAGCCGGATACGGGCCGCCATCCGGGTTCTGGTATTCGAACTTTGTAGAGTGGAACCCTTTTGGGAATGGGGTCTTCCCACCTCTTCATCCTGAACAGAAATCATCGTTTTTGGGTCGGTCCAATCTCTTTCCGATGAGGTGAGCCATGGCTACGAAAGATCCGTCTGCAGTCCGCAATCTAGCTGTTGTTGGTCACGGTGGGGCTGGTAAGACCTCTCTCTGTGAGGCGATGCTTTTCAATGCGAAGGTGACGACCCGTTTGAACCGGGTCAATGAGGGCAATTCTGTTCTCGATTTTTCCGCGGAAGAGATTGACAGGCAGAGTTCCATCTCCTCCTCGATCGCCACGTTTTCCTGGAAGGGAAAAGCGCTCTATTTCGTTGACAGCCCGGGGTATACCAACTTCTTGGCCGATACCAAGGGCGTGCTGAGTGGTGTGGACTCGGCGCTGGTGCTCGTGAGTGCCATCTCCGGAGTCAAGGTGGAGACCGAGCGGGTCTGGGCCTTTGCGGATGAATACGGCATTCCCCGAGTGGTGTTCGTGAACAAGATGGATCGGGAGCGAGCGGATTTCCGCAAGGCCGTTGAGGATGTGGAGAGCACGCTGAATATCCGTGCCCTTCTCATGCAGCTTCCCATCGGTAAGGAGGCGAGCTTCAAAGGGGTCGTCGACCTGCTGACGATGGAGGCTTTCGAATACAAGGACGGAAGCTCCGGCACAGGTGCCAAGCTGTCTGAAATTCCGGCTGGCCTGCTGGATGAGGCGAAGAGTTTTCGGGAAAAACTCGTGGAATCGGCGGTAGAGACGGACGATGAACTGATGGAGCGCTATCTGGAAGGTGGCGATGTCAGTCCGGACGAACTACTTGCCGGCATCGCCCGGGGGACCGTGAATCGCGATTTCGTGCCCGTCTATTGCGGGGCAGCGACCCCCAATGTGGGTGTTGATCTGCTCATGGATGGTCTGGCCGCCTTTCTCCCATCCCCGGCCGAGGCCGCGGCGCGAAAACCGATCCGGGGGGTGGACCCGAAAACCGAGGAAGAAGTCATCCGGGAGGCAAGCCCCGACGCCCCCTTCTCGGCGCAGGTCTTCAAAACCATTGTGGATCCTTTTACGGGGAAGCTCTCGCTCTTTCGCGTCTGGTCCGGTGTGCTGCGGTCCGATACGGTGGTGCTGAATCCGAGGCTCGGGGAGAAGGAGCGGCTCGGTAATTTTCTCTCCCTCATCGGAAAGGACCAAAAGCCGGTCAAAGAGGTGGGCGTCGGTGAAATCGCGGCCGTTGCCAAACTCAAGAATACCCAGACCGGAGACACCCTCTGCGAGGACAAGGCGCCCATCCGGTTTGCGCCGATCGTTTTTCCCGATCCGGTGATCTCCTATGCCGTGGAGCCGAAAGCCAAAGGGGACGAAGACAAGCTGAGCAATGCGCTGCAGCGTATGTGCGAAGAGGAGCCGACCCTCAAGGTCGAGCGTCACGAAGAGACTCTGGAGCTGATCGTTTCAGTGATGGGGATGGTCCAGATGGAAGTCATCCTGGCAATCCTGAAGCGCAAATTCGGGGTGGAGGTGAATCTCAAAGAGCCCAAGGTCCCATACAAGGAGACCATCCGGTCCAAAGTGGAGGTGCAGGGCAAGTACAAAAAACAGTCCGGGGGGCGGGGGCAGTACGGTGACGTCTGGATCCGGTTTGAACCGCTGCCCAAGGGGTCCGGCTTCGAGTTTGCCGATAAGGTGGTTGGCGGGGTGGTACCGAGGCAGTACATCCCCGCCGTGGAGAAAGGGCTGGTCGAAGCGATTCGCAAGGGACCTTTGGCCGGCTTCCCGCTGGTTGATGTCAAAGCGACCCTCTACGACGGTTCCTACCACACCGTCGACTCGTCCGAAATGGCCTTCAAGGTCGCCGCCTCCATGGCGCTCAAGAAGGGATGTCTGGAGGCCAGACCGGTTCTCCTGGAACCGATCATGAAGATGTATGTGACCATTCCCGATGATTTCGTCGGGGGCGTCATGAGCGATCTCAACTCCCGGCGGGGCAAGGTGCTCGGTGTCGATGCGCGGGGGAAGAATCAGGTCATCTCCGCCCACGTGCCCATGTCCGAAACCCTGACGTATTCGGCCACCTTTCGCTCCATCACGGGGGGGCGAGGGCTCTTCGAACTCGAGTTCGACCATTACGAGGAATTGCCGGCACACCTCGCCGATAAAGTGGTGGAAGCGGAGAAGCGGGCCAAGGGGGAAGGTGAATCGTAACGAACGGGTCCTTTCGCGACCTCAACGGGTGTGTTTCCCTAAGTGCTTAATAAGAAATAAAAAACTTGACCGGAGGAGGGTATTTGTAGTATTTTTTTATAAGACACTCAGGGAAAAACCCAACCGTAGTTTAAGGGAGGCTAGGGCATGACCAAGGCGGATATTGTGGAGGAAGTCTACAGCAGGGTTGGTTTCTCCAAGAAGGAATCGTCTGAAGTGGTCGAAACCGTGCTGGAGACGATCAAAAAGACCTTGGGCCGGGGCGAGATGGTGAAAATCGCTGGATTTGGGAATTTCGTGATCCGAAGCAAGGGCTCCCGCAAGGGGCGCAACCCGAAGACCGGTGAGGAGATCGAGATTACCCCCCGTAAGGTGGTCACCTTCAAACCGAGTCAGGTGTTCAAAGAGCATATCCTGAAAGCCTCGGAAGTCTCGGAGAGCTGGGAAACGGACGAAGCGGTAAAATAACAGGGCGTTGGCAATGTCCATGGTCAGAGCCTTCGGGGGGTTTCCTTCATGACCAAGATTCCAAACAAGTTCTTCTTTCGCATCGGAGAAGTCAGCAAGCTCACCGGTGTGGAGCCTCACGTGCTCCGCTACTGGGAAACCGAATTCAAAACACTCCGCCCCAAGAAGAACAAGGCCGGCCAGCGTGTCTATAAGAAAAAGGACGTGCTGCTGATCCTCAATATCAAGGAACTCCTCTATCAGCAGAAATACACGATCGCCGGTGCCAAAAAACGGATTGAAGAGGAGCATGGGTTGGCCGATCTGGCGACGGGAAAACCCGGTCTTCAGGCAACCCTGGAGCAGGCCAAGGCCGAACTCAGGGAGGTGATCGACATCCTCGAGTAAGTGTGGTTTCCCTCCCCGCCGTCTCTTTGACGCGCATCAGAATCAACATTTTCCCCTGAAGTTTCAGGTCAGGCATTCCTTGTAAGCATTTGTTTTAAATGTGTAATTATGCTTTGTGGAATGGCAGCAGAGCCGTCCTTCCCTATACGCACCTTCGGTGGCTTCAGCGCTCAGGGGTTCTTCTTGTGACGGTATTTGATAATCCGGACCTTCTCCATGGTGATCAAACCTTCTTTCACCGTCTCATCCAGGAAGGGGAGCAGGGCATTGATCTTCTCGTCGCAGTCGACAATCTCGATGACGATGGGCAGGTCCTCGGAGAGCCGCAGGAGCTTTGCCGAATGAATGCGGCTGTGGGCCCCATAGCCCATGATGCCCCGGATCACCGTGGCGCCGGCCAGGTTGAGCTCCCGGGCCTTCAGCACAATGGCTTCGTAAAGGGCCGTTCCCTTGTAGGTGTCCGTCTCCCCGACGAAAATTCTCAGCAGCGTTCCCTGTTCTGGAAGTTTCATAGTCACCCCTCACGTCATATGCGGGCTAACGAACCGCGCTCAGGATCAGTTTCGACACGGCGAACCCGGCGATCACCAGCGCAAGGCCCAGGACATTGCTCGCCGCGATGTTGATCAGGGCCAGTTTTGCTTCCCCCTCCCTGAGTAGATTCAACGTCTCCAGGGTATAGGTGGAAAAGGTTGTGAATCCGCCGAGGAGTCCCATAAAAACAAAGGCCCGGGTATGGGGGGAAACGGCCTTGATTTCAAAGAGGCCCCAGAGGCAGCCGATCAGGAAAGACCCGATGAGATTGACGACCAAGGTCCCCCACGGAAATACGCCGACGAAGACACGGTAAGTCAGCCCAGAGACGATATAGCGTAGCACGGTCCCCAGGGCACCGCCTGCCAGTAGCGCGATCAGTTTGAGCATAGCAGAATCTTCCCACTGGTGGATGGTCCGTTCGCGTACCTCTTTGAGCTAAAGGCGCCGGAGGCCTAACCACCTCTCTTGTACCCAATCTTTCTCAAGAACTCCAGGCGATGGGCTTTGTCCTTCTCCTGCTCGACACCCTTTGGCGAAAAGCCGTCGATGACGCCGAGAATGCCTCGCCCCTGATCGGTTTCGCCGATCACGGCCTGCACCGGATTGGCTGTGGCGCAGAAGATCCGGCAGACTTCGGGACATTGCTTGACGGCGTTCAGGACGTTGATGGGGAAAGCCTCTTGCATCATGATGATGAAGCTGTGGCCTGCCGCCACCTTTTCCATGTTGCGAACCGCCCCCTCCACGAGAGCCGCATCATTGCCGTCATGGCGGATCAGGCAGGGACCCGAGGCCTCGCAGAAGGCCAGCCCGAATTTCGCACCAGGCACCTGTCCCGTCATGATCTCGTAGAGATCCTCCACGGTCTTGATGAAGTGCGTCTGGCCGAGGATGATGTTGCACCCCTCGGGAATCTCCAGCGAAACGGTGGACACGTTCATCCTTTTCCTCCCTTCACCATAGAGTGTTTCTTGAACTCATACTGAAGCATGCGGATCTCTTCCTCCTTGTTCCTGACCTTTCCGTCGAGCCGGGCGTCCCGGAGACGGTCCAGAATCTCCCTGTAGATGGGGCCCGGCTTGAAGCCGAAGGCTCGGATCTCCCGTCCTGTCAGCTCGGGCTCCACCGACCGCAGGCTAGTCAGGTAATAGGAAAACCGCTTGGTGGCAATCTGCGACGGGGTGGCGGCCATCATCAGCAGGATCGTCTCCGTGGGGACGGTGGAGAGAGTCCGGTAGATCTCGCTGGGGAAGATCTTTCGCCTGTTCTTGAAGCGGTTGAGGATTTCGAGAAACTGATCAGTACCGATGAGGTATCCTGTCAGGGAATCCCGGCCCAAATCGAGCCGGGCTTCCACGTCGGCGATCTCTTTGCCCTTGAGGGGCAGCAGAAGCCCCATGAGATAGACCAGGTGCGGCTTGATCTCGATGTCCAGAAAGAGAAGCTGAAACCAGGCCAGAACCCTCTTGATGGCGGAGAAAATCCGTTCCGTGTTTCGCTGCAGGGTCAGGCCGGGATGGATGTACTGGAGCAGCTCAAACGATGCCAGCCGTTTGACGGACGGGTAAGGGTCCTCTTCCCGAAAGAGATACTTCAGCTCCACATAAAGGCGTTTGCCCGATAGCCTCTGGAAAAGACTCATCCGGACGGCGCTTCGAATCAGGTTGGCGGTGTGCTGGCCGATGGTGAAGTCAAAGCGGGTCTCAAACCGGATGGCCCGAAATGCACGGGTGGGGTCCTCCACAAAGCTCATGTTGTGCAGAATGCGGATCGCCCGGTCCTTGAGATCACGCTGACCGCCGAAGAAGTCGATGAGGCGTCCGAAATCCTTGCCGTTGAGCTGAATGATCAATGTATTGATGGTGAAGTCCCGCCGATAGAGGTCTTTCTTGACGGAGCTCATCTCCACCGTGGGCAGGGCTGCGGGATACTCATAATATTCGGTCCGTGCCGTGGCAATATCGATCCGGAAGCCGTCGGGCAGAATGACCACGGCCGTGCCGAAACGGACGTGGCTCTTCATCCGGCCCTGGACCTCCTTCGCAAACGCGGCGGCCAGCCGGATGCCGTCTCCCTTGACCACCACATCGATATCCAGATTCTCGATGCCGAGCAACAGGTCCCGGACGAACCCGCCGACCACGTAGGCCGAATATCCCAGCGCATCGGCAACCTCGCCAAGTTTGCGCAGGGTGCGGAGCACACGCGACGGAATGCGCTCCTGCATAAGCTTGCGTAGGTTCTTGCTGAAGAGGTATTCGTCATCGTCGCCGAAATCGTGCAAAGCCCGGGGCTTCTTGCGGATATCTTCGTGCAAGGCCATCAGCAGATCGGTCCGGGTGATTGCTCCGGTAAGGCGCTCGCCGTCCAGAACGGGCATGAGGCGCTGGTTCTTGCCGATCATCGTCTCTTCAATGGCAAAGAGGGAGGTTGCGGCATCCGCGGTGCTCAGGTCGGTGCTCATATACTCCCGGACCGACGCCTGATGGAGCTCATGGAAGATCCCCTTCTGAACGATTTCCCGCGTCACGACACCGGCATATTTGTCCTTGTCTATCACCGGAAGCGCATTCACATTGTAGCGCGTCATCATTTCCGATGCTTCCCCGAGACTGCAGCTTCCCTCAATCGTGATGACGGGCGCCGTCATGATCTCCTCGGCACGTCGGACAGGGAGAATGTGCTTTCTCAGGATCCGGAGCAGTGCCTCTTGAACGTGGAGCAGGGGTCTGTCCTTGACGGTGGCCGACGCCGCCGAGGGGTGTCCGCCGCCGTGCATTTCGCTCAGGATCTCGCCCGCGTTGACTTCGGGGAGCCGCGAACGTGCGATGACATGGACCCGGTCCTCCATCCGCACGAGCACAAAGAGGGCATTGATGTTGTCCATGTCCCGCAGCTTGTGGACCAGCACCGCAAGATCACCGATGTATTTCTCCGTGGAAGAGGTGGCCAGAACAATGGGGATCCCCTTGATGACGTACGTCTTGGCCGAATGAATCAGATCGTTCAGTAGGGAGATCTGTTCGGCCGTAAGCTCGCGTGTTACAAAATCGGAGACCATGTTCAGATCGGCCCCCTGTTCGAGAAGGTACGCTGCCGCCTCCAGGTCCTCCTTGCGGGTGGAGGCGAAGGTGAGAGAGCCTGTGTCCTCGTAGATGCCGAGGGCCATGATGGTGGCCTCCAGCGGGCTCAGGCTCAGGCCCTGCTCTCGGATCAATTCCACAAAGATGGTTGTGGTCGATCCCCGGTCGCGGATGACCGCGTGGTCCGCCGGGATATCGCCCGGAGTCACCGGGTGGTGGTCATAGACGTGGATGGTCACCCCCGGCTTGCCGATCAGTTCGGCAAACCTGCCAATCCGCGAAGAAGAGTTGGTGTCGACCAGGATCAGGCGGGTGACTTTCTCGAGGGGCACGTTTTTCAGCCGCTCGAATTCCAGCGTGTAGCCCGCGGCGTGGAGGAAGAACTGGCGCAGGCTCTGTTCCTGGGCCCCCGGAAAGACCAGCTTCGCCTCGGGGTAGAACTTCTTCGCGGCCACCATTGAGGCGAGGCAGTCGAAATCGGCATTGACATGAGTTGTCACCACGTCCATGGGCGTACTATAGAATGCCCCGACAGGCTTGTCAAACAAGGCAGGGAACATCCACAGGTTTCTGTTCCCTCAGATATTGCCGTACCGGAACTCACCGGGCGGGGCGGGCGACAAGGCAACAATCAACATGATCAGCAGAACATACCAAACGATCATCAATGCGTTTGCCGCCGCCGGTGGCACAAAGCTTCTCAGAAAGGCATACATATCCTGTTACCTCCATCCAAAGAAAAGCGTCTCGTACACTTGTAGAGCGGAGCTGAGATCGGGCTCCTTGGTGAGGGCAAAACTGAAGAGAACGAAATGCATCGTTGCCGCCCAGGATAGCGTGGCCATCCAGAGTCGCGCTGCCCGTCCCGGCGCAAAAGTGAACCGCTCCTTCCATGTCTGCCAGTGCTGCCAGACGGCAATGCCGGCTCCATGGTAGACCCCCCACAGGAGATAGCGCCACGAGAGTTCGTGCCACAGCCCCAACACAAGCATGGAGAGCAGTACCCCCAATCTCGGATTTCGGGTCCAGGAGACAACAGGGATGTAAACGTAGTCGCGGCACCATGCCGAAAGGGAAATGTGCCAGCGCCGCCAGAAGTCGTTGATATTTTGTGCCAGGAACGGAAAATCAAAATTCTCGGCGATACGGAACCCCAGCAACAGCGCGAAGCCTATGGCAATGTCGGAATAGCCGGCAAACTGAAAATAGAGATTCAAGCCGTAGCGACAACAGTCCAGATAAGCCGCAGTTGCCGGAGATGCATCGCCAAGCTCTTGGATCAGGTGTTGGAGCTTCAAGGTGACGAGGTAATTCCCCAGGATAACGATTTTGGCGTATCCATAGAGAATCCGCTCAAGGCCGTGGGATAGATTCTGTGTATCCCATCGACGCCGTCTCAGGTTTCGGTCATGTTCCTGAAAACGGTTGATGGGCCCCGCCAACAGGGTGGGCAGGAAGAAGAGGTAAGAGAAGAACGCCCGCGGCTCAGCAGGTGAAAGAATCCCGTTCCATCGGTCGAAGAGATAATGCAGGAGTCTGAGTGCATAATAGGAAAACCCCAGAGGAACCAACGTGAATATGGGATCATCAGGTTGCAGGCTGCTGCCGACGCGAAACCAGACGAGAGCCAATATGAGCACGGCCACATTTGCCGCGAACGCCCAGCGGTTCTGTGTTTGCTTTCCCGTCGTCACAAAGCAGGCAACTCCGAGGCCAAGCAGCAACGCAAGAGACACCGGTGAGAACCACCCGAGAAATCCCACCGTGATCATGGTGACGATCCAGGGTTGCCACAGCCGGGGAAGGCTCCAGACGATAACGGTGGACAGAGCGATCCAGATCAGAAACATTGAAGTTGCCTGATTCATGAAGCGCCTGCCTCGTGATGGAAGCTCTTCAGCGCGTCGAGCAGCCAGTCGGAATAAATATCACGGCCTCGCGCGTTCAGGTGCGTAAAGTCCGTGAAGTATGTAAGCGGCAGAGGCACCGGATAGGAGAGAACGATAGTTTCCCATTGTTTGGGAAGGGGCTCTTGAACTCTTTTGACAGCACTCTGTTCTATCAGTGTATGCACGGGGACGGAGCGGGGCGTTTCAAGCAGGAGGACGGTCACGCCCTCTCGGAGGGCTTTGTCGATCCAAGCCGCCAGTCGGTCCGGGTCGATCCAACCCTTCCTGCGTTGCCTTTTGAAAAACCGAGCGAACTGCCCAAAGGCTGCACGATCCTGGCGCCACTGGCGCGGCGTTTCTTCGTCGGGTTGGAGGTTCGCGTTGGGATAGGGCCGACGCGGCCCCTTGAGGGAATCCATTTGACGTCCTATCCAGAAGCGCAGAAACTGAGGGTAAACTCTGGCCAGCGAATGCTCCGTAAGGAGCAGGTCAGTTTGGATGACCAGCAGGTCTGGCCGGGCATCCATGATCTCATCTCGCAGCGGTTCGAAATGTGACAGGCGGCCGACGGCCCGAGTCACACGAAGAAATCGCAGGCAGGACAATCCCCGTTCTTCCGCCAATGTCTCCATGCGGCTGTCGAGAAAAGTGGCGCGGTAAAGAAGAGAATTCCCGAGAGCAATCACGCGGTAAGTTGACAGCATTCCCGGCTCACGGGTTTGAGAGAAGTGACGGATTCTCTGACTGTTGACCCGGACGAAGTCTTCTTGGGGGACGCTTTGGAAGGTGTGGAGCGCCGGAAGAGCCGCAACATAGAGTCCAACCAGGACGGCCAGTACAACCAGCCACACCCACAGCGGTGGGGATGGAAAGGGCTTCCGGGGCACCCCTGTTTCAGGCCGATACTTTTTGACCCAGAATACGTTCAGCTTCCGCAAGCGAGACAAGCGCAATAATCTCCCGGGGAGCAAGACGGACCCCGAAGGTTTCTTCCAATGCGACGACAAAGGCCAGGTGGGCCAATGAATCCCATCCTGGGGTCATCTCGGGAGTCGAACCGGGTCCCAATTCAATGATGGGAATACTGAAACAGTGTGAGGCCACCGCGTAAAGCCGATGAAGCAGCTCCCCGTGGGCTCCGTCCCATCCGGGTTGCTGGCGCTGGACCAACTCTCTTACTTTGTTCACCACGATCTTACCCGAGGCAGTCCGGGGCAGATGCGGCAGCAAATAGACCCGGGCCGGGACTTTGTGCGGCGCCAGCTCCTGGCGACAGAATTCCACCACGTCCATTGGTTCCAGAGTTCCCGGCGTGCTCGGCACCACTGCCGCTGCGACTCGCTCGCCCCATGTCCGATCTTCCTCCCCGAAGGCTATTGCGTCCCTGACAAGGGGGTGACGGTTCAAGACCTCGGTCACTTCAAGGGGATGCACATTGCGTCCGCCAGTGATAATGAGAC
>CALZGC010000064.1 GCA_945786985.1 uncultured Nitrospirota bacterium | reverse complement strand
GTTAGGGTTTCTTATATGCCTTGTCGTGCGGACCTATGGTAAGAAAAAGTATCCTTTGTTCTTCTTTGGCACAATCGGGGTGGGGTGTCTCTTCACAGATCAAAAAGACGATCCGGATGTTCCGGTTGACCCGTTTGCTTCGAAGGCCTCGCAGGTCGGCCCAACGCCCCTTGCCCAGAGGCTCCGTATTGTAGTAGGGGTCCAGCAGGATGGCATCGACCTTCTTCCGGATTTGTTTCTTGAGACTGCTGAAATGCCCGAGGCCGTTTTTGAAATCATCAGTGAAAAAACCCTCATAGGCTCTTGTCACTTGAAGACCTCGTCATAGGTCGACAGCTTCCCCGGCTTCTTCATGAGTTCCTCGATCTTCTTTGCGAACTCGGGATACTCCATGATCCAGTCCGTTTCCGAGGCCCCTTCAATGGCGTGGCGGTAGGCATCAAGGGCCTCTCGGATAATGTCTGCCTCAGTCATCCTTCTACCTTGTTTCTTGCTGAACAGGAAGGCCGCGTTCTTTAGAAACTCCACCTGTTCCTTGCTGAGCCGGATCTCCTTGCGTACACTCAATTTTGACATGATTGCCCCCTTGGTACATAATTACGTATAAATGTATCGTAGTCCGTGTTCGGCGTCAAGAAAAATTGGGTGCCAGGCACAAGACTGGCCCGTTATGGCTGAGTTGCCTCGGATCGACCAATATTCCCTTGACTTTTCCGCAGGTTGCTAGTATCTTTCAGGTCAATTTTTTTCTGTATTCGAAGAGACATTTAATCGCTCGAGGAGGAAAAAGTCTAGAGAAAATAACAAATTGGAAAACACCGATCCCCGGTAGCTCAGTTGGTAGAGCAGGTGGCTGTGAGAATGCAGCTTTCCCGAGAAATCGGGATTGAAAAATCGGGTGAATTCAGGGAAGCCTAAGTCCTGAGCTTGCGGAAGGATAAGGTAATCCTGAGCGAAGCCCGCCCAAGGGTATCAAAGTAGGCGGGAACGTGCAGAGACTAGAGGATGAGGAGCCCAACCAATAAGCCTCGTAAGCGCCCGATACCCTCCTCCATGAACGTGGAGAGGGTAATGAGATAGTCCAAGCCCCATGGAAACATGGGGGCCACTTGTAACCACCCTGTCGCTGGTTCGAGTCCGGCCCGGGGAGCCAAACAAAAAACCACGAACCTCCCGAGGATCGTAGGTTAACGATACATTCAGGGGAAACGGGAGGCAACAAGTCGCCCTTTCCCCTGAATTGTTTGAGAGTGGCGGACCCGAGAACATGGGGATTAATGAATCCTTGATTCAGGAGATCGTCCGGCGAATTCTCACCGCGGCAAAGCCGGATAAGATCATTCTATTCGGTTCGGCCGCTACGGGCTCAATGACCCGTGACAGCGATATCGACCTGCTTATTGTCGAAGCCGCCCCCGGCGATCGGCGGAAGGAAAGCGTTCGCATCAGAGAAATGCTGCGCGGGCTTGACTACCCCTTTGATGTCATCGTGATTTCCACCGAATGGTTTGAGGAAAGCAAGGAGGTCATCGGCGGCATCGCCTATCCGGCCAACAAGTACGGGAAGGTGATTTATGAGGCCGCCTGAGGAGGTCAAGAGGGTCATCGTCCGTCAGTGGCTCGCCACAAGGCCGAAGAGGACATGAAGGCGAGCGACGCCTTGCTCGCCGCAGAACCGCTATTCTTATATCCCGCGTGTTTCCACGCCCAGCAAGCCGCCGAAAAGTATCCTAAGGCCCTTCTCGCTTGGCATCAAATTGAATTTCGAAAGACTCATGACATCCAGGAACTGCTTGATTGGGTGGCACAGGCGGATCCGGCCTTGTCGTCGAATCTTAAGGTCGCTTTTGTTCTTACCCCGTATGGCGTGGACGTCCGCTATCCAGGTGATGCTCCGGAACCCGGCTTGAAAGAAGCCCAAGAAGCGGCGGATCTGGCACGAAAAGTGCGGAACGAGGTTCTGCGAGTCCTGCCTTTCAAGTAAGGCCGGGAATCCCATCTCGGCGCTTCACACTATACAGGTTCATTCGGGAGGTAAGGGAAACTCGAGAGTGGCGAGCGCAAAACAGGCCGCACCATCCTTCGGGGTACGGCCTGCTCCACAGAATGCCCTTATTTCAAGTCGAAAATCAAGAACGCTAGTACAGAATGATTTTCGGCAGGCTCTTGGCTTGATTGATCCAGCCGCTCACCTGGGTGGCGTTGGGAAGCTTGCGCACCAGCTTCTTCGCTTCGTTCACTTCGTGAAACTTCTTGGCAAGGTTTTCCGAGTTGCGCTGTGCCAACTCGGGGACGGTGTCGACGCCGGCCGCTTCCAGCAACTCGGCATACTCGCCGCTCACCCCTTTGATCCTGAACAGGTCCGTGTGGTTGGTCCAGCGGAGAATCTGCTTGTCGCTGATGCCAGACTGCTGCGCCACCTCTTTTCGTCCCTGGGGAGAGGCGCACTTCTCCAGAAGATCTTCGGTCGATTTGATCCCGATGGCCTCCAGTGTCCTGGCAAAGGCCTCACCGATCCCCTCAATCGTCGCTAATTTCGTCATTTTTGCCTCCTTCGGTCGAATTTCTGCCTTGCACCCGAGATACTTGGGAAGAGAGTGTACCAGTAATTTCTGTTTCGTCAAGCGAGCCAAGCTGGTTGTTCGTTGTTTTCAAAAGACGCCGACCAGCGGCCGCCCCACTGGGCGTATAGTGTGAAAGAGTAACTAAATCCCGCATTTACACTGGACAAAAAGCGGCAAATGGTATTATCTAGGAACACACAAGCGTCATTCGAGTAGGTCCCCCACAAAAGAAAGGGCGGAAAATGGAGGATTTCGAGAAGCTGGGCGTTTTTTACCTGGGCCGAGACTACGATCTTGCCAAGAGGAAATCGGGAGAGAACCTCCTTCTCTATGAATCCAAGGATTTGACGACCCATGCGGTTTGCGTTGGTATGACCGGAAGCGGCAAGACCGGCCTCTGTATCGGCCTACTGGAGGAGGCGGCCATCGACGGGATTCCGGCCATCGTCGTCGACCCGAAAGGCGATCTCTCGAACCTGATGCTGACCTTTCCCGATTTTAGCACGGACGATTTTCTCCCCTGGATCAACGAAGACGACGCCCGCAAGAAAGGCCTCAAACCGAAGGAGTATGCCGAAAAGCAGGCGGAACTCTGGAAGACGGGGCTCGGGAAGTGGGGCCAGGACGGCGGGCGAATCCGCCGGCTGCGGGAGGCCGCGGATTTCGCAATCTACACGCCCGGAAGCAGCGCGGGCATTCCCGTTTCGATTCTCAAGTCCTTTGAAGCCCCCGAGCCGGTTATCCTGGAAGACAGCGATCTGCTGCGGGAGCGGATCAACACGACGGTCACGGGGCTTCTCAACCTTCTCGGGATCGACGCAGACCCCATTCAGAGCCGGGAGCACATACTGCTCTCCACCATTCTCGATGCCAGCTGGCGGCAGGGGCAGGGTCTCGACCTGGCCCGCTTCATCCAGGCCATTCAGGCCCCCCCGGTCACCCGGGTGGGCGTCTTCGATCTCGATTCCTTCTTTCCGGCGAAGGACCGCTTCGCCCTGGCCATGCAGCTGAACAATCTCCTGGCCGCCCCCGGTTTCCAGGCGTGGCTCGAGGGTGAAGCGCTCGATGTCGACCGGATGCTCTATACGGAAGAAGGCAAACCCCGGGTGGCCATTTTCTCCATCGCCCACCTCAGCGACACGGAACGGATGTTCTTCGTCTCCCTGCTCCTGACGCAGGTGCTCGGCTGGATGCGGAGCCAGTCCGGGACGACCAGTCTCCGCTCCCTCTTCTATATGGATGAGATTTTCGGATACATGCCGCCCGTGGCGAATCCGCCCTCCAAGGGGCCCCTGCTGACTCTGTTGAAACAGGCCCGCGCCTTCGGGCTGGGCGTCGTGCTGGCGACCCAGAACCCCGTCGATCTCGACTACAAGGGGCTTTCCAACACGGGGACCTGGTTCATCGGCAGGCTCCAGACCGACCGGGACAAGCAGCGGGTACTGGACGGTCTGGAAGGCGCCGGCAGCAGTGAAGGGGGCAAGTTCGACCGGCAGAAGATGGAGCAGACGCTGGCCGGGCTGGGGAGCCGGGTCTTTCTCATGAACAATGTCCACGAAGACGCCCCGGTCATCTTCGAGACCCGCTGGGTCATGTCCTATCTGCGCGGGCCGCTGACGCGGGATCAGATCAAGACACTTATGGATCCTATCAAGGCGGCCACCCCGACGGTGGCGGCTAAGGAAACGCCAAAGGCGGCCCCGACTAAAGCGCGTGCGCGCAAGGCACCCCCGCCGGCCGCCCGGCCGATGCTTCCCCCGGAGGTACCGCAGTTCTTCCTCCCCGTCCGTGGATCCCAGCCTGAAGGCGCAACCCTTTTCTACGAGCCCATGCTGCTCGGCATTGCCAGAATCTATTACGCGAATGCCAAGGCCGGCATTGCGACCGATCAGGGGATCTCCCTTCTGGCGGAGTTGTCGGATCGGATCTCGAAGCCGCGCTGGGAAGAGGCGGAAGACGCCGGCATCGGCGCCGAGGAAGTGGAGAAAACTCCCGAACCGGACGTCATGTTCGGGGAAGTCCCCAAGGCCGCGAGCAATAAGCGAAATTACGCCGGCTGGAGTCGCGGATTTCAGGACTGGCTCTACCGGAATCAATCGCTGCAGCTTCTGAAGAGCCCGTCGCTCAAGATTCTGTCCAATCTCGATGAGCCGGAGCGGGATTTTCGGATCCGGCTCCAGCAGGCCTCACATGAACGGCGGGATCAATTGGTCGAGCGTATTCGGGAGAAATACGCCTCCAAGATCGGGTCACTCGAGGAGCGAATACGCAAGGCCGAGCTGGCTGTAGAGCGGGAACAGGAGCAGGCGAAACAGCAGAAGCTGCAGACGGCCATCTCGGTGGGTGCGACCCTGTTCGGGGCGCTGCTGGGGCGGAAGAAGGTGAGCCGCACCGGCATGGGGCGGGCCACGACGGCCGCGAGGAGTGCGGGCCGGATCCTGAAAGAAAAGCAGGATATCGAGCGGGCCCAGGAAAACGTGGAAGCCCTCCAGCAGAATCTGGCCGAGCTTCAGGCGCAGCTGTCACAGGAGACGGAGGAGGCGAAGAATGCCGCAGACCCGCTGACGGAGGAACTGGAGCCCGTCGAGATCCGGCCCAAGAAGAAGGACATCTCGGTGCACCTGCTGGCGCTGGCGTGGACCCCCTACTGGCTGGACGATCGGGGCGGCATGGCGCCCGCTCGCTAACCGGGTTATTGTATGGCACACCCACCGTCTGAGTTGCAAAATGAGGTGGGGACGGTAATATAGAGACGCAGTTATCGTAATTCAATCCACGTGAAAAAGGAGGTCGTGTCATGGAACTTATTCAGCAGCTCGTTTCGAACCTGGGCATCAACGAGGATCAGGCCAAGGGCGGCGCCGGCCTCATCTTCAAGATGGCGAAAGAGAAACTCGGGGAAGGGGATTTCGGGCAGATCGCGAACACCGTACCGGGCATTGACGAAGTGATATCGGCGGCACCGGAAAGTGGTTTCCTCGCGAAGGCCGTGGGGAGCGTCACATCCATGTTCGGTGAGAAGGGCGGGAGCTTGGGAGGCATGGCCGGCGTGGCCAGCGGGTTCTCAAAGCTCGATCTCAAATCGGACATGATCGGGAAGTTTACACCGCAGATCCTATCCTTTGTGCAGTCCAAAGGGGGGGACACGGTGAAGGAGATTCTCGCGAAAGTGCTGAAGTAAACATTTTCGCCAAATTCCGAGTTCTTTTGATCCATACAAGAGGAGGTCATTCTTGGGAGGGGCAAAACTATCTTTTCACGGAGGAGTCGGGACCGTCACCGGCTCCTGTCACTTGCTGCGCACCGGCGGTCTGAACATTCTTGTCGATTGCGGTCTCTTTCAGGGGGGCCGCAAAATAGAAGCCCTGAATTACGAGGACTTCGGGTTCGAACCGGCGTCCATCGATTATCTCCTGCTGACCCACGGTCACCTCGATCACTGCGGTCGGATCCCGGCGCTAGTCAAAAAGGGGTTCCGGGGCAAGGTCATCACCACCTCCGCCACCTACGACATCGCCAAGATCATCTTCATGGATTCGGCCCGGATTCAGGAAGAAGACTACGAACAGTGGAAGCGGATCGGGCGGCGCAAGGGGATCAGGCCGCGCGAGCCCCTCTACACCACGTTGGACGCCCTCGATGCCCTCCGGTACTTCGGCGACTTTGCCGACTACAACCAGCCGGTGGCGTTGAATGACCGGGTCCGCGCGACCTTCAGAGATTCGGGGCACATCCTCGGCTCCGCGTTCATCGAGGTGGAGGTGCAGGGCGAGGGGAAGATCATTTTCTCCGGCGATCTCGGCAACCGCAACAAGCCGATCATCAAGGACCCGGCCATGCCCGCCGGCGCGGATGTGATCGTTGTGGAGGGGACTTACGCTAACCGGAACCACAAGAGCCTGGACGACACGGTGGAGGAACTCCTGTCGGCGATCGTCCAGACCTTCAAGCGGGGCGGCAACGTCCTCATCCCCTCCTTCGCCGTGGAGCGCGCGCAGGATCTGCTCTTCTTCATGCGGGAGTTTTACGATCAACGGCGGCTCCCGCCCTGCCGCGCGTTTCTCGACACCCCCATGGGGATCAAGGTGACCGACGTCATGCGGCGGCACCCCGAGTGTTTCGACGCGGAAACCATACAGATCTTCAAGGACAAGGACGACCCCTTCCATTTCCCGGGACTGGAATTCACGAAGACCGCGGACGAGTCGCGGCAGGTCAACCATATCCGTAGCGGCGCGATCATCATTGCGGGCTCCGGGATGTGCACCGGGGGCCGGATCAAACATCACCTCAAACACAACATCTGGCGAAAAGAAGCGTCCATCGTCTTTTCAGGCTATCAGGCGGACGGCACTCTGGGGCGCCGGATCGTCGACGGGCGAAGCCGGGTGCGCATCTTCGGCAATGCCTACCGGGTCCATGCCAAAGTCTACACCATTGGAGGGTTCTCCGCCCACGCGGACCGGGCGATCCTGGATGAGTGGCTCCGAGCCAACGGCAAGCTGGAGCATCTCTTTCTTGTCCATGGTGAGCCGAAGAACCTGGAGCGTTTCAGCAAGGATCTCAAGGGCGACGGGGCGGCAAAGAAGGTCCACGTCCCCGCCCTGCACGATCAGTTCTCCCTCTGAAATACGGAGATCGAAAGGCAAAAAAAAGCCCCACGGCATGCCGCGGGGCTCTTGGTTTGGACTGGGTAGAAGTTTATAACTTCGTAACATTCGCGGCTTGAGGACCTTTGGGCCCGTCGACCACTTCAAACTGGACTTTGTCTCCGTCATTCAGGGACTTGAACCCCTCCCCCTGAATGGCGGAAAAGTGGACAAAGACGTCCGGCCCCTCCTGTTGCTCGATAAACCCAAAACCCTTGCCGTCGTTGAACCATTTCACCGTGCCCTCTGCCATGTCGAACTCCTTCCATGCTTTTCGGTGGAACCCATCCTGATCACAGTTTCCCAGAACCACCAGCTAAGAAACTGTAAAACCCTTGGCGCCTGTGCGGTTTCAGCGACTTCTGCTGTTGCCCCGTCGATCCCGCACCTGCCGCTCTCCTTATCGCCCTTATATCACACAAATTGCTAAAAAGAAATTGTTTTTTTGAGGTCTTTCTATCTAACAGCAAAACCCAAAACCAGTCTTAACGCAGAAGACGCCGAGGCCGCAGAGAAAGGCAATTCTTGCAAAAGACAAAAACATGATTCACCACGGACCAGGGCACCGAGAAAGACCTCTATGCCTAAGGGCGAACCCCCAAAGCCTTTCTTCAGCCTTCCACCTTCAGCCTGCTTCTAAAACTCTAGCTGCTGCTCAAAAAGCCGTGCCCTCTCATCGTGCTCTTCCGTCAGGGACTCCAGTTCGGTGAATAGCCCATCGATGCGCTCCTGGGACTGATGAATTGATTTAGAGTGCCTCTCGATCAAGAGGGCGTCGCCCCTTTCGGACGCTTGCAGCAGGGCACTCGTCTCCTCCTCCACACGGCGCTCCAGCACCATGATCTCCTTTTCAACGGCCGCGATTTGCTTCAGAAGGACGCCCAGCGTCCGGGAGCGCTCGGCGATCACTGCCGCCCGCTTGCGCCGCAAGTCCTTCCTGCTGGCTGACCTGGCTTCGGCTTGCGGCCGCTGGTTGCCGGGGGCCTCCAGGCGCTCATTGCTCCACCCGACCCGGTTGAGGAAGTCCTGGTAGCTTCCCTCGAAGACGCGCACGGTGCCCTCATCGAATATGACCAGTCGGGTTGCGACGGCATGGAGGATCTGCTCGACGTGGGTGACGATAATCAACGCCCCTTCGAAGGCCTCCAGGGCGTCAATGAGTGCCTCCGTCGATTCCAGGTCGAGATGGTTTGACGGTTCATCGAGCAGGAGCAGGTTGGACGGGGTCGCCAGAAGCTTCCCGAGCAGGACGCGGCTCTTCTCGCCGCCCGAAAGGACTTGCACCTTTTTCAGGGCCTTGTCACCGTCGAACATCATGATCCCGCAGATGCCGCGGACGGAGCTGCGATTCCCGTCGGGGTGCACCGAAAGGATCTCGTCCTCCACGGTGTTGTCCGGATGAAGCCGCCCGACCTCCGACTGGCCGAAGTAAGCCGGCCGCAGGTGGGGATGCCGTTCGATCCGGCCGGCAACGGGCACAAGCTCCGCCGCCAGCAGCTTCAGCAGGGTGCTTTTCCCTTTGCCGTTCTGGCCGATGACAGCGATCCGGTCCCGGGGGCGCACTGAGAAAGAGAGCTGATCGATGAGCTGCGGTGAGTCGGGCCCGTACGAGAAAGAGAGTTCCTCGGTGCCGAGGAGAGTCTTGCCGTGAAAGGGGGCAGCACGGAAGGCTAAATCGAGGCTTTCGATCTGCGTCAGTTTCTCCAGGCGGTCTCGCTTTTCAAGCAATTTGACTCTGGACTGCACCGCCCGCGCCTTGGTGGCCTTGGCCCGGAACCGGTTGATGAACTGCTCGGTCTCTTTTCGTTTCTTCTCCTCATTGACTCGGGTCTGTTCGTGAATCTCCTCTTCCTGGGCCAGTTGCTGGTAGAGCTTGGCCGTGGGCCCGGCGATCTTTCTGCAGCGGGAACGGTGAATGCCGAGGGTATGGGTGGTGACGGCGTCCATGAAAGTCCGATCATGGGTGATCAGCATCAACTCATGGCGCCACCCCAAGAGAAACCGTATCAGCCACCGGATGGAGACAATGTCGAGATAATTCGTCGGCTCATCGAGCAGCAGTAGATGGGGCTCAGAGACGAGCACCTTGGCCAGGTTCAGCCGGACCTGGTAGCCGCCGGAGAGCTCCGAGGGACTCCGGTCGAAATCCACCTCCGAAAAACCGAGCCCCTGCAGCACGGCCTTCACCTTGTAGGTGTCATCGCGCCCGTCCTCCGCGGTCGGCAGCGTGAGGCAGCCCTCCTCGAGAACCGTCGTTTCCGTAAACTGAAGATGCTGCGAGAGATGCCCGACGGTGTAGTCCCTGCGGATGCGGATCTCGCCTGCATCGGGCTGCACCTCCCCCAGGATCATCCGAAAGAGCGTCGTCTTGCCATGCCCGTTCCGCCCCACTAGCCCAATCCGCTCCCCCGGACCAACCGTAAAACTGACATCGTCCAGCAGCAGCTGCGCGCCGTAGGATTTGGTGAGATTTTGTACTTGAATCATGGATCTTTTCCTGTTTGGCTCGGCTCTTTGCGTAGTTCAGCTGCGAGGATCCAAGGGTCCAAGGAAAACGACCACAAGCACTCCTCTCCCCGAGGGGAGAGGAAAAAGGTGAGGGGGGACTTTCCCTCTGTCCTCCGTCTTCTGTCGCTCCGTCGTCCGGACTTAGCCGTCCTCTGGTTCTCAATCCGCCCACTGCCCACTGTCTACTGCCTACTGTCTCGAACCCTTTGCTTCTTTCTCCGTCAGAAACGACGCCTCAAACGAATTGTCGGCCAGACGCCGGATTTCCTCATCTGTCAGGTGAAGCGCCTCGCTGACGGCACGGAAATTCTCGGCCACATAACCGCCGAAATAGGCCGGATCGTCCGAATTGACCGTCACGCAGAGTCCTGCATCCAGCAGCCGCTTCAGATTGTGCTCGGGCAGTGTGTTGAAGACCCGTAGCTTCACATTCGAAAGGGGGCAGACCGTCAGGGGGATCCTCTCGGCCTTCAGGCGCTCCACCAGCTCCGGGTCTTCCAGGCAGCGCACGCCGTGGTCGATGCGGGAGACATGGAGCAGGTCCAGGGCTTGGCGAATGTATTCGGGCGGTCCCTCCTCGCCGGCATGGGCAACGCTCAGAAAGCCCTCCTTGCGGGCAGCCTCGAAGACGGCCTTGAACTGCTCGGGCGGATGCCCCACTTCCGCCGAGTCGAGTCCGATCGCGATGATCCATTCCTTATAGGGGATGGCCTGCCTCAGGGTTTCCATGGCGGACTCGGTGCTCAGGTCCCGCAGAAAACACATGATGAGCTTCGACGAGATGCCGAGTTCCCGCGCCGCCGCCCGCTGAGCACCGTGGATTCCCGAGATGACCACTTCAAAGGGCACCCCCCGTGCGGTATGGGTCTGAGGGTCGAAGAAGATCTCCGCGTGACAAACGCCGTCGCTGTGGGCCCGCTTCAGATAGGCCGCGGTCAGATCAAAAAAGTCGGCCTCCTGCACCAGCACGCGAGCGCCTTCGTAATAGAGATCCAGAAACGATTGGAGGTCGTTGAATTCATAGGCGCCGCGTACTTCCTCCACGGACCCATAGGGGAGCCGCAATCCGTTTCGCAGGGCCAGCGCAAACATCATCTCGGGCTCCATAGAGCCCTCGATGTGAATATGAAGCTCAGCCTTCGGCAGGCTTCGGATAAAGTCTTTCATGGTGCTCCGTGTTCTCTACAGCCGGTATTCACTCATATTTTCCAAAGGGTTGCAGATGTGTATTATACATCAGAGGAGAGGAGGAAAGAAACCCCCAGTTGGCAGATCGTGGAGGTGCAGAAGAGAGCTCTAGACAGTATCGTGTGGGC
Source organism: uncultured Nitrospirota bacterium (assembly GCA_945786985.1). GTDB lineage: Bacteria > CG2-30-53-67 > CG2-30-53-67 > CG2-30-53-67 > CG2-30-53-67 > CALZGC01. Next base: position 4,118 of record CALZGC010000064.1, on the reverse strand, counting down.
TACCATCCTTTTGCAGGGCGCCCGAAGATTGAACTTTGGTTGAACTTCCTCTCCCCTCGGGGAGAGGATCGAGGTGGGGATCTACAGGGGTGTGCGCCCTCAGAGAATGCTGAAATCCTCGAGCCAGACGACTTCGCACGCACCGGCGCCGCTGTCGGTGCGCGTCAGCGAGCTGATCCAGCGCCAACCGTCCGAGGCTTCAGCCTTCACGAGATAACCCTTCAAACTCAGGACATGCCCCTTGCGCACCTTCTTCAGGCGCTTTGCGATGTCATCCGTGGCCGGAATGATGTGCATGTTGGCACTGCTTTTGACAATGGTCTCTTCCGGGATCGGCAGTTCACGGCCCCACCAGAAATAAAAGCGGCCCGATTGGCTGATGGATAGCTCCTCGAGTACTCTTTCATCCGACATGGCGCCCCAGCCCAGCGCAAAGTCCACCGGGGAGAGTTCCGTCTCCCGGCCCGAGCGGTAACGCTTCCTGCCCAGCACCCTGGCCTCCCCCTCGAACTGGGCCAGCGGCGTAATCCGGTACTCTTTGTGGGAAAACCCCTGAACGTCCTGAATCTGGGCCTGCCGCGGCGGGTGCGGTGCCACCGCTCCCGGCCCGTGCGTCACAGGCCGGTGGGTCCACCAGAAAAAAAGGACAAAGGCCACCAAAGCCCCAACAAAAATACGCTTGCCCATGGTATCGATCCTCCCGTTATTGTTTAATGGTAACCGGAGGGATGCGATGCGGTCAACAAAGGAGAGAAGGGGGGAAACCAAAACCTGTCTCACCGCAAAGACGCGAAGGGCGCAAAGGGAAACATCGCGCCGTCAAAAGGCAAGGACTAAAACCAATCTTACCGCTTGCCCCGTTAGAAACCGATTTGTTTCTAATGGGGCAGAGGTCGCAGAGGACGCGGAGAAAGGCAATTCTTTGCGTTAAAGGCGAAAACCAGAACCGGTGTCACCACAAAGTCGCAAAGGAAAACCAAAATCGCCTTCCGCCTTCAGTTTTCAACCTCCAGTCTTTTGAACTTTCCGTCCTCTGGTACGCCGTCGTCCGTCCTCTGGTTTTTTTGTCCGCCCACGGCCTACCGCCTACTGCCCACCGCCTTCAGCCTTCAGTCTTCGACTCTACCACCTCAACCTGTGTCTTGTAGTGCGGGTTAGCGCCGAAAAAAACCTCCCGGTAGCTATGAATTGCCGGGAGGTTGACTTTCCAGAGGGCATAATGGCATTTCTTACCAAATATACGCAATCCCGAAATTTAGCTGCCACTGCTTATGGTCAAACTCGGTATTGGAATGGAATTGGTCGATTTCCGAGCCTTGCCTGTGTCGCTTCCAGAACCTCTGGGGCCTCTCATGACGATCACTCATGCAATATACGGGCTAGAAGGCGGGGTTTGGAAAGGGTTGTGGCGATTCCGGCGGACGGGATCGTTCTAGGAGCATCCCTACGGAGCGGTAGGCGAATGTCGGGCAGAAGCCAGACAGACCAAACCCGCGGGCCGTCCAGAGGTGGGCACCTGAAAAGGCCCGCGTCCCTGTCTGCTCACCCGATCTCGTCGAGCGCCTTTTCGGCCAGCTCACGCTCGGGAAACTCCGTTGTGAAGGAGAGCGCTTTGTTGATCGCCTCCCGGGCCTTGTCTTTTTCGCCGCTCTTCCTGTAAGCCAGGCCGAGATGGTAATAGATGGTGGGGTTCTTGTCGTATTTAGCGAGGCCGTCTTCGAAAAGGCGGATGGCCTTGGGGTAAAGGCCCTTCTTGTAGTAGATAAAGCCGAGGGTATCCATGACGAAGGGGTTTTCCGGGGCGCCCTCCATAGCTCGTTGGGCGAGCTCCATCGCCCGGTCCACGTTGTTGTCCGTATAGATGTAAGCCAGGTTGTTCAGCGCGAGGGGGTTCTTGGCGTCGATCTTGAGGATGCTCTCGTAAAGCTTGGCGGCTTCGTCGAGTTTTTTCCCCTGCTCGTACAAACTAGCGAGGCTGAAATAGGGCTCCAGGGCCTGCGGGTTCTTCTCAATGGCCGTCTGGAAATAGCGCATCGCCTCTTTCTGATTCCCGGTATTCTGTGCGAGCTGACCAAGAAGGAGATAGGCCGAGGTCTGCTTTGGATTGAGCTCCACGGCCTTTTGAAGAGCTTTCTCGGCTTCGGCGAAATCTTTCTTCTGCACGTAGATCCGGGCCAACTGCTCCCGGAAGAAGGCGTTCTTCGCCGAGGCTTCGATCTGCCGGCGGACCCGGGCAATTGCACCGTCCAGGTCTTTGCGGGCCAGATGGACCCCGATGATCTGCCCCAACGCCCCCACGTGATCGGGCGCCAGACTCAGCGCCTTTTCGTAATCCCGCAGGGCCTCCTCCGTTTTTTTCTGGGACTGAACAACGAGCCCTCGGTAGAAATAACCGGCCGGTTGATCGGGCTTCAGCTTAATCATCCGGGCCGCGGCCTGCTCGACGCCGCTTGCGTCCTGCTTGTTCCGGGCCACCTCTGCGATCAGCGTATGGGCTTCGTAGTAGTCGGGTGCCTGCGAGACGATTTTTTCCAGCTCAGCCTCTGCCTCGTCGAACTTTCTCTCCTGCATGGAAAGCCGCACCAGCTCCATGCGTGCGGCAATCAACTTGGGGCTGAGTTCAAGGGCCTTTCGCAGCTCCTCTTCACCGAGCAGTGGCTCATTGTTCCCCAGATGGGCCATACCGAGGCGGTAGTGAATCTCGGCGTTGTTGGGCCGATCTTTCAGGACGGTGCGCAACTCCTCGACGGCGGTCTGATAATCCTTGGTCTCCAGGCTGAGAGCCGCCTTGAGATAGTGGGCTTCGGTATCTTTCGGGTTGTCTGCGAGTATTTCTTCCACATGTTTGCGGGAGGTATCAAAGTCTTTCTCTTCGAAATAGGTCGCAGCGAGTTTCCGCCGGGCTTCCAGGGAGTCCGAGTCGATGTGGAGACATTTCCGGTAGCTATCCTTCGCCTTGCCATATTCTTTCATTCCGGCGTAGAAGTCACCCAGCTGAAGCCGCCGCTGAATATCCTCGGGTTTCTTCTCAGCCGACTTGACGAGCAGGGTCTCAGCATCTCCCTTGCGATCCTGGCTCATGTAGAAGCGCGCGAGGTTGAGGGCGAATTCAAACTGCTCGGGGAAAAGAGTTATTCCTTTTTTCAGCGTTTCTTCGGCGAGGTTCTCCTTTTTCTGGGCCAGGTAGAGACTGGCCAGACCGATGAGGAGGTTCGTATTTTCGGGATCTTTCTCTACTGCTTTTTGCAGCAGGGACTCGGCTTTCTCGGGCTCATTGTTTCTCTGGTAGAACTGGGCCGAGGCCACATACGCCCCCGTATGTGTCGGGTCTTTCCGGAGCGCTTCTTCGAGGACCTGTCTGGCTGCGTCCTTGTCGCCGTTGAGTTCGTACGCGTTTGCCAGGAAGAGCCGGGCATTGATATCGGAGTCATCCAGTTTCAGGACCTCTTTGCCTTCCTCGATGGCCTTGTCGAATTCCTTATTGACGATGAAGTACTGCGCCTTGATCTGATGCGCGTCTTTGTTGTCCGGCTCCTTGGCCAAAACGAGCTCTGCCTTCTCCAGCGCCTGGTCGTATTGCCGGGCCATCAGAAGGATCTGCCCAAGGTGGAGCTGGGCATCGATCAAGTCGGGGTCGAGTTCTGCGGCCTTGTTGAATGCCCCGAAGGCTTTCTGCAAATCCTGCTGTTTGAGCAGGGCCTTGCCCAACTCAAAATACCCCTCGGCAAACTCGGGATCGATCTGGAGGACGTTCTTGAATTCGATAGTGGCTTCTTTGTATTTCTCCTCGGCGAGGTAGTTTTTGCCCCGCTCGAAGTATTTCTGGCGGCGGTTCTCAACGCTGCCGCAGCCGGTCAGGGTCGTGATCAGAATAAAGCAACCCAGCCAGACGATGAGGCTCTTGATCATAATACGCTGCATCTTGTTGCATCCCCCCCGAATCAGTGTGTGTGCCGGAAAAAGAGTTTTCAAACCTAGCACAAAGCCAGTCTGGATCACAAGCGCTTTGTTGTGGGGGGCAGATGGGGAGACACTTGCCGGGATAGCCTGTCTGCGGTCGCATGCCGTGGTGTGCTGCAGCGCGCCCCATTACCCCAGACGACAGAGTAACAGATGAC
>CALZGC010000063.1 GCA_945786985.1 uncultured Nitrospirota bacterium | reverse complement strand
TTGCAAGAGTTCGGTGCCGGGACTGTGCCCATGAATATCTTTTGGCCTTCAGCTGCAAGGCCCGGTGGTTCTGTCCCTCCTGCCATGCAAAAAAGGTGATTGAATTTTGCGGATCGGCTTGGCCAGTCCATCCTCTACCCGGTCCCTCACCGCCGATATGTTTTCAATGTTCCAATCCTCTTGCGTGTCTACTTCAAGTTTGACCGGCGATTTCTGAGCAACCTTTGCCGGTCCGCATATGAAAGCCTTCTGATTTTCCTGCGTACCACTCTCAAGCTTCCGCATGGTGTCCCGGGGTGCATCATCCGCCCACCGTCCTCCGTCCACTGCCCACCGCTCACTGCCCACTGCCCACTGCTTTCTGTCTTCAGTCTTTCGTCTCTTGAAGTTTCCGTCCTCCGTCATCCGTTACTCCGTCCTCTGGTTTATACCGTCCTCTGTCCTCCGTCCGGAGCCTGCCCCGTCAGAGGCGCAGCCTCTATCGGGGTCATCTGTTCTTCTGTCCTCTGGTTTCTTTCTGCTCACCGTCCGGAGCCCGCCCCGTGGGGCAAGTACGATCGCTTCATCAGCGTCAAGCTGGCGTATGAGATTGCGGAAAAGCTGCCAAACGCCAAGCTGGAGGTCATCGACAAGTCCGGCCACTATGTACACATGGACACACCGCAGGAGTTGGTGCAGGTGGCAACCAGGTTCCTTGGCGAGGATGGTCGTTTGTAGGGACGTCCATGAAATAATGTGCTTCTTCTTTTCGCCAGATGACTATTCTATTATCTTATGGACGTTCCCAAGAAACCTCGAAGGATCTCACAAAAGGTTTCTTCATCCTATGCGATTTCGTCCCCTGTCAAGGGCTGACCCCAAAGTAGTTCCTATCTCTTTACCATCTTTTCAACTTCGACATAGAACCCTTCAACCTCTTCAATTAATTCCACCGTTTCTTTGGGAGAGACGACTTCTGTCCTGTCATAGTCGGTGACATTCCGCTTCTTCCTGCAGAGATCAAAGTAACTGGCCAGTTTCTTGAATTTATTCTTCTCAATGGACGCCAGGAACTCGAATGAGGTTTTATGATGCCCTTGACTGGCGGCTCGGTATCCTTGGACGGACATCATAATCTTTGTAAGCTGAAGTGCCGCATTATATGCAGTGGCAAACCTTCTGTCCGGAGACAACTCCTTGAGCGAGGCATCTTTCAAGTCCCGCTGAACCACCTCGAAAAGATCTGATATTTCCCTGTCAGAAGTCTTATGCCGTTTTAGCTTTCCTGCCTTTAATAAACTGTTTAAACTCATCAGGAGTCCCAATCAAAAAAAGTTTTGGGCCTTTGGAAATTCGAACAGCAAAATGGTTCCCTGACTTTATCTTCTTGAGAAACACTTCAGGTGTAAAAAGATTTTGGTTAATCTCACGCCTCATTCTTTCCGAAACAGGAAAAACGACCTCATTCAGTTCCCTAGCCGAGACATCGCCCAGAACGAGCAGGTCGAGATCACTTCCCTCCTTTTCAGTGCCCCTGGCAACAGACCCGAAAATGAAAGCAAAAGCAATGCCCTTTTCTTTTTCAAACTCCTTCTTCAGTACTTCACCGATCCCCGTAGATTTCAAAAAAATACTTTTAAGTTCGCGAAAGATATAATACTCTTTATTCACCCGGTAATAGACACGGTTGCCTTCAGTGGTTTTAAGAACAAGCCCGGCCACGGTCAACCTGGATAGTTCACGCTGAACCGCCTGTATAGGAAGGCCCGTAAGCTGTGAGATTTCCCTCTGGTAAAACCGCTGAGACGGCCGGTTCAGGAACAGCCCGAGCATCTTGATTCTCGCGTTTGACGAAAACAGCATCTGCAGTGACATCGGAGTTCCCTTTCATGCCTGTATACAATATGTAGTCAAATATATACATATTGTGGTCAGATGTCAAGCATGAAAAAACGTATTACAAACCCAGGGGCAAGAACATCGGGAACGTCACGGCATATGAATTTACAAGTGAAACATTTTCAAGTGGTGTGATATCTAGCAGATAATCTAATTGATAACAGAAGCGGACAGGATGATCAAGAAGAAATCACCACTGAGGGCGCCAAGGCTCTTCGCGTTAAAGGCAAAAAACAAAAAGCTATTCACCGCAGAACGCGGAGAGCGCGGAGAAAGGCTACTTCGCGTCAAAGGCAAGAACCCAAAAACGTCATTACCGCGGAGAACGCCGAGGACGCAGAGAACAACACTTCTTGCTAAAGGAAGAAATCTAAAACCTGAGAGCATTTCACCACCCGCTCGCCCTGTTAGAAGTCAGCTGTCAGGGGGAAAGCCCCCTTCATGAGCAGCTGCCGACAGGTGCTAAACTTCTAACAGGGCTCGCTTCGCTCGCTAGAGGCACGGAGAACACAGAGGCAAGCCATTTCGGGTTAAAGGCGAAAGTCAAAACCTTCGGCCTTCCACCTTCAGCTTTCGGTCTATAGTTCCAGAATCATCCGGTTCGTGCGGGACCGCGTCTCGCCGATGGCGGTGACGCGGACGGCGGCTTTGTCCTGCACGGGGCATTTGTTTTCGCAGATGCCGCAGCCGACGCAGAGTTTGGTGTCGAGGTGGGGGCGTTTGAGCTGCCGGGTCTTGCCGTCGCGAAGCTTTATGGTTTCGGTCTCAAACCAGATGGCCTTGGGGGAGGTGGGGCAGACTTCTTCGCAGACGATGCACTCGATGTTCATGGCCCAGGGCAGACAGCGGCCACGGTCGAAGAAGGCTGTTCCGATGAACAGGGGTTTGTCGTGGGGCGGCTTGCCGACCTTCTCCTCCACGGTGACCGGGACAATGGCGCCGGTGGGGCAGACCTGACTGCAGAGCACGCAGTGGAATTCGCAGTAACCGATCTTGTTGAGCAGGATGGGCGTCCAGAGTCCTTCCAGGCCTGCCTCGAGCAGGGCCGGCTGGATGACGTTCGTCGGGCAGACCCGCATGCACTCGCCGCATTTGATGCACCGGCGGCGGAATTCGGGCTCCGCGATCGAGCCGGGCGGCCGGATAACGCCGGGCTGCGGTGTGGTTTCGGCCGTGACCGAGCTTCGCATCATGGGAAAGAGAAGCGCGCCGGCCACGCCGGTTTCGAGGATGCGCCGCCGGTTGACATCGAGGGGCGCATGCACGGAACTCGCCGCGGTGGGAAAGCCATAGTGGATCGCATCCTCCGGACAGTCTTCGATACAGTTCATACAGACATGACACTCGTGGACACGCAGCTCCGTATGGGGATCGCAGCCCCCGTGGCACGTCCGGAGGCACTTCTGGCAATCGGTGCATTTTTCCACGTCCCGCCGTATCCTGAGCAGGGAGAAACCGGAGAAGAGACCGAGCAGCGCGCCCAGGGGACAGAGCACCCGGCACCAGAACCGGGTGAGAAAGCGGTTTGCAAAGAGTACGGCCAGAAAGAGCAGGGCGATGCCGATGCCGCCGTAGAAAACAGGCTGCTTGAGATAGAGCCCGCCGGTTCCGAGGCTCAGAGCGGGGACGAGAGAGATCGCAAAGGTGCGGGTGATGGTCGCGATCGGATCGAGCAGTCCGATCTGCAGGGAGCCGAAGGCGGCCAGCACGATCAGGGCAGTCAGCACGTAGTACTTGAAGCGGTAGATCTTCCGGTAGGCGTTGATCTGGTAGTCGTCGGCGGGGCGGCGCCGGTTAAAGAAGTGGCTTACCCACTGGTTGAGACTCCCCATGGGGCAGATAAATGAGCAGAAGAAGCGGCCAAAGAGAAGGGTTCCCACAATGATCAGGAGGGAGAGGGCCAGCCCCTTGTAGACGGTCCAACTCGTCAGAAAGGAGAGGAGCGACACCAGCGGGTCCAGCTCGAGAAAGAGGGAGACTTCATATCCCTTCATGTTGCGGAAATCGGTCACTGCGATGAGCAGCACGAAGAGTGCAAAGAAGAAGACCGAGTAGATGCGCCGGATGTTCTGCAGCGTCAGCAGTTTCTTTCCCATGGGAGTGTGCCCTTTTCTTGCGTGCCGTTATCCGGCGGAGAACTCCACGGGGTTCAGCGACGCCCAGTCCGAAACCCCCACGCCCCGCTGCTCGGCGAGGCCGAGGTACGGGACGTCGGCAACGTTCAGATCAAGGTACCGGAGACTCCAGGCATCGAGGGCCACCGCGTCCTCTCCCGCCAGGAGGGTGTTCTCCACCGACACGTCGGCCAGGCTGCCGCCGGTGGGGCCGTTGCGGATAAGGACGCGCGTGGCGTCGACCAGCGTGAGGGTCGGGCGGACGGCCGCGGCCAGATCGGCGATCGATTCGTTGATCTTCTGGTGCAGTCGGTTGCGGCGGCCGCCGAGAACGCCGTACCAGTTCTTCAGCGCGATGGTGCATTTGCTGAGGGAATGATGTTTCACGATGGGCATGTTGATGACCCGGTCCACCTCATGGTAGAAACGGCTTACCGGCCAGATTTTCAAGACCTCCCCTTTGAGATCGGTTTGGACGAAATCGTTGTCTGTGGTGTAGCGGATTCTGCCCCCCGCCTGTCGGGTGGCCTCCTCGATGCCCGAGCGAGCGAAACTGCGGTACGGATCGTTGACGGAGACATCGGTGACCCAGACCTTGGAGGCCCCTGCAGAGAGACAGAGGCGCACCACGGCCCCCACCAGTGCGGGGTGGGTATTGGCCGCCTCTTCGGGCTGGCGGTCCCATCCGACGTTCGGTTTGATCAGGACCCGCTCACCGGGCCTGATGAAGCGGGAGATGCCGCCCAGATGATCCACGGCGGCGCGGACCATCTTCTCCCGGTCGGTTCCATGGACCACGGCAAAGGAGTCGGTCTTGGCCGGCTCCGGGGCCCGGTAGTCCCGGAAGGTGTAGATCTTCTCGTCCCGCCTGCGCACCGGCTCGCGGCTGTAGAAGAGCGCGCCCCAGAGCAACGCGCCCCCGGCCACTGCGCCCGCCTTGGCGGCACGGATGAGCAGCTGGCGACGGTTGACTTCAGTTTCCGTGTTGTGCTCTCTGGATGTCATGGTTTGCCTTGAGCTGCTGCTCCGGTTTCACTGTTCACCAGCCCCGCCAGTAAAGCGTCATCCACCTCGCCGAAGACCCCGAGCAGGGTATCGGGCAGGGGGATCAGATACCAGTCCCCCTCATAGGGGTCCCGCACTTTGTGCAGGGTGCGCCCGTTCTTTTCGATCGGGCTGTACGGAATCGCCGAGCGATCGAAATATTCTCGAAAGACCGCAATCTGTTTTGAGGTCTCCGTCGCGTCCGAGGTAAAGACTGCGACCTGTAGCGCTTTGCCGTTGAGGCGGTATTCCCTCTCGATGACGTTGTTGGCGAAGTCGAGCCCCCGATAGGCCTCCTTGATGAACCGGGTGGTTACCACGTCACCCAGATCGGGGAGGCGGGAGAAGAGGGGCAAGGCGTCCGGCGCGTCTGCCATATTGTTGTCTATCTCCCGTGCGAGCTGCTCCAGGGGCGCCTGCTCATCGAAGCGGTTGATCTTCACGTAGTAACGCCCTTTGATGAAACCCACCACCTGATCCGTTTTGAAACCCATGTGGCCGGTCTCGATATTCTCCGCGTCTTCGCCCCCTTCATCGGCCAGGATGCCGAAGGCCTGAATCCCCTCCTCCATATCGTAGATGTCGACCACGACATCGGGCTGATCCGGGTTGCCCCCCTCCCGGACGTAATCGCCCACGGTGAGCCCCGTAAAGCCGGCAGAGATGAAATACTCGGCATGCCCGTTGACGTATTCATAGAGGTTCTCCCGGGTGTAGCGCCGCAGCTGGCCGCTCCGGCGGTAGCCGGCCACCTCGGTCGGGAAGAAAGAAGCCTCCCGGCCCGAGCCGTACTCTGACGGACTGAACTGAATCAGGGCGGGATCGTAGTGCTGTCCTTCCAGGTAAAGGACCGCGGCCACGACCGGCAGGAGTGCAATGAGCAGGATGCGATTGCGGTGTGTCGAGACCATCTAGACCGTGAACGTGAGGGTTTCGTGGGCGTCAACGAGCATGGACCGCAGGGGCAGGCCGAAGGGGCAGGCCCCTGCACAGGACTCCCGGGCGCAGTCGAAACAGGGCACAGCCTTGTTGCGCAGAGCCGCATAGGACTGCATGCCCCGCTTCTCCATCCCGTAGTCCCGGAAATACATCTGATACCGCAGGGTCGTGGCGATGGCCACACGGTCGGGGCAGCTGGATTCACAGGCACTGCATCCTGTTCTGCAGTACGCGCTCCCGTAGCGCTGCGCGTAGCGATGGAGAACCTGCCGATCTTCGGCCGTCAGGCTTTCTCCCGAGGCCGTGAGATAGAGGTCGAGCTGAGATACTGTCTTGATGGTCACCACCAGACCACTGACCTCGGGGTGGTTCAACGTCCATTTAAAGGCCGCCGGCTGGAAGGGGACACCCCCGCTCTCGAAACTCAGGTCCCGGGCGCCGGCCAGGGTTTTCATGGCCACCACCCCGACGCCGCGCCGGTGGGCCTCTCGCAGCAGCTCCATGTTGGTCACCGAGGGCCGCTTCTTTCTGACCGCACCCTCCACCGCCTCCCGGGCATCCTTCAGGACCTGCGGAATGTTCGGGAAAGCCATGAAGTTGAAAGAGGGCATGATCACGTCGTAATGGCCCGATTGAACGGCGGCCATCATCAGTTCTTCCATGTGGTGCGGCCCGTGTGAGGAGGCTGCGAGAAATCGGATCTTGCCCGCTTGCTTCAGGGCGGCGACAGCGGCAAGCATCTCGTCGTCGAAGAGGCGTTTTTTCTCTTCCTCCAGCTCCGGGCTCCCGGACCCGACGGAATGGACGAAGCAGATGTCCAGATAATCGGTGTTCAGTCGGGCAAGACTGGCCTCGACGGCGGCGATGTAGTCCGCCTTGCTGCTGCCTCGACGGAGGTGGCCGAGAGGCTTCGGTCGGCAGAACTTGGAGGCCAGGATGACTTTGTCCCGGGCGATCTTCTTCATGGCTTTGCCGATATGTGCTTCCGATCGGCCGTAATCGGGCGCCGTGTCGAGGTAGTTGACCCCCCGATCGACGGCCCGCAGCACCAGGGAAGGGGAGGGGAGCTTCCCGCACCCCAGGGAGATGTCGCTCATCTTGAGACCCGTTTTCCCCAGCGGCTGGTATCGTTTGATGCCGGACCGGGTCGGGTCGGCCGCGACACGCAGCGGCGGCGTCGCCATGGCGGCGGTCAGTACTGCCGATGTTTTGAGGAATTCACGCCGTTTCACTTCTGCCTCCCCCGATCGGGACAGAGAGGGCTGCGGCCACGGGCCGCCCCTCAGACTGCGAAGGATAGATCGTCATGGGCCGCACGCAGGAGCGCCTGCACCGGCAATCCGTACGGGCAGGACCGGGTGCAGTTGGGCGCCTCGCAGGAGAGGCAGCGTTCCGCATCTCGGTTAAGTGCGGCATAGGACTGCATGGCCCGCTTCTCCATGCCGTAATCCCGGAAGTACATCTGGTAGCGCAGGGCCGTCGCCACGGGGACGCCAGCGGGGCAGGCCGACTCGCAGCTGCTGCAGCCGGTGCGGCAGTATAGCTTTCCGTAGCGGGCGGCATACTGGTCTAGTACGCGCCGGTCCGCAGCACTCGGCGCTTCGCCCGAGGCACGCAGGAAGAGGTCGAGGTCGCCCACGCTCTTGATGGTGATGACCAGTCCATCGACCTCGGGGTGATTCAACACCCACTTGAAGGCGGCCGGGGCAAACGGGGCTCCTTTGAATTCGAGGGACATGTCCTTCGCGCCCGCGAGGGTCTTCATCGCGACCACTCCGACACCACGTTGATCGGCTTCCTTGAAGACCTCCGGGGCTCTCGGAAATTTCATGAAATTAAACGCCATCATGATCACATCGTAATGATCGGAGCGTACGGCGTCCAGCAGCAGGTCCTCCATGTTGTCGGGACCGTGGGAGGAGATTGCCAGATAGCGCATCTTGCCGGCTTTTTTCAACTCCTCCACGGCGGCGAGCATCTCGGGGTCGAGGAGCCGCTTCCTTTCGGCGTCCCGGTCCTTGCTCATTTCGCCGATGGCGTGCACGAAGCAGACATCGAGATAGTCCGTCTTCAGGCGGGAGAGGCTCCCCTCCACGGCTTGGATATAATCTTTCTTCCGGCTACCCGGGGGGAGATGGGAGGGATAGGACGGAGGCGTGCAGAACTTGGAGGCGATGTAGATCTTGTCCCTTTGAATTCTTTTCATGGCGCCGCCGATATATTTCTCCGAGCTGCCGTAATCGGGTGCGGTGTCGAAGTAGTTGACGCCGCGGTCGATGGCCCGCAGCACCATGGACGGGGACGGAAGCTTGCCCGTGCCGAAGGAGATGTCGCTCATCTTGATTTCGGTCTTGCCCAGTTTGCGGTACTGCCGAATGGTCGGTTTTTCCGGGTTGGCCCGCGCCGGAAACGGCCCGGTCGCAACGGCCGCGGTGGCCAGAACAGTGGTTTTCAGAAATTCGCGACGTTTCATTGTTCCATCCCTCCTGGGTTCCATCCCTCCTGGACTCCATTGCTCCCGTGAATCGCTAAACGGGTGTTTTGTCGCGGTGCGTGATCTCCGGTTTAGGCTAACAGCCCGATGCAGAATTACTGTACTTTACCCGACGGCAGGCTGAAATGCAAGGCCCCGTTAGACGCTGCACGTCTAACGGGGCGGGCGGACGCTGGAGTCACGATACCATTCCCCGGTCGTGGGGTTGGAGGAGACAAGATACCCTCTGAGGCTCTACAGGTCGCTTGGGACAATCATTATATTGACCGGATTGGCGTTTTCTGTTACCTTTATATCTAAGTTGGAGGAGCCGCTTCAACAGTCCAACGGTCGATGAATCCGAATTTTTAACCAGCGACATTCACGGACCCGATCCGATGACCAGACGCCAGGCTCCGAAGACGATTCTATCTGCTTTGCTCCTCACGGCTTTTTTCCTCGTATCCGTCCCCCCGACCGGGGCAATTGATTCCTATTTGACGATCTCCCGGCACAACGTGAACATTCGATCGGAGCCGACGAAGAAAGCTCGGGTGGTGGCCAGTGCCCACAAGGGCGATCGGTTCAAATTTATTCAGCAGGTGGGGGACTGGTACGAGATTCGGATGTTCTCCGGAGATTATCGATACGTCTACCGGAAACTGGGACAGATCACCATCAACAATACCGGCGCACGTCTTGACGAGGAAATGGTCCCGAAGATTTACGAAGCAATGGTCCGGGCCGAGCAGCGTGCGCTGAATGAAGCGGCAGCGAAATTTCCAGGCGATACCAATAAGAGCAGTCGCCACGAGCGGTTCGCCCTGGACCGCTACACCCTCGAAGTCTTTCACAAATTTGATGTGACACCCGCCTCCTACGAGCAGATCATCAGCCAGGCCGACTCAGATCAGCAAATAGAAAATTGAAAGTAGAAAATAGGAAAGATTCTTGCCTTTGTCGCGAATTGACTTTCCTCAACGTGCTTTGCGATCTCTGCCCCGAGAAACAAAAACGCTTCTAACGGGGCGGGCGGTAAGATTGGTTTCTGCCTTTTGCCAAGAAGTGCCTTTCCTTTGCGACCTTCGCGCCTTTGCGGTGAATCCGCCTCTTGCTTTTACCAAGAAGTGCCTTTCTCTGCGTCCTCCTACATCGGGAAATAGAAAAGGGGAAATGGAACCCGGTGGGCAGTGGGCGGTATAAAGGCCAGTGGACGGAGTGACAGAAGACGGATGACGGAAACTTCTGAAGAGTGAAGACGGAAGACTGAAGGTTTTCGCTTTTTACTCGAACTGGTTT
>CALZGC010000062.1 GCA_945786985.1 uncultured Nitrospirota bacterium | reverse complement strand
CCCCTTGAATCCTTGACCCCAAGACACCCTGATGCAAAAGCCGTCGGAGACGGCAAAGATTGAGAGAAGCGGGGCACGCGAAGCGTAACCCTAGTGTTCTTCATCTATCCAGCCTATCCAGCACTTTCTTGAGTCCTCCCACCAATCGCCTGTTCTCCCCATCCGTACCAATCGTAATCCGCACGTGCCGCTCTCCCATGGGGCGCACGATGACGCCTTCCCGGAGCAGGGCGTCGTAGAGATCGCGGGCGGAGCGCTTTGTGTCGACCCAGATGAAGTTGGCCTCCGTCGGCGTGTAGGACAGCCCGAGGCGAGACAGTTCCTCATAGAGGTAGGCTTTGCCCTCCCGGTTCACCCGGCGGCTTCGTTCGACGTGGGACGTATCGGCCAAGGCCGCGAGGGCTCCCGCCTGAGAGAGCGAACCGGTATTGAAGGGCTCCCGTACACGGTTCAGGGAGTCGATCAGCTCCGCACGGGCCATGCCGTATCCGATGCGCAGCCCCGCCAGCCCGTAAATCTTGGAGAACGTCCTCAGGACCATGACATTCCTCCCCTCCCCAAGGTAGGAGAGCCCGTCGGGATAGTGCGGGTCGTCCACGTATTCGAAATAGGCCTCGTCCAGCACGACAAGCACCGACTCGGGAATCCGGTCGAAAAACCGGGCCAGTTCATCCCGCCGGACGATGGTGCCCGTCGGATTGTTCGGGTTGGCAATGAACACGCACACGGTCCGCGCATCCACGAGCCCGGCCATGGCGTCCAGATCATAATGCTCCCCCTTCATCGGCGCCGAGCGGTACTCTCCGTCCACGGCCTGCATGGCCATGGGATAGACCACAAAGGTCCGCTCGGAGGAGACGGCATTCATGCCCGGATGATAGAAAGTGCGGACGATGAGATTGAGGAGCTCGTTGGAGCCGTTGCCGAGGATGAGCTGTGCGGCGGGGACGCCGAGGTTCTCGGAGAGTGCCTCTTTCAGATAGAACCCGCTGCCGTCGGGGTATCGGTGGATCGCTGTCAGGTGCTCTGAAAGGGACTTCACGGCCAGCGGCGAGGGACCCAGGGGGTTCTCGTTGGAGGCCAGCTTCACCGTGTCCCCCAGCCCCAGCTCCCGCTCCAGTTCCTCCACCGGCTTTCCCGGAACGTACGGAGTCAAACGGCGGATATGTTCCGGCGCAATGGTCATCCCCGGGCCCCCTTATTTCCGCGCCCTGGGATAGGAGCCCAGCACCTTCAGAAAGAAGCACCCTTTCTCCAGAATCTCCAGAGCCTCACGGACCGGCGGGTCGTCCACGTGACCTTCCATATCGACGTAGAAAACGTACTCCCACGCTTTCTTCTTGGACGGTCGGGATTCGATCTTGGTCAGGTTGATGCCGTGCTCCGCAAAGGGTCGGAGCATCTGAAAGAGCCCGCCCGGCTGATTCTTGAAGGAGAAAACGATGGAGGTCTTGTCGTGACCCGTCCGCTCCGACCTTTTTTCGGAAATGGAGAGAAAACGGGTGAAGTTGTTCACGTTGTCCTCTATCCGTTTCTGGATCACCCGCAGTCCGTAGATCTTCACCGCCGCCTCGCTGGCGATGGCCGCGGCCTCGGGCTCCTGCGCCGCAAGCTGCGCCGCTCGGGCCGTGCTCTCCACGTCGATGATCGGGATGTGGGACAGGTGCTTTTCGATCCACTGCCGGCACTGGGCCGTGGGTTGGGGGTGGGAGTAGATCTTTCGGATCCCGTCCAATACCCCGGAGCGGCTCATGAGATGGTGCGACACTTCCAGGAGGATCTCGGAGGTGATGGTCAGATCGGAATCGGAGAACATGTCAAGGGTGTAGTTCACCACCCCCTCGGTGGAGTTCTCAATCGGCACGACCCCGTAATCGACGTGCCCCCGCTCCACTGCCTCGAAGACCTCACTGATACTCTTCACGGGCACGTACTGGGCGGAGTTGCCGTAGTTCTTCATGCAGGCCAGATGGGTGAAGGTCGCCTGGGGCCCGAGGTAGGCCACCTTGATCGGCTGCTCCAGTGCCAGCGAGCCCGACATGATCTCCCGGTAGACGGACCGGAGCGCATCATTGGGAAAAGGCCCGGGGTTCTTCTTTTCCAGTCGCTGCAGGATTTCCTCTTCCCTGGATGGTGCATGAAAGTTCTTATTATTCAATGATTTTTGCTTGCCTATCTCACGTGCTATATCAGCTCTCTGATTGAGTAGCTGCAAAATCCCCTCATCCAGCTGATCGATCTCTTTTCGCAGCGCGTCCAACTCACTCATCGGTCGAAATACCTCGACGTTGCCGGCTTCACCGGACGCAACGTTCCCCACTTACCCCGATCCGCTGCCCGGAAAGCACCGGTCCCAAAAAACATTCATCTATTCTAAGGATCGATTATCTTAGCCGATTCTCCTCCCTGAATCAATGGAATTCTGAGATACACCCTGCCGAGCTTCACTGAACGAAGGGGGTCATTTTCGGTTTACAACGGACCCCGGAAGCGCTACAGTGGCGCTATCCAAATCGGCAGGACCGCCAACTCTTCACAGAGATCCGCCATGAAGGGCGAACAGAAAGAAAGAGTCGCACGCGGGGAGGAACTTACCCGCCTGCGCCGACGGGTGGCTGAGCTTGAATCTCACATCGACGGTTCGGTCCTCCCCGATGCCGAAGGAAAGCAGCCCGTCTGGTACGACCAACTTTTCCTGAGCAATCCTCACCCCATGTGCATCTACGATCTGGAGACGCTCCGCTTTCTCGACGTCAACAATGCGGCCGTGCATCACTATGGATACAGCCGGGACGAATTCCTCTCCATGACCCTCAAGGATATTCGCCCGCCCGAGGATGTTCCGGCCATGCTGGCCAACGTCGCGGCCGTCACGGAAGGCCTCGATGTGGCCGGGCGGTGGCGGCACCTCCGCAAGAATGGGAGCCTGATCTATGTGGAGATCCTCTCCCATACCCTGAATTGTAGGGGACGGCGAGCGGAATTGGTGCTGATGCGGGATGTGACCGATCAAGTTAAGATGGAGGAAGTTCTGCGCCGGCGGGAGGGGTTTTTCTCAAATGTGCTGGACAGCATCCAGGACGGCATCAGCATCCTCGACCAGGATCTCAGAATCATGCGGGTCAACAGGACCATGGAGCAGTGGTACCGGCATCGCATGCCGCTCGTGGGAAAGAAATGCTACGAAGCTTACCACGGGCGGGCCGATGCTTGCGAGCCGTGTCCCACCCAAAGAACGCTTCAGGACGGGGCGCACCACGTCGAGATCGTTCCCTACTCCGGACCGGAGGACCGCCGAGGCTGGCTCGAGCTGCACAGCTTTCCCCTGAGAGGAGCTCCCGACGCCGAAATGGAAGGGGTCATCGAGTACGTGCGGGACGTCACGGAAAAATGGGCGGCCGAGGAAGGCCTGCGGTCCGAGAAGAACAAACTGGAAGGCATCCTCGCCGCCATTGGAGACGGCATCAGCATTCAAGATCGGGACTTCAGGGTGCTCTACCAGAACGAGATCCACCAGGGTATGATCGGAGACCATGTCGGTGAGTACTGCTACCGAGCTTACGAGTCTCAGGACGCTGTCTGCGAGGGGTGCCCGGTGGCCCGGTGCTTCGAAGACGGAAAGATTCACGCGGCCGAGCGGGAGATTGCCGGGGAAGGCGGGACACGCCATTTCGAGATTACCACCTCTCCCGTGCGGGACGGTAAAGGAGAAATCATGGCGGGCATCGAGGTCGTTCGGGAAATCACCGAGCGCAAGGGGATGGAAGAGCAGATGCTTCGCGTGCAGAAACTGGAATCCCTCGGAATCCTGGCCGGCGGGATCGCCCACGACTTCAACAATCTCCTGACGGGGGTGCTCGGCAATATCAGCGTGGCCCGAAAACATCTGGAGGCCGACGGATTCGCGTCCGAACGGCTCGTCCGGGCGGAAAAAGCCTCTCTGCGCGCCAAGGACCTGACCCATCAGTTGCTGACCTTCGCTCGCGGCGGCGCGCCGCAGAAGAAAATAGTGGCGAGCCGGGAACTCATCAGGGAGTCGGTCCAGTTGGGGCTGCGCGGCTCGAATGTCAACTGCCGGCTCTCCCTGGCCGAGGAACTCTGGCCCATGGAAGCCGATCCCGGACAGATCAGCCAGGTGATTCACAATCTCGTCATCAACGCCGAACAGGCCATGCCGAAGGGCGGCGTGATCGCAGTCACCGGCGACAATGTGACCCTCCCCGCCGGAAACGATGGCGGCCTGAAACAGGGCAAGTACATTCGCCTGCGCATTCAGGACCAGGGGGCGGGGATTCCCGAGGAGCATATCGCCCGGATCTTCGATCCCTTCTTCACCACCAAGGAAGCGGGCGGCGGTCTCGGTCTCTCCATCTCCTACAGCGTCGTCAGCCGACACAACGGACTCCTCACCGTCACCTCTGAAGAGGGACGGGGCACGGAGTGCACGATCTGGCTCCCGGCGACCGAAAAGAAAGTCGACGGAGCCGAGGCCCCTTCGGAAAAAGACGTGGCCGCCCGACGGCGCCGTATTCTGGTGATGGACGATGAGCGCGTCATTCGGGACGTGGCGACCCATATTCTTCAGCGGGAAGGCTACGAAGTTTCGTGCGCCAGCGACGGCCGGGAGGCCATCCGCAGTTACCGGGAAGGCCAGGCCTCGGGGGAGCCCTTCGACTGTGTGATTCTCGACCTCACCATTCCGGGGGGGATGGGAGGCAAAGAGGCGATCGGAAAGCTGCGAGAAATCGACCCCGCCGTAAAAGCCGTTGTCTCCAGCGGCTACTCCAACGACCCGGTCCTGGCTGATTTCGCCGAAGCGGGATTCTCCGGTGCCGTGCAGAAACCGTACACCGCCGAGGAGATGCTCGAAGCCGTTGCCCGCGTGCTGGCGGAAGGATCTGGATAGAGAAAAGAAAAAGCGTCTCACCGCAAAGTCGCAAAGGGCGCAAAGGAAAGCACTTCGCGTCAAAAACAAAAACCTTAAACCTAAAACACATCTTACCGCAGAGTTCGCCGAGGACGCAGAGGAAAACCACTTCGCGGAAACGACAAAACCAAGACCTAGGTCACCACAGAGTCATGGACGCGGAGGAAGAGCCGCTTTTTTCAAAACCGAAACCCGCCTTTCGCCTTTACCCATTTCCTATTTCCCATTTGCCATTTTCCGATCTGTCTTCAGCCTTCTGTCCTCCGTCCTCTGTTACTCCGTCCTCTGGTTCTTCACTGCCTTCTGTCCTCCGTCCTCTGTTACTCCGTCCTCTGGTTCTTCACTGCCTTCTGTCCTCTGTCATCCGTTACTCCGCCCTCTGTTCATATGTAGGAAACATCCCTACGGAAAAATAGTTGCTAGTCCGACAAGAAATCGAGACGTCGTCCTATACCCTTCTGCGGCAATTTGCGGTAAGTTCTTGAGACAGAGACACTTACTTAAAGCAATTGAGACAATGATGGGTGTTCGGCATGTAATGACCTTGCGAACCCTCACGTCTCCCGACCTGATAAGAGAAGGCCGGCACCCTGCATGTGTAGAGAAAGATTAATAGAACGCAAACTAAACACTCCGGGAACACGCCATGCCCAGGAAGAGAACGATTGAGAAAGCCCTGGACGAAATAGTCCGTCGAATCGTTGCGACAGCGCGACCGAGCAAGATTGTGCTGTTCGGTTCGGCTGCTCTTGAGGCTATGGGGCCGCACAGTGATTTCGGCCTGCTGGTGGTGCTCGCCTCGGATCAACATCGGGGCAAAATGGCGCAAAAGATCTATCGCAGTCTGATCGGCGTGGGCTATGTGGCGGATATCGTCGTCGTAACGGAACGTGATGTCGCGGACTACAAGGACAATGCCGCCACGTTGATCCAGCCAGCTTTGGCGGACGGAAAACTGCTCTATGACGCTTGGCTGCATTGACCCGGGTTCGCCGAAGGAGCAAATGGCCTGCGTGGCTGACCGCGTATTGTTCAAGAGCCAATGTTACCGCTGAGGAAGGCTTCCTCGCGTAAAAGGCAAGAGACTAAACCCATTTTACCGCAGAGGTCGCAGACAGCGCAGAGGAAATACCACTTCGGGCCAAAGGCAAAAACCTAAAACAAATCTTACCGCCCGCCCCGTTAGAAACGTCTTTGTTTCTAATGGGGCAGAGTTCGCAGAGGACGCGGAGGAAAAACCGCTTCGGGCTAAAGGCAAAACCAAAACCCGCCTTTCGCCTTTACCCATTTTCTATTTCCCATTTGCAATTTTCCAATCATTGGGGGGCACAAAGAAAAGCCGCTTCGGGTTAAAGGCAAAACCGAAACCCAATCTCGCCACGGAGACACAGAGGGCGCGGAGGAAAAGCCGCTATTTTGAAGAGGAAAACCCGTCTTCTGTCTTCCGTCCTCCGTCCTCTGGGTCGTCACTGTCTTCAACCTATTTCCTATTTTCTATTTCCAATTTTCTACATTACCGCTTCGGCGGGCGGACGGTCAGGACAGGACAGGGTGCGCTGCGGACGAGTTTCTCGGTGGTGCTGCCGAGGAGAAAATGGGAGATCCCCTTTCGGCCGTGGGTACCGATGACCACCAGGTCGATCCCTTCGTTCTCGATGACGTTGAGAATCTCCTGGATCACGTCGCCGACGCGCAGAACCTTCTTAACGGCCATGCCCCGCCGCTCGACCTCTGCGGCATGCTGCTCCAGGGCGCGGCTCACCTGTTCGCGGATCAGCTCCTCGACGTTGCCCACCGCGTGCACTTCGCTGTAGACGTCGTACATCTCGTAGCGGATATCGGCGACGGAGACCAGGGTGATCTCCGCGTTCAAGGCTTCGCAGAGGTTGACGGCGTATTCGGTGGCATAGCGCGAATATTCGGATCCGTCGGTCGGTATCAGAATCTTTTTGATGAAAGCCATCTGCCTCTCCTCCCCGAAACAGCTCTGCCTGTTGATTGCCAGTTTATCATTGCTCCCTGAAAAAACAAGTGGGTCGCCAAAGCCTTTGAAATTGGCGTAATCCATTGAAACTACGGCTCTTTCGCTGTTGCCGTTTCAAGGGGCGGCGCAATCACTCGGATCGCCCCGCAGCTTGTCGATGGCGTGGGTGAGCGCCGGCAGAATCACTGCGAGGTTCTCGCGCACCGCCCGGGGACTTCCGGGCAGATTGATAATCAGGGTCCGCTTGCGAACCCCGCAGACGGCCCGGGAGATCATGGCGTGGGGTGTTTGGGCCATGGACGCGGCCCGCATGGCCTCGGCCATGCCGGGGACTTCCCGATCGATGACCGCTCGCGTCGCTTCCGGGGTGACATCCCGGGGGGCCAGTCCGGTCCCGCCCGTGGTAAGGATGAGATCGGCGCGCAGACCATCGGTCAGCTCGCAGAGTTTCTCTTCAATGATCCGGGCCTCGTCGGGAATGATTTCGTAGAAGACCACCTCGCCCGGAAGGGTTTCGGCCATTTCGCGCATCACCCGTCCGCTTTCGTCTTCACGCTCCCCTCGCGCCCCCTTGTCGCTCATGGTCAACAGGGCAACCCGGTAGGCCCCTTTCTCCGGTGATGTCTCCCCCCGGGCTCTATGGCTTTGGCTCATCGGATTCCTTTTCGTCTGCCGGGCGGATGGTATCTCCCGGCCGGATCTCGCCGCCGGCGAGCACCCGCACGAAGATGCCCTCCTTCGGCATGACGCAGTCCCCTGCCTGATGGTAGATGGCACAGCGGGTGTGGCACTCCTTGCCGATCTGGGTGACCTCGACCCGGACCCTGCGGCCCAAATACAGACGGCTGCCCACCGGCAGCGACACGAGATCGATCCCCTCGGTCGTCACGTTCTCGGCAAAATCCCCGGGCCCCACCGCGAGTCCCTGGGCCTGCATCTTCCGGATGCTCTCCAGGGCCAGCAGGGAGATCTGGCGATGCCAGGCGCCGGCATGGGCGTCCGACTCAATCCCGTGCTCCGGGGTCACTCGCGCAGAAGGGACCGGGGTCTTCTTCTCCCCCTTGGCCTGACTGATATTGACGGATACAATTTGTGCCACGTCGCACTGCCTTCTGTCAGCCCGCGGCGATCTCTCCCGCCGCCGCTTTGTCGAGGTACCATAGGAGATCGCCCATCACAGGGCAAACCGCCCGGGCCGGAAGTCTCGCCGGTGAGGATTCCCGGCACAGCACCCGGGAGACAACGGATCGCTTTTCTTCCCCGGCCACCAGAAAGAGAATCGTTTCAGCACCATTGATGACGGGGAGCGTCAAGGTCAACCGCGGGTTCGCCTGAGCCCAGGAATAATTCGGCACAACGAGCCGCTCCCGTTCCTGCAAGCCCTCCGAGTACGGAAAGAGAGACGCCACGTGTCCGTCGGAGCCCAGGCCCAGCAGAATCAGATTGAAGACCGGCAGACGGGGACCGGTGAAAAAAGTGCGAAGGGTCTCTTCGTACCGCGCCGCACCCTCAGAGGGAGGCAGCTCGCCCTGCATCCGGTGAATGTTCCCGGGCGGCACGGGGACGCGGGTCAGCAAACTCTCCGCCGCCATTCTGTAATTGCTCTTGCCACTCGATGGCGGAACACACCGCTCATCGCCCCAGAAAAGATGTACGCGGTTCCAGGGAATGCGTGTCCGGAAGCCCTCGGATCCGAGGAGGTGGTAGAGCCCCTGCGGTGTGCTTCCGCCGGCCAGGGCCACCGTGAAGCGCCCTGTCGTCCCGATGGACTCGGCGCAGCGGGCCGCGAAAAACGCCGCCGCCGCTTTGTCGAGCGCGTCTTTGTCGGGGAAGATGTGAATCCGTCTGTTTGCGGTCTTTCGGAGCATGGTCTCTTCACCGCCGCCCGCCGTCTCGTGCACACCGCTGCTCGGTCAAAGAGGCCGCCAGCGGTCGTCTTCCCGATCCAGAAGCTGATCCGCGTCGGCGGGGCCCGCCGTGCCGGCATCGTAGTTGGGAAAGACCGGGACCCGGTTGTCCTTTTCGATGGCTTCCAGCAACGGAGTGAGCAGCGCCCACGTCACGTCCACCGCCTCCTCACGGACGAAAAGCATCTGATCCCCGAGCATGCCGTCCAGCAGGACCCGCTCGTACGCGTCCAGGGCAACCCCTTGGCCCGGCTCCTGATAACAGAAGTCCATCATCACCTGGCGAAGACAGCTCTTGAACCCGGGGCTCTTGGTCTGAAAGGCGAGACGAATCCGCTCGTCCGGCTGGATGCGAAGGATCAGTACGTTGGGGGCAATGGACTCCTCCATCACAGCCTGCAGCATGAGATGGGGGATCCGCTTGAACTGGATGGCAATCTCCGTCACTTTCCGGGCCATCCGTTTCCCGGAGCGCACGTAGAAGGGAACCCCCTGCCAGCGCCAGTTGTCCACATGAAACTTCATCGCGGCAAAGGTGGCGGTCTGCGAGGCCGGTTCGACGCCGGGCTCTTCGCGATAGCCCTGGACCGCTTGACCAATCATTTGGCCCGGACCGTACTGCCCGAGGACCAGGTGTTGCTCCAGATGCGCCAGAGGAATCGGCCGAAGCGACCGGAACACTTTGGTCTTCTCTTCCCGGACGGCATCCGCTTCAAAACGGGACGGCGGCTCCATGGCCGTGAGGGCCACCAGCTGGAGCATGTGATTCTGGAACATGTCCCGCAGCACCCCCGCGTGCTCATAGTAGCCCGCCCGGTTCTCCACCCCCAACGTCTCGGCAGCGGTGATCTGGACATGATCGATATAACGGCGGTTCCAGATCGGCTCGAAAATGGCGTTCATGAACCGGAAGATCAGGATGTTCTGGACTGTCTCTTTTCCCAGGTAGTGGTCGATCCGGAAGATCTGCTCTTCACTGAAGTAGTTGTGGACGTGCTGATCCAGCTCCCTCGCGCTGCGCAGGTCCCGTCCGAAGGGCTTCTCAATGATGATTCGACTGTAGCCGCGATCGGCTTGGGAGAGCCCGGATTCCCCGAGTTGGGTCGTGATGGGGGTGTAGAGGCTGGGCGGCACCGCTAGGTAGTAGATCCGGTTGCCACCGGTCCCATGTTTCCGGTCCAGAGACGCAAGAACTTCGCCCAGCTCGCGAAAGGCGGAGAGGTCAGCGTAATCCGTCGGCTGATAGGAGAGCCGCTTCGCAAATCCATCCCACGCGGCTTCGTCAAAAACGTCCGCTTGGGCTTTCCGGACCCCCTCCTTGAGGGCATCCCGGAAGGCGTCATCGGTCATTTTGGTGCGGGCGGCACCCAGGATGAAAAAATCGTCCGGCAGCAGACCCTTTCGCTCCAGATAGAAGAGCGAGGGAATC
Organism: uncultured Nitrospirota bacterium; assembly: GCA_945786985.1. Taxonomy (GTDB): domain Bacteria; phylum CG2-30-53-67; class CG2-30-53-67; order CG2-30-53-67; family CG2-30-53-67; genus CALZGC01. The sequence continues at coordinate 12,840 of CALZGC010000062.1, read as the reverse complement.
AGTTTGCGGCGGGTCAGGTCCCCCGACGCGCCGAAGATTACGAGGCCGCAGGAATCGGGAATCTGCTCCATCGGACAGACTTCCCCCGATTCGATGGGTGCCCCCACGCGAATCCCCGTGCGGACCTCCCCGTCTCGACTCCGGTCGTTTGCTCCGGATCCCACATCCATCTCCAGGGTTAGCGCTTCAGAAGAGCACGGGTCCGGTCCACGATATTCCCGGCGGTAAACCCGAATTTCTCCATGTTCACCTTGCCCGGCGCAGAGGCGCCAAACCGATCAATCCCGATGATGCCCCCGGCTTCTCCCACATATTTGTCCCACCCCTGGGACACCCCGGCTTCAACGGCAATCCTCGCTTTGACCGCGGGTGGGAGCACCGCTTTGCGGTAGTCCTCCGTTTGCCGATCAAAGCGCTTCGCATCCGGCATGGAAACCACCCGGGCTGCGACGCCCTCTTTCTTGAGCTGCTCATAGGCCTCCAGGGCAATGGAAACCTCGGACCCCGACGCCAGAATCACAATGTCGGGGTGGCCGCTTTCTGCGTCGGCCAATATGTAGCCCCCCCGCGCCGTGCCCTCGGCGGACGCGTAGCGGCTTCGATCCATGACGGGCAGTTTCTGTCGCGTGAGCACGAGGCAAACCGGTCCGTCCTTCTGCTCCAGTGCCATCCGCCATGCCCAGGCCGTTTCATTGGCATCGGCCGGGCGAATCACCGTCATATGGGGAATGGCCCGGAGACTGGCCAGATGTTCAATGGGCTGGTGGGTCGGCCCGTCCTCACCGAGGCCGATGGAATCGTGGGTGAGCACATAGATGACTTGCTGTTCCATGAGCGCGGCGAGCCGCATGGAGGGGCGCATGTAGTCCGAGAAGATCAGAAAGGTCCCACCGTACGGCGTGAGACCGCTCAGGGCCATGCCGTTGAGGACAGCACCCATGGCATGCTCGCGCACCCCGAAATGAATGTTTCGATCGGCCTTCCCCCGGCTGAACGCACCGTACTCCTTCAAATGGGTATTGTTCGACGGCGCCAGATCGGCCGATCCCCCGATGAGCAACGGGAGCTTCCCGGCCACGGCATTGAGTACTTTGCCCGAGGCACTCCGGGTAGCCAGAGGCCCGTCTGCCGGCTGAAACGTTGGAATGGCCTGGTCCCAACCGTCGGGGAGCGTCCCGTTTAGGAAGCGTCGCCACTCGACAGCCAGGTCGGGATGGACCCGGGCATAGCCGTCCAGAAGCTTCTGCCACTGCTGCTCCTGTTCGCGGCCCCGGGAAAGGGCCAGACGAAAATGATCGAGAGCCTCCTCCGGCAGGTGAAAGGGCCTGTCCAGAGGCCATCCCAAGCCTTCCTTGGTCAGCCGCAGCTCATCCGCCCCCAGCGGGGCCCCGTGGGCATCGGCCGTGTCCTGCTTGTTGGGGCTTCCGAAACCGATATGGGTACGGGCGATGATCAGCGAGGGCTTTGACTGCTCCGCTTGTGCGGAGCGGAGCGCACCCTCCACCGCCTCGAGGTCGTTTCCGTCCACATGCCGCACGTGCCAGCCGTAGGCTTCAAACCGCTTGCCCACATCCTCCGTGAAAGCCAGATCGGTGGAGCCCTCAATGGAAATCTTGTTATCCGAGTAAAGATAGATCAATTTGCCCAGACCGAGATGCCCGGCCAGGGAGGCCGCTTCCGACGCCAATCCTTCCATGAGGTCGCCGTCGCTGGTAATGCCGTAAGTGTAGTGATCGACGACGTCGAATCCGGGCCGGTTGAAGGTGCTGGCCAGATAGGCTTCCGCCATGGCCATCCCGACACCGTTGCCGAACCCCTGCCCCAGCGGACCGGTCGTGGTTTCAATCCCGCAGGCCGGATGATATTCGGGATGCCCCGCCGTGATGCTCCCCCATTGCCGGAACGCCTTCAGATCGTCCAGGGAAATGGGATACCCCGTCACGTGCAGCAGCGAATAGAGCAGCATGGAGCCGTGCCCGGCGGAGAGCACAAAGCGGTCCCGATTCGCCCACCGGGGGTTGCCCGGGTTGTGCTTCAGGAATTGCGTCCAGAGCACATAGGCCATGGCCGCGTCCCCCATGGGCATTCCGGGATGTCCCGAATTGGCCTTCTCCACACCGTCGGCTGCCAGCATGCGGATGGTGTTGATACAGAGCTGATCCAGGTTATCGTGCGCCATCTTTCCGCTCCCCCTTGTGTTCAAACATGTCGTGCCTTGTCTCTAACCATTTTGCAGAAGAGTGCATGAATATACCCCAGCCGCAGCCCCTGTGACAAGGAGAGATTCCCCCACGGAAATCGTGATTTCCGCCACCCGGATCGCCACCCGGTGCAAGGCGCGATCAGCGGGCGCCTTCATCCAGACATTTGCCGGCCGCACCGATCAACCCCACATCGGGGTTCAAAATGATGGAAACGGGCAGATTCTCCAGCAGCCCTCTCGATCTTCCCTTGTTCAGAAAAGAGGCGACGAAGACGCCTTCATGCAGAAACTCCCGGATCTTGGCCGCAATACCGCCGGCCAGGTAGACGCCGCCCGCGGGCAGGATCTTCAGGGCCAGATTGCCCGCCTCGCTGCCGTAGACCGACGCAAAGATCGCCAGCGCTCGGCGGCACATCTCCGAGCGGCCCGACGTGGCATACTCGGAAATGGCAGCGGCCGGATCGCTGCTTTGTCGAATCTCAGCATCCAGTTCGGCTGCGGCCTCGTCCATCCCTCCGGCCGTCAGGAAGGAATAGATATTGATCAGCCCCGTTCCCGAAATGACCCGCTCATAACTGACGTGGCCGTATTGCCGCCGCAGATACTCGAGCAGCGCGACCTCTTCGTCGTTTTTCGGCGCGAAATCGGTGTGGCCCCCTTCGGAAGGATAGACCCTGTAGCGCTTCAGCGACGGATCGTACATGGCAAAACCTTCGCCCAGACCGGTGCCGGCACCGATGACCGCAATATTCCCCACGGGGTCTTTCACGCCGGTTTTCAGCGTGTCCAGATCACTCGGAGAAAGATGAGGTATTCCATAAACTATAGATTCAAAGTCATTGATTAAAAAAACTTTTTCGAAACCTATATCCTGCTGAAGTTCCTCTGCGTTTACCACCCACGGCAGGTTTCTCGTGACACAGACACCCCCCTGACAGGGCCCGGCGATGCCGAAACAGGCCGAGCGGGGGGCGTGCTTCATCTTCCGATCCTTGAGGAACTTCTGGACGATGTCCGCCAGGCGCGGATAGTCCCCGCTGCGATACCGCTCCTTATGCTGCAGGCCGAGGCGTCCCCCGTCGGCTTCGTAGAGCCCGAGGAGCGTCTTTGTACCGCCGATATCGCCGGCCAGGAGGGTTGTCTTTTGGGTCATTGGCTGCACCTTCACCGTGCCTTCAAGTTCCCCAAGGTGGGAAAGGCGGAGTGATGTTACGAAATATAGTCGGCTCCGAGGGCCGTGTCAAACAAATGAAGTCGGGGCGATTACGCCGGCACGCCCGGCATGCGGCATGGTAGAACGGACGGACAGCGTCAACAAGACAACCCCCAAATGCCGTTGATTCCATGACAAGTTCTGTGGCATGATTCCTGAATCCAACGTTCACGTATTTGATGAGGAGCCGACATCCTGATGACCGAACTGCGACGGGTGCACCTGAATAACAAGAGCTGGCGAGACCAGCGGGGTTGGGGGCTCACCCCCCTGGAAGCGGCCGGCCTCCCGGTGGGGGCTGCTGTGGGAAACCTGCACGCCGTCTCTTTGAAACCGGCCGCCATCCGGGGAAACCATGTCCATCCGGACTCCACCGAGTGGTTTCTCCTCTGCGGCGGACCGGCGGAGATCGCCTGGCAGGAAGGAGACCAATCGACCCGGCAGGAAACGGTCCAATCGGATGATATCCCGGCACTCTATCAAGTGCCCCCCGGCATCGCACATGCCATACGGAATCTGTCAGATCAGGAGATCATCCTCCTTGCCTTCAGCGATGCGCTCGCGCGACAGACCGTTCGCTGCCCGACGTCGCTCTTTGAGGAGGAATAAAAAGGCCCCCACTCCTGAGGGCGCCGCCGTCTTCCAACGCGTGGTTCGAGACCCGAGCCGAGCCCGGATATTGCATAAGTGATCGTCATGAGAGGCCCCAGAGGTCCCAGAGATACTAGAGGCGCCACAGGCAAGGCGCAGAAGATTTTCTGGCTGAAGACATATTGAAATGAAATATTTCGAAGTCAGAAAATCTTTTGTAACGCCGCATGTGGGAGACTATCCGTCTTCGCAGAACGCTACGCCGTGACAAGTCCGGTCTCGTAATTGATTGACTCATGCAATATCCGGGCTAGCACTCTGCGGTTGAGCTATTTCCATATTCGTGTTATTTATTAAGTAGATATGTCGGAGCCAAAGACGCTGATCGCGAGGTAGATCGATGCTGGCCGACGGGGATCTCTTCAAGGTGCTGCTGGACAATTTGTACGACGGGGTCTACGCCATCGACACGGACCGGCGGATCGTCTTCTGGAACAGGGCGGCCGAAAGGCTCACCGGATACTCGGCGGACGAAGTCATCGGCAAGCCGTGCCGGGAGCAGGTCCTCATGCACGTGGACGACCGGGGCAACAACCTCTGCGACATCCGGATGTGTCCGGCATCCAAGGCCATGTCCGCGCACCAATCCGCTGAAGAGGAGCTCTACCTGCACCACAAGGACGGTTACCGGATTCCGGTGATCTCACGCATCACCCCGCTGCGGGGGGCCGACGGGGCCGTGATCGGCGCCATTGAAGTCTTCAGCGACAACTCGTCCGCCCTTCGCGCCCGCCAGACCATCGACGAGCTTCGTAAACTGGCCCTGCTCGACCCGCTCACCCACCTGGGAAACAGGCGTTACGCCGATACCATTATGAGAGCGCGCTTTGATGAACTGCAACGTTATGGCTGGCCCTTCGGGGTGATGTTCATCGACCTGGACCACTTCAAAGAGATCAACGACCGCCACGGTCACGACGCGGGAGACCAAGTCCTCAAGATGGTCGCCACCACCCTGTCCCACAGCGTGCGATACCTGGATACCATCACCCGATGGGGGGGAGAGGAGTTTGTCGCCATCATCGGCAACATTTACAAGGCAGAGCTCCTGCAGACCATCGCCGAAAAGTGCCGGCGGCTCGTCGAACAATCGTCCCTCGAGTCAGGCACCGACACCATCCGGGTCTCCGTCTCCATCGGCGCCTCTCTCGCCCTGCCCGGGGACACCCCGGAAACATTGCTGAAGCGGGCCGATCAACTCCTCTACCAGAGCAAGGAGACTGGCCGCAACCGCGTCTCCGTCATGTTGGAAGACTCCCCCCACCCGGAGACGATCCCGGGCCGGTGATCTTCTCTCGAAGACACACTCGGCATGCCACCGCAAACCGCTCGCCGTCGACCCGTCCGGCCTCTCATGACGATCACGCATGCAATGTTCGGGCTAGAACGCCAAACACCCGCGCAAGCCGTTGGCGTTAGCGGATCTGCAGCGTCAGGCACTTGGCGCTGCCCCCTGCCTTGATGAATTCGGATAGATCGGTCTCATGCACGGTGTAACCCCGCGCGTCCAACGCTTTGCGGGTCCGGGGGCAGTCCCGGTGGATCACGACGTCCCGGCCGATCACCACCGCATTGCAGACAAAACGAAGGGCCTCTTCCGCCGGCACGGCGATGGGATCCTCCACATTCGCCTCGATGACCTGACGGGCATACGGATCAAAGGCCTTCGGATAGTAAAGGGCCGATTCCGAGTTCAGGGGCGCAAAGCAGGTGTCGAGGTGATAGAATCGCCGGTCCGCGAGTTCCAGGGAGAGGACCTGGATGCCCTGTCTCTCGGCGATCAGGGTATGGGCCCGGATATCGGAGCGGTAACGATACCCGGCAAAGAGCGTCGACCCCAAAAAGAGCGCATCGCCGGCCCCTTCGAAATAGACGTCCCCCGGGAATTCGACCATGTCGAACCCCTGCGCTTCGAACCATCTTCGGAAATGCCGGCTTTCGGGCTGCCGCTGCTCGTGCCGAAAGCGGGAAAGGTAAAGCCGCTCGCCGAGGGGAAGCCCCGCGTTGGCCGTGAAGACCATGTCGGGCAGGCCCGATGCCGGGGCGATGACGTGGATGGTGCCGGCCAGCTCTTGCAGAATCTCATGGAGGGCGTTCCACTGGGTGCACGATCGTTGCGGATCGCTCGGCTGGCTCAGCTTCATCCAGGGGTTGATGACGTACCGGATCCCGTAATGCTCCGGGGAGCACATCAGGAATTCCGGTCTATTTTGCTGCATGCCGCCCCCGTCTCTCATCGACGATGGATGCTTACCCGGCCCGCGACCCGGTCAAGATATGGCTCAGTTCCCGCAGGAAGAGTTCCGCGTCGGTCACCACGCCGGCCGCCTGAAAACTCCCCCGGTCGATGAGCTTCGTCACCACCGACGGGTTGATGTCGACACAGACCGTGCGCACGGACGCGGGCAGCAAGTTTCCCACGGCTATGGAGTGCAGGGTGGTAGCCACCATGAGCGCAAAACGCACCCCCTTGAGGTGGCGCCGCATGGCCCGCTGTGCCTCGATGACATCGGTAACGACCTCCGGCAGCGGTCCATCGTCCCGGATCGAGCCGGCCAGCACAAAGGGAACCTTTTCCTGGATGCAGGTGTACATGACGCCCTTTTTGAGAATCCCTTTGGCAACAGCCTTGCGAAGGCCCCCCGCGGCCCGGATGGCGTTAATCGCGCGAACATGGTGTCCGTGCCCCCCTTCCGCACTCTGACCGCGATCCAGATAGATCCCCAAAGACGTTTCAAAGAGGGCGTACTCCACATCGTGAACAGCCAGCGCGTTGCCCGCGAAAAGGACGTCCACAAATCCTTTGCGTATGAGCTTCTCCAAACAGCGCCCGGCGCCGGTGTGGACAATGGCGGGGCCGCCGACGACCAGGATCTTCCCCCCATGGCGTTTGGCCGATTTCATCTGGGCCGCGATCTCGTGGATCATGATTTCCTTGGGTTTCTCGGAGGAAGTCCGGCTCCGCATGAAGCGGAACTCGTCGGTCTCCTCCGTCCGTTTCTCCGGAACCACCCGGACCCCCGCTTCCCCCACCACGACCCGGTCCCCCTTGCGAATATCCGACATGGGAACGGTTCTGGCCCGCCGCGCCTTCGTATCCACGACGACGGCGCAGTCCATCTCGGGGTTGCGCACCCGGATCCAGCGCCCCTTGAACTGCACATCGGTCTGAAGATTGGTGGAGGAGTAAAAGCCTTCCGGGAGCACCCCGTCCCGGGACGCGCGGGCCAGCTTCACCTCTCCCGGCTCCACCGAGACCGCCCCCTGCCTTTTGATGCGCTCCAGAATCCGATCCAGGAGATCGCGGCCAGGCGCACTCACCTCGATGCAGGCCCGGGACATGTCGCGCCGGGTCCGCCCCACATGAATCTCTTCGATGGCAAAGGCCCCACCCAGATCCATGATCTCGTCGAGCACTTTCGGCAAAATGAGGGAATCGATAATATGGCCGGACAGCAGTACTTTTTCGGAAACCATCTCTGCCTCCTCGCTGCATGGGTGCCCCGAGTTTAGTCAGAGCGATGCACAATGTCAATGCAAAGAATGGCGCCACGATCTTCCGCAATACGGGAGCGGCGCCGGTTCGGGTGAGTACCCTGTTTCAGTTTTACGTAACGGCTCAGGTTGCTTCTATTTTGCCGCGGGACAAGGCGTGAAGAGGGCAAAACCGGAGGCGTATTTTTCATACGTTGAGGATTTGAGCACCGCAACACCTCAAGAAACATTGCTTTAATAGCCGCCGAAGGCGGCATGAATTATCTAAAGTGAGTCACGCGACGTTCCGTAACTTGTTACGGAGCGGAAAGCGTAACGCAGTCATGCGGAAAAAGAGAGGCGGTCTGAGTAGTTCGTGTCCATCCGGAAATTAGCACGGACACGAACTAGTTTCCAATTTGGAAACGAGCAATTTTTTCGATGAGCAAGGCCGCACAAGGGTTTACGACGAGGCGTACAAATTGTACGTCGAGGAAGTAAGCCCGCGGAGAACGCAGTTCATCGGGAAAAGGGCCGTTTCCGGATGGCAACTAGTTACAGTTTTACATCAGGGATAATATCTGCTATGCTCTCGCCCCATGAATGACGCAACAGGGAGTCCCACCGTTGCCGTGGTTCCCGCCGCCGGGGCGGGACGCCGGATGGGCGGGAAGGTGAAGAAACAGTTTCTAAGCCTCGGCGGTGAGCCTGTCCTGACCCACACCCTTCGCGTCCTGCAATCCTGCCCCGAGATCGATGCAATCATTCTGGTCGTTCCCGAGGCGGACCGAGGCTTCTGCGAAAGCGAAATCGTTCGGCGCGGCGGGTTTCAGAAAGTCGCGGCCATTGTCCCGGGGGGTCGGGACCGTCAGGATTCGGTCTATGCAGGGCTCCTGGCTGCAAAAGACTCAGCCGAACGGGTGGTCGTCCACGACGGGGTGCGGCCCTTTCTGACACCCCCGATGGTCCGGGAGACCTGCCGATGGGCCGGGCAGAACCTGTCGGCCGTGACCGGTGTGCCCGTGTCGGACACGATCAAATCGGTGGATGCAGAGCGCAGGGTGACGGAAACCATGGCCCGCGACAGGCTCTGGGCGATTCAGACCCCGCAGGCATTTCCCTACGCCGCCATCTTGCAGGCCCATGAAAGGGCTTTGCGGGACGATTTCTGCGGAACCGATGACGCGGCGCTGGTCGAACGCATCGGCCTCCCGGTACAGATCGTCATGGGGAGCCGTGAAAACATCAAAATCACGTCCCCCGCGGATTTCATCGTGGCCGAAGCCATTCTGAACACCCGGCGCGCCAATGCCGGGCCGGGCGTTCACGGGGATGCGAAAAGGGCGTGACTCGGCCGCGGGTCCGCCATCGGGAAGGGGGAGGATATGCGCATTGGTATCGGTTTTGACGCGCACCGGCTCGCAGAGGAGAGGGAGCTGATCCTGGGCGGGACGCGGATTCCCTTCGATCGGGGTCTTCTGGGCCACTCCGACGCAGATGTCCTCACCCATGCCGTCTGCGATGCCCTGCTCGGCGCGGCCGCGCTCGGTGACCTCGGCAAGCGTTTTCCCGACTCCGACCCACAGTACCGCGGCATCAGCAGCCTGAAACTTGCAAGCCAAGTGGTGCAGATGCTCCTCGAGCACGACCACCAGATCGGGAACATCGATGCCACCATCATTGCGGAGAAACCGAAGCTGAGCGGGTACATTCCCGAGATGATCGGGAATCTTGCAGGTGCCCTTCAAATCAACCGGTCCCAGATCAGCGTCAAGGCGACAACGACCGAGGGAATGGGCTTTACCGGCGGCCAAGGGATCGCGGCCTGGGCCACGGCCCTCCTCATTCCGCGGAGCGAATATGATCTCGACCTGGAATAAAATCAAATCGGACTTTGAAGCAGTCTTCGAGATGGACCCGGCGGCAACCAGCAAACTCGAAGTTTTGCTGACCTACTCCGGGTTCCACGCGATCCTGGCCTACCGCTTCGCGCACTGGCTTTACACGCACAAGATCCCATTCTTCCCGCGATTCATCTCCCAGTTGGCTCGATTCCTCACGGGTGTGGAAATCCACCCGGCCGCACAGATCGGACACCGGTTCTTCATCGATCACGGCATGGGGGTTGTCATCGGTGAAACGACGGAGATCGGCGACAATGTCACCCTCTATCAGGGGGTGACGCTCGGCGGCACCGGCAAAGAGCAGAAGAAGCGCCATCCCACCATAGGAAACAACGTCGTCGTGGGAACGGGCGCCAAGATACTCGGGAGCATGACCATCGGGGACAACGTGAAAGTGGGTGCCAATGCGGTCGTCTTGACGCCGGTGCCTCCCAACTCCACCGTGATCGGCGTCCCCGGACGCATCGTCAAAATCGAAGGAGAAAAGGTCCGCAGCAGCCTGGACCACATTCACCTCCCGGACCCGGTCATGGAGCGGCTCCAAGAGATGGAAGACGAGATCGCGGCGCTCCGGGAGAAACTCAAGGAAGAGGAGGAGGTCTGAAGCAACCCCGCCGGTCTCTCTATCCTGTCCCCAAACCGCCTTCCCCGATATCGCCGGGCTAAACACCTCATGAACGGAACCGACATCAAGATCCCTGAAATCCTGGCCCCCGCCGGCACGCCGGAAAAGCTTCGCTTCGCGGTGCGCTACGGCGCCGATGCCGTTTATATCGGGGGCCCGTCCTTCAGTCTTCGCAGTCGGGCCGGAAACTTCACCCTGCCCCAGATGCGGGAGGGGGCGGCCTTTGCGCACCGCCACGGCCGAAAGCTCTACGTCGCCCTCAACATCTTTCCTCGCGACGTGGACCTGGACGCCATGCGGTCACACCTGCCAAACCTGGCCGACATCGGAATCGATGCCGTCATTGTCTCCGATCCGGGCACTTTTGCCGTCGTCCAGGAGCTTCTCCCGGGGATGCCGATCCATATCAGTACCCAGGCGAACCTGCTCAATACCGAAGCGATCCGGTTCTGGCAGAAGATGGGCGCACAGCGAGCCGTGCTGGCAAGGGAACTGACCCTTGAGGAGATCCGCGCCATCCGAAAGGAGACCGCCATCGAGCTGGAGATGTTCGTTCACGGCGCCATGTGCATGGCCTACTCCGGGCGCTGTCTGCTGAGCACCGTTCTCACCGGCCGGGAGGCAAACCGGGGCGACTGTACACAGCCCTGCCGGTGGGCCTACACCCTGCATGAAGAAAAACGCCCGGGACAGTCGTTTCCCATCGCAGAAGACGGATCCCACACCTTTATCCTCAACTCAAAGGACCTCTGTCTGATCCGTCACCTCCCGGCGCTGGTAGAGGCGGGGCTCGACAGTCTAAAGATCGAAGGCCGGATGAAGAGTCTCTACTACGTGGCCTCCGTCACGCGGATCTACCGGCATGCCCTCGACACCTACCGACGAAATCCGTCGACCTACACCTTCAACGAGACCTGGTGGGAGGAGCTCACGAAGGTGAGTCACCGGGAATACACCACCGGTTTCGCCCTCTCTGCTGAGCAGCATGAAATGCAGCGAGCGCGGCGTGGTGACTACATCCGGAATTATGAGTTTGTGGGCATCGTCACCGATCGGCCGGCGGACCGCACCGTCGTGGTCGAGGCGCGAAATCAGGTTTCGCTGGGTGACGAAATCGAATGGATGGGCCCGGGGCCGAAGACCTTCGTCTCCCGGATCGAGACACTCCGCGATACCGACGGCAACACCCTCACCTCCATCAACCCCCAGCAGTCCTTTTGCATGGAAACCGACCACCCCGTGGCCGTCGATTTCCTGTTGCGCAGACGTGTACCATCGGCCCCGTCATAACCCCGATATTCCATGAGTGAGCGTCGTGAGAGGTCCCGCAGGTCCCGGAGATCCCAAAGACCCCAAAGACCCCAAAGATCCCAAAGATCTTAGACGCGCCACAGGCAAGGCGAAGAAGGTCTGCCGGCTGAGAAGATATTGACATTTTCGAAGTATCTGTAGCACCGTATGTGGCAGACTATCCGTCTTCGCAGAATGCTACGCCGTAACAAGTCCAGCCTCTTGATGGATTAACTCATTCAATATCCGGGTCAAACAGCTGCTTCTGGGCTCATCCCGGACGAAAGCCCCCCCGGCTTGACAGGAATCCCCATCTAAGCTACTGCTTTACGTTAGAAGGAGGTGGCTCGCTCGTCGCCGAAAGGCGGTGTGGAAATGAGCGAACTGCCGCCGGAGGTGACCATGCTCGCATTCAAGAAGATCCTGTGGCCCAATGATTTCTCAAAGTCAGCCTTTCGGGCACTCCCCTACGTGAAGGCCTTCATCGAGAAGCACGGCAGCGAGGTGCATCTAATCTATGTGGCCGAAGACCTCGCCAACTACGGGCATTTCTGGGGAGAGCCGAATGCCAAGCATGTCGAGCACCTCCACGACTTCGCCCTGCGGGGTGCACGCAAGAAGCTCGAGGCGTTCTGCAGCAGTGAACTGGCTACCTGCCCGCTCTACCAAATACATGTGGTCCTCGGCGATCCGGCCTCGGAGATCCTGAAGGCGGTCCGTGAACTGGAGATCGATCTGGTGGTGATTTCCATCCAGGGCATGCGGGGTCACTTCCCCGTCGGAAGTGTAGCGGACAAACTCATCAAGCACTCCCCGGCCCCCCTGCTCACGCTGAACCCTGATGTCCACGCAGAGGGAACGGGTCAAAAGGATCAGACAAGCATCGGAGTTCCTGAGGAGACGCCACACGGCATCTGACACGGACGGGCAGCTTTCGCTGCTTCGCCAACACCCTGCGGCAATTGCGCGTCCCCCGGCGTGCCCGGCAGGAATTCTAACCCGGATATTGCATGAGTGATCGTCATGAGAGGCCGTAGAGTCGCCACAGGCAAGGCGCAGAAAATTTTCTGGCTGAAGACATATTGCAATATTTCGAAGTCAGAGAATTTTCTGCAACACCGCCTGTGGCAGACTATCCGGCCTCGTAATAGATTTACTCATGCAATATTCGGGTTAATCCCCCCCTCTGGAGGTGAACCGACGATGACACGCTTCAGCATCCAACACAGACGTGCGGGCAACGCGGCAGCCCGGGCGGCACGATATACAGCCGCTCTGCTTCTCGTTGCCCTTCTTGCTTTCCTGCCGGGATGCGCCACCAACCCCGTCACCGGCAAGAAAGAGCTGGTGCTGATCTCGGAATCTTCGGAAATCCAGATGGGTCAGGAGAACTATCTCTTCACCCGGCAATCACAGGGCGGCAGCTACAACATCGACCCGGAATTGTCCGCCTACGTCAATTCAGTAGGGCAGCGGATGG
>CALZGC010000061.1 GCA_945786985.1 uncultured Nitrospirota bacterium | reverse complement strand
CTGTATACACCGGACAAGAAAGGGACAGACCACACGGTGTGTCGAGGTCTGCCCAAACAAAGTCAGAACCTTCGGGAACCTCAATGATCCCGACAGCGAAGTCTCCAAATTGATCATGTCCGAGAGGAGTTTCCGTTTCAAAGAACGGCTGAATACCGGCCCTAAGATCTGGTACATCAGGAGTACCGGGCGCAAACCGATGAGATGGTACGAACCGCTGCCTCCGCCGAGAAACATCCGGGGGATGAAGTCATGAAAGAAAGACTCAAACGTCTCTTCGCCTATTTCAGCCAGGTTGTGGAAGCGATGAAAGAAAAACTCGAGCCTCTCTTCGCCTATTCCGGCCAGGCAATGAAGGAGACAGGCAAGGGGTTTTATGTCTATCTCGGGGTATTGCTGTTCATCATCCTGTTGGCAGGGGTCAACTGGTACCGCATGTTGTTAGTCGGGGCGGGGCTCACAGATTCCAGCGACTTTGTCCCGTGGGGGATATTCATTGTTGGCTTTGTGTTTTTTGTGGGCACGAGCGCAGGCGCCACGATCGTCGGGTTGATGATTTACGCCTTTGACCGTTCCGACTATAAACCCCTCGGGATCCGTGCGGGCTTGATCTGCCTTCTCTCGATAATGGCCGCAGTGTTGAATCTCTTGGGCGACGTTGGGGTCCCCTGGAGGACGGTGCTGATCCCGTTGGTACTCAGGAACCCGACGTCCATGCTTATCTATACGGGTACCACGTATATGACCTTTGGCCTGCTGTTATCGGCCCAGCTGTACTTTGCACTCAGGATCTTGTTGGGAAGCAAGGCAGAGTTTCACAAGACGATGGCCAAGTGGCTGGCGATCGCTGCGGTTCCCTTCGCCCTTGTGGTGCTTCAAGCGCCGGAAGGCGCCCTCTTTGCAGTGGTGAAAGCCCGCGAGTACTGGCATAGCGCCCTGCTGCCTCCACATTTCGCCGTCTCTGCACTGGTGACGGGAACGGCGCTCGTGATACTGACGACGATCGTGACTTCAACGGTCGAGAAGAGGCAACTCGTAAAGTTGGAGACGCTTGTGCATATGGGCAAACTCCTGGCCTTCTTCATCACCGTCAACATCTTCTTCGATATCTTCGATATCTTCGTTCTGAAGTACAGCGAGGAAATCGAGGGAATAGAAGCGTGGGAGCTTCTCACAGGAAGATTCAGGCCACTGTTTTTGGTGAATTTCATCGGCCTTTTCGGGGGTCTTTTTATTCTTCTCTCCAAGAAAGGAAAGACGATCAAGGGGCTGTCCGTTGCATCGTGTCTAACGATACTGGGCATAACGGCATACCGGTATTACCTGATCGTGGTGGCGCAAATCGTGCCGTTGCAGCCAGGTTTGCCGGAGGTCTACTACACCCCCTCATTTGTTGAGTGGTCCGTAATCGCTGGTATCGTGGCGCTCATCATGTTTCTTTACACGGTCCTCACCAAGCTGCTCCCCATGGAAGAACGCGACCTCAGGGGCCGTCAGGTGGAGCAATGATGGGTCGAGCAATGATGGGTCGAGAGATTTTGCAGCGAGACCAGAACGAAAGGGAGAGGCAATGAATTCTTTCAAGTTGTTGTTCCTGAAGAAACACGTTTCCTGGGTTTTCATTTTCGTCCTCCCACTGGCCACGTTGAGCTGTAGTGGGGAACCGGAACATGAAACGCGTGCTCCGGCCACCGAGATTTCCGTCGCGCATGCCGAGTACGTTGGATCTGAGAAATGCAAAGCCTGCCATTGGAGGGAGCATGACTCCTGGAAGCACACGCTGCATTCGAAGATGGTCCAACGCGCGGATGACACCACCGTGATAGCAGATTTCGAGAGGAACAACGCCCTGATTGTAACGGTCACAGGGGAGGCCCCGAAGCTGGCTGGCACGGAAGCCGCAACCAGGATGCACAAAAAGGGTGACAAGTATTATGTGACGACTACCGGACCGGATTGGGAAAGCCATGATTACGAGATCACGAACGTGATCGGTATCAACATGAGACAGAACTACGTGACGAAATTTCCGAATGGGGCACTGCACGTCCTTCCGGTCGAATGGGATGCGACCACAGGAAAATGGCTGGATTTTTACGGACTGGAAACGAACTATCCGGGAGACGGTAATTACTGGAGCGATTCAGCGAGAATCTGGCAATTCAAGTGTGGCAGTTGTCATGTGACGGGCATGAAAACGGGTTATGACCCGGATAAGGATGCCTTTTCCACCACCTGGGTTGACATGGGAATAGGGTGTGAGGCCTGTCACGGACCGGGCAGCAACCACATCAAGGCAGCAAAAGAGATTTTCGACAAGGAGAAGGAGACGATCGTCAACCCGGCAAAACTCCCCTGGAGGCTCCGTGCAATGGTGTGCGGCCAGTGCCATAACTGGGGCTGGAGTACGGCAGAAATCTCACCTACCCGCGACGGCTTTCCGAAACGATACGCTTACCCGTACGGCTATCTTCCCGGAAAATCACTAAACCTCTACTACGTGAAGAATCCCACGGACGATAGGAAGCACCATCAGCAGTACAACGAGTGGCAGGCAAGCTCGCACTCGGGCGCCGGCATCATGTGCACGAGCTGTCACGGTGTTCATGAGGAAGGCGCTCACAAGTCGCCCAATAAGTCCCAGACAAGAATGACCGGGAATTTGCTGTGCACGAAATGCCACAAGACCATAAGACAGCGGGCCGCCCACCGGATTCATACCTTCGGCAGTTGCGTCGCCTGCCACATGCCGCAAACCGTAGGACACGAGCGCAGTCACAACTTCCAGTTCATCTCGCCCGAAAAAAGCCTACTGGCCGGCGGGGTAGACAAGCAGCCCAACTCGTGCAGCGGCTGTCACTACCATAAGGAAACCCCACTGAAGAATCTTGTTGAATTCCTTGACGCGGCCAAAAAGGCGGATATGCCTAAACCCTACTTTGTCCATGGAAGCCAAAATGAAGAGAAAGATGAAGAGGAAGATGAAGGGAGATAGTTTGATGATCAAGAAGGCGGTATCTATCTGTAT
>CALZGC010000060.1 GCA_945786985.1 uncultured Nitrospirota bacterium | reverse complement strand
GCCAGCGGCGGCTTATACATTAAGGTATCTTGGGATCCGCTCCCTGCGACGTACCGCAGGGGGTACGCCTCAGTCGCGCGCCTTGAGGAGATCGCGCTACGACCCTCTCGATACTTCACCACATTTGCGAACAGAGCCACTTGAAATATTTCAATATGTCTTCAGCCAGAAAATTTTCTGTGCCTTGCCTGTGGCGCGCCCAAAACCTCTGGGGCCTCTCACGACGATCACCCATACAATATCCGGGTTAAAAGAGCCCTTTGACCCGCCCGGTGTTGACGTCCACATCGACACGGCGGTACGCGGGATCCGACGCCGTTCCGGGCATGAGACTGATGGTCCCGGCCACGGGCACGACAAAACCGGCACCGCCGTAGGTCAGGATATCACGGATATGAAGCTTCCATCCCTCGGGAACCCCCTTGAGGCTGGGATTGTCCGACAGACTGAGGTGGGTCTTGACCATACAGGTCCCCAGCTTGGAGAGTTCGGGGTCGCCCTCAATCCGCTTGGCCTTCGCCAGGGCCTCTGCCGAATAATCAACCCCATCGGCCCCGTAGACCTGTTCAGCAATCATCTCGATGCGGGTCCGTATGGGGGTTGACATTTCGTAGAGAAATTTGAAGTCATTGGGTTCGTTGCAGGCATCAACCACCGCATCGGCGAATTCGAGTGCACCGTCACCGCCTTTCTCCCAATGGCGCGAGAGGGCCACGCGGGCGCCTGCAGCTTCGGCCAGACGTCGCACTGCACCGATCTCATTATCTGTGTCCGTGTAAAAAGCATTGATACAGACCACAGGATTGATCCCGGCTTTCTTAACGTTCTTGATATGGTGGACCAGGTTTTCGCACCCTTTTTCCACCCATCCCACGTTCTCTCCGCTGTATTCCGGGGGCATGGGGCGGCCAGGCACCGGGATAGGGGCGCCGCCGTGACACTTGAGAGCACGAATAGTCGCCACAACCACCGCCGCATTCGGTTTGAGCCCTGAGAAGCGGCATTTGAGATTCCAGAACTTTTCAAAACCGATGTCCGCGCCAAAACCCGATTCGGTGACATGGTAATCACCGAGTTTCAGCCCCACCTTGTCGGCAATAATCGACGACTGGCCGATCGCGATATTGGCAAAGGGACCGGCATGAACCAATACCGGCTGTCCCTCAAGGGACTGCATGAGGTTGGGATTGAGAGCCTCGACCATCCATGCCGTCATGGCGCCATCCACCTCGAGGTCCGCGGTCGTGACGGGGTCGCCCTTCTTGTTATAGGCGACCACGATCCTGCCCATCCGCTCCCGCATATCCTTGAGGTCTGTGGCTACAGAGAGGATCGCCATGATTTCGGACGAGACGGCAATCCCAAATTTGGAGTTCATCATAAAACCGTCCATCTTCCCGCCGATTCCGATGATAATGTTCCGGAGGGACTGCGCACAAAAATCGATAATCCACCCCATCTCTACATTATTGGGATCGATGTTCAGCCTTTTCTGTTTACGCTTGGCCCACTCCGTATCGTCATAATTGAACTCATGCTGCATCCTCGACGTCAGTGCTACCATGGCCAGGTTGTGGGAGTTCATGATGGCGTTGATGTCGCCCGTCAATCCCAGGGAGAAGGGCGTCAGGGGAATGCACTGGGAAAGGCCTCCGCCGGCCGCCGATCCCTTGATGTTCATGGTCGGTCCGCCCGAGGGCTGCCGGATCGCCGCCGTGACATTCTTCTTCCGTTTCCCGAGGCCCTGGACGAGACCCATGCTGGACGTGGATTTTCCTTCCCCCAAAGGGGTCGGTGTGATCGCCGTCACATCAATGTACTTGGCGTCCGGTCTCTTCGCGAGCCGCTTGGTCACCTTCGCGAAGTCGATTTTGGCAACATAGTGACCGTGGGGCAGGAGTTCTTCCTTTTCCAGGCCCAGCTCTTCGGCAAGCTGGTAGACTGTCTTCATCCTGGACTCGGCCTCTTCAGCAATTTCCCAGTCTGCATGTTTTGTCGGATCTAATGCCATGTTCTCTCCCTTCTTTCTGTTGTCGATATTAGACGCATCCTTAGTTTTCTCGGGCGCTGATCAGCCTCATAGTACCCACGGCCTTACCCCAAACCAACGGAGAACCCCTTCGCTTTCGATAACGATTAGAACGATGAGTAAGATTACCGTTCCGACAGACAATCAGGATAGTGTGATGGCTTTCTACCCTGACACAGGCACTACCACATGTAATTTGCCAGGCCGTGCTCCGTCAGTACCAGAAGTCCAGCATCCTCAACGATCTCGGCTGCAGCCGAATGTTTCCGGCCGTCGAGCAGGAAGCGTTCGCCGAAAAAACTCCCCGGCGTGAGAACACTCAGGGTCTGACGACTTACCTCGCGGGTCGTTTTCACGATCCGGCCTCACACCCGGACTTTCCGGGGCTTGAGTTTTTCAATCTTGACGGCACAGACCTTCGCCTCCGCAATTCCAGACAGCGGGTCCAGCGCCGCAATCGTCAGCCGGTTGGCCGCCGATTCCGCAAAATGAAAATTCATATAGACGACCTGAGGGGGCACTTTGCGGGTGACCTTGGACTTCACGGTAATCTCGCCCCGTCGGGAAGCGACCCGGACCTCCTCACCGTCGGTGATCTTCAATTTTCGGGCATCGCTGGGATGAATTTCCATGAATCCCTCGGGACAGATTTCATTCAGACCCTCGACCCTGCGGGTCATGGTCCCCGTGTGATAATGGGAAAGCATTCGCCCCGTTGTCAGAAGGAAGGGATAGCCCTTGTCGGGAAGCTCCGCAGGGGGATGGTAATCCACGGGCACAAAATGCCCTTTCCCACGGGTGAACTGGCCCTTGTGCAGATAAGGAGTCCCCGGGTGCTTGGGGTCGGGACATGGCCACTGGAGTCCCTCCTTCTCGATCCGCTTGTGGGAAATCCCTCCGTAGAGGGGGGTCACCGACGCGATTTCGTCCATGATTTCCGACGTGTCCCGATAGGGCATGGGCCGCCCCATACGTGCGGAAAGATCGGCGATGATCTCCCAGTCGACCCGGCTCTCGCCGACCGGCTCGTTGACCTTGCGCAACAGCTGCACCCTTCGCTCCGTATTGGTAAAGGTCCCGTCTTTTTCGACAAAGGAGGCTGCCGGAAGGACCACATCGGCCATGGCGGCTGTTTCGGTCATGAAGATATCCTGGACCACCAGAAAGTCGAGGTTTTCAAAGGCCTTTTCCGTGTGGCCGATGTCCGGGTCGGACAGCAGGGGATTCTCTCCCATGACATAGAGGGCCTTCAGCTTTCCCGCGACCGCCGCATCGACCATTGCAGTGGCCGACAGGCCCGGTTTGCGGCTCAGGGTCTCGCAGGCCCAGGCCTTGGAAAACTTCTCCCAGTTCGCTTCCACGTCTACTTTCTGGTAACCGGGATAGAAATTATAGAGTCCTCCCATGTCGCAGGCACCCTGCACATTGCTCTGACCCCGCAATGGATTCACGCCCGTCGAAGGCCTCCCGACATTTCCGGTCAGCATCGCCAGGTTGGCCACAGACATGACGTTCTCGGTCCCCACAATGTGCTGGGTAATCCCCATGGCATAAAAGAAGGCCACCTTGTCTTCGGCCCCGATAATCCTGGCCGCCTCAATCAGCTTCTCTTTGGGAACACCGGTGATCTTCTCCGTAAACGCGGGAGTATATTTCTTCAGGACCTTTTTCAGGGCATCCAGGTTCTCTGTCCGTTCTTTAATGAACTTGTTGTCTTCCAGACCCTCCTTGAGAATGACGTGCATCAACCCATTGAGGAGCGCCGCATCCGACCCCGGCTTGTGCCGGAGCCAGAGCGTGGCGTACCGGGTCAGAGGGATTTCCCGGGGATCGGCAACGACCAGCTTGGCCCCATTGAACCGGACACCCCGCTTCAACCGGAGCGCGATAATCGGATGGGCTTCGGTGGTATTCGAGCCAATGACGAAGTAGGCATCGGAATGTTCGAACTCCGCGATGGAGTTCGTCATGGCCCCGCTTCCGAAAGTGGTCACCAGACCGGCGACCGTTGAGCTGTGTCAATAACGGGCGCAGTGGTCCACACTGTTCGTGCCGATCGCCGTGCGCATGAATTTCTGAAAAAGATAGTTGTCTTCACTCGAGCATTTTGCCGAACAGAGTCCGCCGATACTGTCACTTCCGTATTTCTTCTTGATCCGTCCGAGGTTCGCGGCCACCACGTCGAGGGCTTCGTCCCAGGACGCTTCCACGAACGCTCCATTCTTCTTGACCAGGGGGGTTTTGAGCCGGTCTTCATGGTTGATATACTCGAACCCGAACTTGCCTTTTACGCAGAGCATGCCCTCATTGATGCCGCCGTCTTCCACAGGGGTCACCCGGACCACCTCGCCGCCCTTGACATTGACCATGATACTGCAACCGCAGCCGCAGTAGTTGCAGACGGTTTTGACCTTCCGGACCTCCCAGGGACGCCCCTTGAAGCGGGACGGCTTGCCAGTCAGTGCCCCGACGGGGCAGGCGCCGATGCAGTTGCCGCAGAATTCGCAGTCCAGAACACCGTCATAGGCCGTCGCGATCTTCGCGCGGAATCCCCGCTTCGAAAAATCGACGGCGCCCACGCCCTGGATTTCGTCACACATGCGAACGCACCGGCCGCAGAGGATACACTTGTTGTAGTCCCTCTCGAGCACAGGGTTCTGGTTTTCGATCTCATGGACCGAGACCTCCCCCTTGAAGCGGATGTGGCTGAGACCGAACTCGTAGGCGAGATCCTGAAGCTCGCACCTTCCGCTCTGCTCGCAGACCATGCAATCCTTGGGATGGTTGGAAAGGATCAACTCCACAACGGTGCTGCGGATCTTGCGAATCTGCTCCGAATCGGTCCTCACCTGCATGCCGTCCGTCACAGGCATGGTGCAGGAAGCCACCAGACGGGGAATCCCCTCCACCGAGACTACGCAGACGCGGCATCCGCCGTAGGGCGAGAGCTGGCGGTGGTAGCAGAGCGTCGGAATGTGGATGCCCTCCCGTTGAGCCGCCTTCAGGATGGTGTCGTCCGCACGCGCCTCCACCGCCTGACCGTTGATCGTTATCTTGAATACCCGTCCCGCCTCCATCTAAACCTCAGCCGTTTCATGGATGTCGATCTGCGTGATCGCATCGAAGGGGCAGACCTCAATGCAGATGCCGCACTTGACGCATTTCCTGTCCTTAATTTTCGCCAGCTTCTTCTTGCCCCCCTCGATGGCACCCACGGGGCATTTGCGGACGCACAGACCGCACAGTTTGCACAAGGGCTCCACCACTTGGTATTCAAAGAGGGCCTTACACACCCCGGCGGGGCACCGCTTATGCACAATGTGGGCGTCGTATTCGTCCCGGAAATACCGGATCGTGGAGATAACCGGGTTGGGCGCCGTCTGACCGAGGCCGCACAGAGAGGCCGCTTTGATGTCTTCGCCCAGGTCGAGCAGAAGCTCCAAATCCCCCGCCTCGCCCTGGCCGGCCACGATCCGTTCCAGGATCTCCAGCATCCGCTTCGTCCCGACCCGGCAGGGGACGCACTTGCCGCACGACTCCTCCTGGGTGAAATGGAGGAAATACCGGGCCATCTCCACCATGCAGTTGTCCTCGTCCATTACCACCATGCCGCCCGAGCCCATGATGGCTCCCACCTGGGCGAGCGACTCGTAGTCCACCGGGGTGTCGAGCAGTTCCGCGGGGATACAGCCGCCCGAAGGGCCGCCCGTCTGCACGGCCTTGAACTGACGCCCGCCCTCGATACCGCCACCGATGCCGTAGATGATCTCTTTCAGTGCAATCCCCATGGGGACTTCAATGAGCCCCGTGTTGCAAACCTTGCCGGTCAGCGCGAAGACTTTCGTCCCCTTGCTCTTTTCCGAGCCAAGCGATGCAAACCACTCGGACCCTTTCCGGATGATGTAGGGCAGATTGGCCAGGGTTTCCACATTATTGATAATCGTCGGTTTTCCCCACAGGCCCCGGTGCGCCGGGAAGGGCGGCTTGGGGCGGGGCATGCCGCGCCCCCCCTCTATGGAGGCGATCAGCGCCGTTTCTTCGCCGCAAACGAAGGCGCCTGCGCCCTGCTTGATTTGAATGTCGAAATCGAAGCCTGCGTTGCGAATGTTCTTCCCGAGAAATTCCCTCGCCCGGGCCTGCTCGATGGCATGGGCCAGTCGCTGCACGGCCAGGGGGTATTCGGCCCGGATATAGACATAACCCAGATTCGCGCCGATGGCATAGCCCGCTATGCTCATCCCCTCGATGAGGGCGTGCGGGTTGCCTTCAACAATGGAGCGGTCCATGAAGGCACCCGGGTCCCCTTCGTCGGCGTTGCAAATGATATATTTTTCGTTGCCCTTGGCCATGGCGGCAAAGGACCATTTGAGTCCGGTGGGAAAACCCGCACCCCCGCGCCCGCGAAGACCCGAATCCTTGATTTTGGTGATGACCTCCTCGGGTAACATTTCACCGAGAACCTTTTGGATCGCGGTATAGCCGTCCACGGCCAGATAGGCGTCGATCTCTTCGGGATCGATGCTTCCGCAGTCGGACAGCACCACTTTGGTCTGCCCGGCATGAAAGGCCTCGTAGTCGGGACCGGCCAGCCACTGTTCCACCGGCACGCCGCCGACGATGTGTTCTTCGACGAGACGGGGGACCATGTCCGCCTGGACACATTCATAGGTCGTCCGCTGCCCGTCGAGGACCACGTCCACCAGCACGTCCCGGGCGCAGAATCCGCGGCACCCCACCTTATGGGCGGTGCACTTCTCGCGCAGTTCGGCGGCAAGCCCCAGATGGGCCAGTGCCTCCTCGAAGGCCTCCATGACCTCCGCACCGCCGGCGGCAATCCCCCCGGTGCCCATACAGACGGAGATACTGATCGATTTCGGCCGGCTATTCATCGGCAGCCTCGGTAATCTTTCTGAGTTCCCGCATGGTCTTGTCCTGGGTCATCTTCCCATGGACTTTTTCGTTCACCACCACCACGGGGGCAATGCTGCACGCCCCGATGCACGCGACCTGCTCGATGGTAAAGAGCCCGTCTTCGGTGGTGTCCTGCCCATCGGGCAGTTTGATTTCGTCCAACACCCGCCGGGTCACGCGGTCGGAACCCTTCACATGGCAGGCCGTCCCGCAGCAGACCATGACCCGGTTCTTACCCTTGGCCTTGAGATAGAACTGCTTGTAGAAGGTCATGACGCCATAGATCTTGCTGGGATAGATCTTCAGGCCTTCGGCCACGCGAGACACCGCCTCCGGCGGGATGTAACCGTAATGTCCCTGCACCTCCTGTAGAACGGGTATCAGAGCGCCCCGTTCCTCCCGGTAGCGCGCGACGATCTCATCGACAGCGCTGAGATCGAGTTCTTTTTGGTTATGGGACGTCACCGTCGTCTCCAGAGTTTCCATAAGAGCCTCTTCGGGTCAGGCGGGGCTCCCGCCTGACCCGTTTGGCAGTCCTTGGCTTGAACGATAACAGGCTATCGAAAAGGAGGAGAGACGCTTATTTGGCCGCTGCTGCCTTGGCCTTCTGCTCGTCTTCCAGACGTCGCCGGTCGGCCATGTCCATGAGGACCTTTTCCGCTCCGAACTTCCCGGGAACGTACTCAGTAATGCCGAGAGCCTTTCGACCCTTGGTAATCGTCTCGATGGCCTTCTGAACAATCTCCTTGGTATCCGGGACAAATTCGAGCTTACCACCAACATCTTGTTCCCAACCTTCTCGCATCAGTCGGGTAACCTTTTCACTCCCTTCGACTGGGGATCCCACACCGAAAATCGTATGGACTCCCGAGGCAACAAAATAGCACCCAATGGCCAGGGCCTTTTCAGACATCCATTCGGGGCAGATACCCACGGCCGGAAGATCCGCGATATCGTCTCCCAGGCCGCCTTCGGCCACCATGTCGGCGGCGATGGTGAGGATCCGCGTGTTGTCCACGCAGGACCCGACATGAAGAACCGGAGAAATCCCTACGGCTTCACAGACCTCTCTCAGACCCGGCCCGGCATGTTCCATGGTCTCCGGTGCCAGTAGTCCTTGCTTACCGCAGGCGATCCCGCCGCATCCCGTGGTAATGACGAGGATATCCCGGCGGATGAACTCCTTGGCCAGTTGGACAATGGCTGAATCCTGCACGTCCCGGGGATTGTTGCATCCAACAATTCCCACAACACCCTGCACGCGCCCGTCCATGATGGCGTCGTTGAGGGGACGGAAGGAACCGCGGTAGGTCCCGCCTTGCATGTACTTGATATATTCGTGGGAGAAACCGCCGATGGACTCACTCACGTAATCGGGAAGAGTGATGGCCCCTTTCTTTCTGTTGGGAAAGTTGTCAATGGCCTCTCTCAACACTTTGCGGGCCACAGTCATGGCATGCTCCTCATCGAATTCGATATGGATCGCTTCCGGAATCCGCGCCTTGGGGGAGCTGGTAATCAGCTTTGTGTGGTAGTTCTTGGCCACATCGGCTAGAGATTCCATGATGCATTGCACATCGACCACCATGGCCTCAACCGCCCCGGTGAGGATCGTCAGTTCCTGGTTCAAAAAGTTTCCTGCCGAACCGATCCCCTGACGCATCAAGACCTCATTGGCAGTACAACAGATACCGGCCATGTTGATGCCGTTAGCACCTTTTGACTTTGCATACTCCAACATCTCTGGTTCCTGGGATGCCACGACCATCATCTCCGAAAGAGACGGTTCATGACCGTGAACCACGAGATTGACTTCATCCTCTTTGAGGAGTCCAACGCTCATTTTGGCCTTGATCGGGGTTGGGGTCCCGTAGAGGATATCCGACAGGTCGGTGGCCAGCATGGCACCACCCCACCCATCAGTGAGGGAGGTTCTCAATGCATGGTGCAATAAGCTCTTGGGATCCTGGTCCACACCCATATGGGTCCGATGCATCATCTCCACCACTTCGCGGTCCAGTCCGCGCGGAACAAGGTCTCTTTCTTTCCAGAGATCCTGCCGCTTCTTGGGCGCTCGGCGGATATAATTGATGCCGCCTTTCTGGCGGCCGAAATCCTCAATGAATTTCAGCGCCACTTCCTCACCGATCTGTTCTTTGGTTTTTCCTTCGGTTTCGATATTCAGATGGCCTGCCACGGCATGAAGTTTTTCAACATCTTTAATCTCAATCCCTTCGGTTTCCCCTCTGGCTGCAGCCAGGAGGATGAAGGCCATATCTCGCCCATGATCTGCGTGGGCGGAGGTCCCGGCCGCGACCATTCGACCGAAATTCCGGGCCGCGATGGTATCTACATCGGCGCCGCAGACACCCACTGGGGTCTTCTTGGTAATCCGGCAGGGCCCCATGAAACAGTGTTTGCAGCACATACTTTTCTGGCCGATGGGACAGGGTTTGATTTCCGCAGCACGGTTAAAGGCCGTAGAAATTCCCTCTTTCTCAGCAACTTTGAGAAGCTCTTTGGCTGTCTCATCAATCGTCCTGTTGATCAAATCTAATTTCTTTGTGTCTTCGCTCATATCTTCTGCTCCTTATTCCCCCTCCTGATTCCCTTGAGGAC
Source organism: uncultured Nitrospirota bacterium (assembly GCA_945786985.1). Taxonomy (GTDB): domain Bacteria; phylum CG2-30-53-67; class CG2-30-53-67; order CG2-30-53-67; family CG2-30-53-67; genus CALZGC01. The sequence continues at coordinate 12,822 of CALZGC010000060.1, read as the reverse complement.
AGTCTCCGTATCTCAATAACCGGTTGAAGATTCTCTAGAAGATCGATTCCATGGTCAGTGCCGGGTGCTCCTTTTCCGTGAGAAAAGCGACCAGCTCTTCCGCATCCGTCGCCACCGTCTCGTCGGCGATCTTGTCGAGCAGATCGGGCTCGCCAATTTCCTCGGCCCGCTGTTTCAGCGCTTCACCCAGCTGATTCTTGATGCTTGTCGTGAGCCACACGACCCGCTTGAAGCCCCCGTCGGCTGTCAGGAATTTCTTGCTGCCGAGAAAGTATTTCCCGATCCCTGTGAAGCCGGGGGTCTGGGTGCCGCCGCCCACCGTTCCTGCGAGGGTGGAGAATTTCATGCCGATGGGCGTCATGCCGGTGTACCCCCGGTCGACTATCATGATCCCATTGGCCTCGGGCACCACCGCAACAATCGCCTCAAAGCAGCCGCAGGATGTCATGGGGGCATCCATCAGGGAATAGGCCGAAAAGCCTTCCAGGGCACCGTGGGATTCTTTCTGAACATACTCATCCACGCCTTTCCAGCGCCCCTTGACCGCATCGGTGGTATCCCCCTTCTTGACGGGCTGGTTGCCGCCGGTGGGATTGATCTCAAACGCCGCTTTCGCATCCATCCAGTTCACGGCACCGCACAGACCGAGCCGCTCCGGGGAGACCACGCAGACATGGTTCGGCGCGAAGGACTGGCAGAGCAAACAGGAGTAATAGGTGTCCACCGACTCGTCGGTCATGTTGGCCACCCGGATGTCGCGCTCATGGTAGATCTCCCGGGCTTCTTCCCGAAGCCGCTCCACCTCGGCCGCATCGGTGTAGATCTTAACCTGCACCTTATCTGTGATGGCGGGGAACTTGGATTTCATCATGGCCACATAGATTTCACCAAGATGCTCGATCCGGAACCCTTCGTTGAAGGCATCCTTACTGATCCGGCACCAGCAGATATCACGCTGGCCCATGTGCCAGACCCCCTGGGGCATGTTGACGAAATCGTGAATCTTGCGCTCCAGAACGGGCTCGAAATCCTTCTGCATCTTCCGCCCGGCGACCTCCACGATCACACCGAGAGGAATGACGCCGCCCTTCTCGTACTTGTCGACGTTTTCCGTACCGATGACTTCGATCTTGCCGTCTTCCACCTGGTCCAACTCTACCATCCGGACCAGCTCAAAGGCGGGGGACTTGTTGCCGCCGAACTCGAGGAAGGTGTCCTCCTTGCGGATCCGCTCCCCTTCAAAGGCCGGCCCGTAGGCTACGGGAACCGGCGGTTTTTCCACGATGATCTTGAGACCCCGTGTCTCGATGGCCGTCTGGACAATCTTCTCCTGGTCGAGTTCCCGCACCACGTGCTCGTAGGTGCACACACCGCGGGGGCGAATTTCGGGAACATTCGTGTCGCAGACCGCCGGGAAGCCCTGATTGATGGCCCCGGCCCCGGTGGACCACTTCATGTCGTCCAGATCCCCCAGCACAATGGCAAAGGCGAAGACCCGGTTGAGGGAATACTTGAGATTCATCTTAAAATCCCCCGCCTTGAGTCCGCCGAAGGTCAGGCCGGCGCGGGCCGCCCAGTGGAGGGCATAAATGGTATGTTCCGTATCCGGGCCGAGCGGAATGATTCGGGTGGGCCAGCCCATTTCCACGCCCCGGCGATGGAGCTGTTTGGTGACACTGTTGCCCTTCACATTCCCGGCCAGAAAGGTGAGAATGTTCTTCTGCTGCAGGTCCCGCACGATCTGCTCGGCCCGCTCGTCACTCTCGGCAGCGCCCAGGATAACCACATAGCCGGGCATGGAGCCGTCCACGAGCTGAAAGCCCAGGTCCCTCAGGATGGAGTCCCCAATGAAACCGTTGTAGGTCAGATCCATCTCGGCATCGGTGACCGGCTCCAGCCCCTTAATGTAGCGGAGCGCCATGAGAACCTCCTGGGCAAAAAGCGTTGCCATGCCCGCGTCCAGGGTTTCACCGAGATAGGGCTTGTAAACACTCTCGTCGGGAACGGGCTTGAGCAGGGGTTTGGCTTGTTCGTTGAGGGCTTTCTTCATGTCGCCCAGCGTTTTGCAGGCCGTCCCTGTGAGACAGTATAGGTGAGGCAGATAGTAGGCGGTATCGGGGAACTCGAATTCAAAATCGCTCCCCTTCTCCGCTATGACCTCTTCCAACATCTTTTCAACTTTCTCCACAATCTCATGCGACGCGCGAATAGCCGCCGAAGCAATAATCTTGGACATCTTAGGAACCTCCTGAATCAAAATGGTTAAACAGGAACATACAGCTTCTTCTTTATGATCAACCCCCCCTCCCCCTTGGAGCGAGGCGTTGTTCGCATCACAGATCAGCCACGCAATCTCCAGGCTAGGATGCGCGGGCCTTCAGGAACTGCGGGATCTGGTTGGCCTCCCGGGGACCGACCACCACCTTCCAGCCGCCGCCCAGCTTGTCCTCCAGGGCCCCCGACAGCACGGAGACGTAACCGGGAAGGATGATTTCTTTCCGGTTGATCTTGGACTCGACACCCGATTCCTTGATGAACTCGGCAATCTTGCTGGCCGTGAATTTACCCGCCGCCCACGCGGTCAGCACCGAGAGGCCCTCCACGTCCTGAACGGCCAGCCGCGTCGCCACCTTGCTGTTTTCGATCTCACCGGCAACGATGAAGTAAGTCAGCGCAAAGTTGGTGGTCACGATCAACGGCGAGTCGCCGTTGACGTTACCGATCTCGTACACCTTCTGGTCCACCTGCATCGGCTTTTGCGGATCGGTGTAGATGTTGAGGCGTCCCGTCAGAAGACCCAGCATCTCCCAGGCACGCAGTTCGCTCAGAACAATCACTGATGCGTACTTCATGGTTCCCACCGTGGCCAGGGCGCCTTCAACCTGGGGGTCGTCGTGCCGGGCATCCATGAAGGTGGGGTAGCCAAAGGGCTTGAAGTTTTTCTTGATTGCCAGCCGGCGTATAATCGTGAACCGCTCCACGGCCTCCCGGGCATTGGCGGGCAGCGGATCCAGGATCAGGTCGTTGACACCGGCGCCGACAGCCTTTTCGGCGAGTTCCGCCAGCGTGTCGAGGTTGCTTGCGCTGACGACGAGCACCGCCTTGTCCTTGACGGCAGGCAGGAGTTGATCGATGTTCTCGGGGGTGGCCCCCTGAACGAGCGGCCGCTTACCGTCGGCGGCGCCCAGGCCGGCCTGCAGGATCTCGGGCTTCTCGCTGGCCAGCACGATGCCCACCGAAGGGGCCCCCTCAACCACTTTCTTCACGGCCGCAGTGAACGTCGCCCCGTCCCCGGAGGCGTCCCGGACGGCGATCAAGTTCACGCCGTAGTCTTCGCCGACCCGGTCGACTTTGAAGTCGGCAATTTGCTTGATCTTCTGGTCGAGACCCGGGTCGTTGTCCGCCAGCTCAATGGCATACGCACAAGGGTTGACGAATTTCTTGTCGTGCCGGAACATGACGGTCTCTTCACCCAGGGTGCAGGCCGCCTCTCCGGCGCCGATGACCACTTTGCGGACCGGCGGTGCCGATGCAGCCCCCAGGAAGGCCTTTGCTTCTTCCGAAGCGTGGGGGCAATCCTCCAGAGACGCCTGTTTGGCCGCCAACTTCATGGCAAAAGCCAGACAGGTTGGAAACCCACAATCTTTGCAGTTCGTCTTCGGCAGATGTTTGAAAATTTCTATTCCGCTCAGGGCCATGAGATTCTCCTATTGATTTTTCACAACTTTAAAGTTACTTGGCAAAAGCATTCTAGGGATCAAGGATTCAAGCGTTCGGTTTCCAACGATATGTCTTTGCATTTCACTTGACCCCTTGACCCCCCGGCCCCTCGCTCCGTTTAGAAGTCTCGCCGTATGTATAATTCCTTGCGTCTAGTGCCCAATTCTCTTTCCTCGTGGAACTTCTAACGGGGCTCGGCCCCTCTGAGTTACTATCCCATCAACTGATCGAGGGTCTGCTCCACGGCCTGCACCGCTCGGGGCGACGCCATGACCAGGATCTCGGCGCCTGCCATGAGCATACTGATAGCCGTCGACGCTTCCCAGTGGATGCTCCGTTCGCTGCGGTCTCCCCACTCGGGCAGATCCTCCTCCGATGCCTTGACCTCCTTGATCTTCCAGACCACCGCTGCCAGGTCGAGAAACATAGGGGGCTGCATCATGGCGTCATTCTGTACCAGACCGGCCGCCCGGATACGCTCGATCACGGAGTAGGTGTACTCCAGCCCATATCCGAGGGCACTGGCCGTCGGATCGACGAGCACATTGTTGATATCGAAATCGGCCTGGCTGAGGAGGATATTGATCTGCTTGGCCAGGTTGAAATCGAGATTGGAAAAGGCGATCAGCTTGTGCCCGTTGGAGGTGGCCGCGGCGGCGATGGTCTTGTAGTTCTCCTCCTGGGCTTTCCCGATGAGGCAGTTGCGCCCGCGGGCCGCGTCGGCGGCCGCCTTCAGCACCGGGCCGTCCTTGGCTTCCTTGAAGCAGCCCAAAATAATCAGCGGAACGTCAATGGCATCGAGGACTTTCTTGACTGTCTCAGCAGCCGACTCGGGGCTCGCGTCCTGCCCGTCGGGATCGGTGCTGACCAGACGCAGCGCCACTGCTCGGGCTTTCAGGTCGTTTTGGCAGTACAGCGCCCACTTGACAGGATCATCCCACACCGCACCGAGCTCAGCCTGCAGCGCATCGGGCGGATCCTCGGGGAGCGCGTCGAGCACCTCGTAGGCGATCAGGGGCCGATGGCCCGCATCGCCCTCGAAGGTATGAAACGGCAGGGCGCTCGCACCGCCCACTTTCACGGCCTTGTCGCCGGTGCCGACCTCCACCGTGATGACCTTCCCCGTGTAATTCTCCTTCAAGATTTCAACCGCCATCGCAATCTCCTTCTCAACAGAAAGGGTTACACTTCGCGTGCCCCGCTTTTCTTAATCTTTGCCGTCTGCGACGGCTACAACAATAAAGCATCTTGGGGTCAAGTGTCTGCTCGTAATGCCTTTTCGCACTGTTATAGTATTTCACTCGACCCCTTGAATCCTTGGCCCCTTGCCCCGTTTAGAAGTCTCGCAGAATGTATAATTCCAGCTTCAAGTGTTCTATTCTCTTTCCTAGTGAAACTTCTAACGGGGCTTGACCCCTTCGCTTTTATATATCCAAATACGAATGTGCATACATGATCTCACCACGCATGACTCTCATCGTCTTTTCCACATGCTCGGCCGGATAGATCGACGTCGGATCATTGGTTCGCACCACTTCCATAAACTCCTTTTCGAGCGTGTCAATAATAGCCCCTGTCAACCCCGCATCCACCAGCATCTTGTAAAAGACAGCCGTCAGGATCCCCTTCATTTTCGCGGGAGCCGTATTCGCAATGTTCGAAAGTCCCACCACCGTCTTCATGGGGGGGTCATTCAAGGCCTGAAACATCTCAACAGCTTGTATGCACTGCAGGGCCTGGTCCTGATTCCCGTTGAGCATCAGTACCAGGGGGTCGAGGTGTATATTCTCCACGGGGAGGCCCACTTCCATGGCCTTGCCCATAATGTCCACAGCAATGGCAGCACGCTCATTAGCATCGGCCGGCAGGCCTGAGCCGGTGAGGCAGAGGCCGATAATATCACACTGGAATTCCGCGGCCACGGGCATAAAGCTATTCAGCCGTTCGGTCTCACCGGAGGTGGAGTTGATCATGGCGCGGCCCCATTCATTATTGTGGGCCTTGAGCCCGGCGCGAATTGCGTCGAGATTCGTGGTATCCAAACAGAGCGGCACCTGAGCAACTTCCTGGACCGTCTTGACGATCCAGTCCATCACCTCGGGACCGTCGTCTTCGGCCGGCCCAATGTTGATGTCGAGCATGTTGGCGCCGGCATCCACCTGAGCCTTGGCAATTTCCTGGATCGGTTTGGGGTCTCGATTCTGCATCGCCTCCCGCTGGGCCTTGGTAATCACATTGATGCGCTCGCCGATCAGCAACATATTTTCCTCCTCCTCCTTCACGTTGTGCGGAAACGGCCCTTTTCCGCAATCTCAGCGTCAATCGGCGGGATTGCTTGTGCGACGTACAACAGAGTACGCCTCCGCACAATCCCCTGATTTCCTTGACCTTGCGAAAAATTACTCGTTTCCAATTCGAAGCCCATATGATAATGATCCATTCTTAAAATCCATTATCCTTCATCCAAAACTTCTAAAAGTTTGTTCTTGGTCTGTATGTCGATGCTGCCTTTCGCCTCTGCCACGTCCACGGCGATCTTTCCCATCTCGCAGTAGATCGCCTTCCCTTCGGGCATGAAACCGTCGAAGGCGGCGAGGTGACCTTCGATGGTCTTGAGGTCGCCCCGTTCGATCGGTCCCGTGAGGGCCCGGGGAATGCCGACCCGCTCCAGGTTCCGAACGGTTCCCTGCAGCAAAGGAAGCAGGGCTGCCAGACCGGTCTCCTTCGGGATATCAACGGCCTCCAGCATCCGCAGCGCCTGGAAGACGAGGGCCACAAAATAGTTGCAGGCCACCACCGCGGCCGCGTGGTAGAGCATCTTCCCGCCGGAGGGTATGACCATCACGGTGCCACCCAACGCGGCGATAATTTCCTTGCCGGCGTCGATGGCCTCGGCATCCCCGTCGAGGGCGAAGAAAGAGCCGGGCAAATTGGCCACCGCCTGATCAGTGTCGGCCATGGTCTGCAGCGGATGGATCGACAGCACCTTCGCCCCGCAGTCCCGGGCGGCTGCGATCAGCTCGGCCGAGTCGGCCCCGCAGCAGTGCAGGACTACGCTTCCCTCGGAGAACTGCCGCTGGGCCGCAATATCGTTGCAAACCTCGGCAATGGCCCCGTCCGGCGTCGTGATGAAAACCAGCTCAGCTGTCGCTGCGGCCGCCGCCGGATCGGCCATGGCCTTGCCATCGCCGATATAGTGTACCGCCTTCTCGGCGGACGCGAGACTCCGCGACGCCACCGCGGCAATGGGAAATCCCTTGCGATGAAGCAGTGCACCTATCGCCGTTCCCACAACCCCGGCACCAATGATGGCAACCTTTCGGCGACCCATGGCATCCTCCTGCCGCACTATCCGGCAGCCACGCCCGGCGAGATGCCCAGCGTCTTGAGGATCTCCTCAAACGCGACCACCGCCGGCGAATCGTCGGGAAGCTGAAGCACGGGTTCCCCCCGGAGATCATAGTCGGTGATCCCCGGGTCGGCCGGAACCCATCCGGCCAGCACCATCCCCTCTTCTTCAATGAGGTTCAGCAGCGCCGGCGCCGGCTCCCCGTCCACACGATTCAGAATCAGAGCGGTCTTCTTGATGTCCAGCTTGAGCTCTGCGGCCAAGTCCAGAACCCGCTTGGCCGTTCGGATCCCCCGCTGGGACGGATCGCTGACCACAAAGAGCAGATCGGTGTTCTGCGTGGTGCGTCGGCTCATATGTTCCAGGCCCGCCTCGTTGTCGGTGACAATATAAGGATATTTGGTCGATAGCTCATCCGAATATTTCCGGATCAGGTTGTTCACAAAACAGTAGCAACCGGGCCCCTCAGGCCGGCCCATGACCAGCAGGTCAAATCCCGGACACTCGGCGACCAGCTGGTGGAGCATCATCTCAAAGTAAGTCTCCTTCGGCATCCCCCCCGGCTGGGCGCCGTCCCGGCCCAGAAGCTCCTCCCGGAGGTCTCCGATGGTGCTCTCCACCGCCACGCCGAGGACTTCATGAAGATTCGCGTTGGCATCCGCGTCGATCGCCATGACCGGCGTCATGCCGTTATTGATCATGTAACGGATCAGAAGACCCGTCAGGCTTGTTTTTCCAACGCCGCCTTTGCCGGCGACTGCAATATTAAACGCCATTTCCTTACCACGATTCCGGCGCAAACAATCCATCTCCTGCGTTGCTTCGGAGTCCGAAGTCGCTGCGGCGTACGACAGGGTACGCCTCACTCCTCGAACTCCTTGCGCCTTGGATCTGAATCATTTGCACCAAAATCGAATTTCTCCTAATTATTCAAGTGAACACCGCGGCTCGATGATTGCGTCGCAAATGCTGCAGATGCAAGGCGCGAGGTTTTTGGCGAATGAGGCGTACTGTCGTACGCCGCAGTGAAGCCGAGAACCCTCGCAACGCCGCAGATGCGGTATTTGCGACGCAATCATCACATGCTCAGGAATTTTTCTCTAACTTCATCCTGCTTCCCGCAGGTCATCTTCCCTTCCGGACACTTGGCGTTGACACAGCCCGGGCCCGCATTGGTGAAGAGCTTGGGCGCCGCTTCCTTGACTTTGCGCAGCATCTCTTCGGCCATGAAGCGGATTTCCCACTGCGCCCGGTTGCAGCAACGCACCCGGAAGAAGTGGAGCAGTTCCCGGGCATTCATGGTGATCACGATCTTGGTCTCAGCCGCATTGGGCAGGAGGAAACGGGCATCCTCCTGAGTCTTCTCGCCCAGATCACCGAGGGCCGTGTTGAGCTCGTCGTACCACTCTTGAATGACCGCCATCTTCTCTTCAAACCACTTCCCTTTTCCCGCGTCGACCACCGTTGGGGGAATGACGAAGTCAAAGATGCCCCCCTCATGTTTGGCCGTCTGCTCCCCCACGTAACGCTGGCTCTGCTGGGAGTAGGAGGCGACACGATGCCGGACGATCTGGTGGGAGCAGGCCCGGGAGATCCCCTCCACCCCGAAGCTGAACGAGACATGTTCCACGGGGGACATGTGGCCCATGGACACCAGCTTGTCCACAAAGCCCGCCTGATCCTTGCTTTCGATCCCGTCTTTGAGATCATTGATGTTGGCCGGGGAATAGCAGAGCTTGGCACCCATGGCCACGACCTCTTCGGGGCGCGGTGTGTACCGGAGCAACTCGACGTGAAGCTTGGTGTGTCCCATCGTATTCCCCCCGTTGAGAATAACCCAGCGATGCTTCTGATGCTTCTATGGCTCAATTCGGCGGCAAACACCTGGGCCGAATCGGGATCAGCGAAAGGTGTGCTCGGCCCCGGGGAATTCCCCTTTTTCCACTTCTTCCTTGTACTGCTGCAGCGCGGCCAGCGCGGTTTCGCTCAGTTGGGCGTATCGCTTAATGAACTTCGGAACGAACCGGTCGAAGAGACCGAGCAGATCGTGGAGCACCAGAACCTGGCCGTCACAGTCGACGCCGGCACCAATTCCGATGGTCGGGATGTTGATCTCTTCGGTGATGCGCTTGGCAATGTCGCCGGGAACGCATTCGAGCACGACCGAGAAAGCGCCCGCCTCCTCAACGGATCTGGCATCCTGCAGCAGGCGGTCCATTTCCTTCTGGACCTTGAAGCCGCCCATCTTGTGCACCGACTGCGGGGTCAGGCCGATGTGGGCCATCACCGGAATGTCCGCCGCTGAAATGGCCTCGATCGTTGCGCGGACCGCGGCCCCCCCTTCCAGCTTCACCGATTGGGCTCCGCTCTCTTTCAGGAAGCGCCCGGCGTTGAACACCGCTTCCTCCCGGCTCGCCTGATAGGACATGAAGGGCATGTCGCCCACCACGAAGGCATTCCGAGAGGCCCGGACGACCATCTCGGTGTGATAGACCATCTCGTCCATGGTCACCGGGAGCGTGTTTTCCCTGCCCTGGACGACCACCCCGAGGGAGTCCCCGACCAGAATCATGTCGATGCCGGCCTGATCCACCAAGGCAGCGAAGGGAAAGTCGTAGGCCGTCAGCATGGTAATCTTTTTTCCGTCGGCCTTTCTCTTCTGAAGATCGGTGATGGTGGTGCGGGGCACAGCATTCTCCTTTCGGAGCAAATCAAAAATTAAAGATTAAAGATCAAAAATGAGGAAGTTAGATTTATCTAGTTCAATCTAGTACCACCACCTTGATCGTCTATTCTTGATCTTCGATCTTTTGTTATCTTTGATCTTTGATCTCTCTTATCTCTTAACTAATATGATCTCCGAGTACCACAATTATGATCTTTAATCTTTGATCCTTGATTTATTCTGATCTTCTATTTATCTATGCGAGTCCTGCCCGCTTCACGATTTCCGGCACCAGCTCCTCCTTGCCGATGGCCATAATATGCACACCGTCGCAGGAGTCCTTGGTCTCGTTGATGAATTCGCACATGATGTCGATGCCCGTATCGATGGCCTTTTCCTTGCCCGCTTCCTTCATCCGGTCGATAAGGTTCTGGGGCACGGTGACGCCCGGGACGAACTTGTTCATGTAATTGGCCATGCCCGCCGAGGTGAGGAGCACCAGACCCGCCATGACCTTGGTATCAAACTGGCGTGCATACTTCATGAACTTTTTGAAGTTCTCGGCGTCGTAGACGGCCTGGGTTTGAAAGAATTTCGCGCCGGCCCCAACCTTCTTCTCGAACTTCATGAGCTGCGGCTCGATGGGGTTGGACTCGGGCGTCACCACAGCGCCGGGAAAAAGACCGGTCGACCCCTTCAAATCATTGCCCGCCATGTCCTTGCCGTTGTTCAGGCTGTCCACGGCCTGCAGGATCTGAACCGACTCCATGTCGAAAACGGGCTTGGCGTTCTTGTGATCGCCGGCCTGCACCCCGTCGCCCGTCAGGCAGAGTACGTTGCGAATGCCCAGGATATGGGCACCGAGGAGATCGGACTGAATGGCGAGGCGGTTGCGGTCACGCCCGGTGATCTGAAAAACCGGGTCGTGCCCTAAATCGAGCAGCATCTTGCAAACCGGAAGGGACGCAATCCGCATGACCGAGCTCTGGTTGTCGGTCACATTGATCCCGTGGACACAACCCACCATCCCCTCGGCGTGGTGGAGCATCTCCTTGATGTCCGTCCCCTTGGGGGGGCCGCACTCCCCGGTGATGATAAACTCCCCCGCCTCAAACGCCTCTCGTACAGTTTTCATAGACTCCGCTCCCCTTCGTGGATTGATTCCGAACGCGTTGTTATTTCCCCTTCTGGGCTTCCTTGGCCGCGCGCTTCGCTGCCTTCTCCTCCATCTTCTTGATGTTGGACGGATTCAAATGGCGCATCGGTCTGAGGTGAGCCGCCCAGTTCTTCGACTGGACCGGCTCCTTGAGATTGTCCAGGCGGTTCTGCTTCTCGAGCCGTTCATAGGCCAGCACCCAGGCACAGGGTGTATCGTTGCCGATTTCACACATCCCGTTGTTGACCCCGCCGCAGGGACCGTTGAGGATGCCTTTGTAGCATCGGGTCACGGGGCAGATGGCCCCGAACTGATCGATGCGGCACTCACCGCAGGCGGAACAGTACTCCACATGCTGCCCGAAACGTTCGGTATTCCCCAGAAAGAGTGGATTGTTCAGGGGATAGACAATCTTCTCCTCATAGAGGGTCCCCAACGACTGCACTCCGGCCCCGCAGGACATCACCCCGATGGCATCGGCGTCTTCGAGCTCTTTGGCATGTTTCTTCATCCCCATCTTCACATCGGGGATATGGCAGCTGGTGTCCGGCACGATCTTACCGGTCACCTTTTTCCCTTCGGACTCGAGAAACTCTGTAATGTTCTTGAGATCATTCTCGCCGCCGGCCTCGCAGACCGTCGCGCAGTCGCCGCAGCCGACCAGGAAAATCTTCTTCACGTCTTTGAGCATCTCGAGAATCAGTTCCTTGGATTTCGTCTCCTGTACGATCATCGTTGCACTCTCCTTTTCCTCCTCTTACAGCTTTTTTAGAAGAATCAAGATCTCCTCATGTCTTGAAGCTTATGATTTACCGTGCCGCATCAGCTCCAGCATTTCACTACGGGTCCTCTCATTGGCCTCAAAGATGCCCCGGACCGCCGAGGTGACTGTCTTCGCCCCGGCTTTCTTGACCCCCCTCATGGAAACGCAGAGCTGCTCCGCTTCAATAACCACCATCGCACCTCTCGGCTCCAGGCTGCGAACAATGAGGTCGGCCAACTGGGTGGTCAGCCGCTCCTGGACCTGGGGTCGTCTGGCGAGAAGCTCCAGAGCCCGGGTCAGCGCCGAAAATCCAACGATCTTTCCTTCTCCCGGGATGTATGCAATGTGGGCCTTGCCGATAAACGGTAAGAGATGATGCTCACAGACCGAGTAAAAGGGAATGTCCTTGACCATGACCATTTCCTTGTGGGCTTCACCCTCAATGGGTCTGATCACTGACGAAAGATCGGCTGTCAGCCCTCCGAAAAGCTCTTCATAAAACTCGGCGACCCGCTTGGGTGTGTCCTTCAAACCGGCGCGTTCCGGATCCTCTCCCACCCCCTCCAGAATCAACCGAACCCCTTTGGCAATTTTATCCTTATCCATGGCGCCGTATCGGCTGGCGGTTCCAGCCGCTCTTTGTCCAGGTGACGGGGTCGATTTGCTTCAGTATCCGACGTACGGGGATGCCGATAATTCTGTGAGCATCCAGATAAGGGGTCCGTCTAGGCATGGCGCGGAGACCCTGCTTGGGATTCTGTTGGTGCAGGTGGTATTGATTCAAACGCCGTTCTATCTCACATCTCCCCCGGAGGCTTTTAACGTAGCAATTCAGACCTTTCATGTCAAGAAAATAAATATCATTTTTTGAATATAAGTATAACTTATACCCCTATAAAGAATTCGAATACACGTGGGGTCGCCACGGGGAGGAGACGACCTCCCCGAAAGGAGAACGGAGCGGCCCTTTTTCGGATCCGCAGACCCATCCGCGGAGTCTCCGAAGAGCCCTTGGTCGGATTCGGACGTCTCTGCCGGCAGCGGATCTGTTACTTCTCTAAAAAGGTGGTGTAATGGTCACCAGAACCTTCATCTCTGTTTTGGCCTGGATGCCGTGGGGAACACTCACCTTACCGATCAGAACGTCTCCGGCCCTCACTGCGATTTCG
>CALZGC010000059.1 GCA_945786985.1 uncultured Nitrospirota bacterium | reverse complement strand
GGAATCGCCGGCGCTCTTTACGTCGACGATCGCGGGAGGATTCGGCACGGACCCTTTGAGGGTGATGGCCGAGGCCACGGCCGTTCCCAGAAATGAGATCAGCACCAGTGCGGCCAGGGACCTTTTCCTGATGGTTCGTATCATTTAAGCGTTTCCTTTCAGCCCGCTCGCGTGCGCGGCTTCGCAGATAATAAATTATGCCCTACGTTCCCGCGTGTCGCAATTTGGGTCATAGTTATAGGTATACGGCCCAATGTTGCAATTCATGTGCCAAAGTAGACAAGCCATTGATTTGTTGGTCTTTTTTTCCCAGGTGCATAAATGCCACCCCCGTGGGGGGAGCCAAAACTATAAGGAACTCCTACACTGTTAACGTATTCAGGGTTCGTAAAGTGTATTTTTTCAATTAAAACATATAGTTAAGACTGTAAGGGATTTCGACACCCGCCAAGTTGGCAGGGCTGTCAGGGCGCCGCCACGGTCTCGGGCAATCGCTCGCACCTGTAAACGCCTTTGATTTTAGTATGTTAGCTTCCCGTAGATTCTTTTGACACGTATCCGCCTCTCTGATATTTTACGCTCATCAAGCGGCACCCTTCGGTGATAGAATAGTCTTACCAGGTTTTTCACCTTGAAAGAGGAGTGCTCGCCATGACAGAAAGCAGTATCGTGTTGCTCTCGAAGAATCAAGGCATAGAGATTCCGTCTCACCTGATGGAAGATCTGCATCTGGAGGACGGAGACCGGTTTCTGCTCTACACCGAGGCCGGCGTGGTCCACCTGCGACAGCTCGACGCATCGGCCATGCGGGTCAGGCCGCTGGCTCGCCAGCGCTATATATCGGAGGAATTCCTCTCGGTGGTCGAAGAGTGGTTCCTGAACAATCTGAAGGGCTTTGAGAAGCGGATGACCTTCCAGGGCAATCTCGACACCATGCCCCTCGCGGAGATTCTCCTCTTTCTCTCCATGTCCCGCAAAACAGGGGTCCTCATTCTCAAGCGCGACCGGGTGACCAAGAAGGTCTACTTCGAAAACGGGGAGATCGTCTTTGCCGCCTCATCGCTTCCCGAGGAGCGGCTCGGGGATATTCTTCTGCAGCACGGCAAGATCACCGAGGCCGAGTATCACGAATCGGCCTTCAGAATCGAGCCGGGCAAGCGCCAGGGGCGTGCGCTGGTGGAACTGGGCGTCCTCTCGCCGGAGGAACTCTGGCGGTTGGTCTGCGCACAGGTGGAGTTGATTGTCTACAGCCTCTTCGAGTGGGACGGCGCCTATTTCGAATTTCTCGAGGGGGACCTGCCGACCGAGGAGCGGATCAAGCTCCGCGTCTCCATTTCGAATCTCATCCTCGACGGCATCCGGCGGGTCCGGGATAAAACCATATACCGGCGCCACCTCCCGGAGGACGCCTGGATCCTGCACCGGATGGTTGTCGGTGGCGATGGGCTGGACGCGGTCCACCTGGAGCGGGTGGAGCGGGAGGTCCTCTCCTGCGTCGAAAACGGCATGACTGTAGATGCGTGTTGCCAAAGAAGCACCTTGCCGCCGGAGGAGACGAAGGGGATCCTCTTTCGGTTGCAGGCCGCGGGGCTGATCCGGTGCACCCGGGGCCGGGCGCCCGGCGAGGCATTGGAGACCGAAGATTCGAACCGGCTGATGCATCGCATCGAGCAGTGCAACATGATCTTCCGTCTCATCAGCGAATTCGTCCGCACCGCCGTGGGCGATCGTGTTCATGTGATTCTCGGCGCCTTCTTCCGGGGGATCGATCACGGGCAGGACATCGTCTTTGAAAACGTCTCCCTTGAAGGCGACGGCTCGCTCGATCCAAGGCCGCTTCTGGCCAATGTGGCCGAATACCTGCCGGCGGAGCGGGAGTCGATCCTGATGCGAGGGCTGAAAGAGCTGCTCTACTTCCAGCTCTTCGCCGTGCGCAACAACCTCGGGCCCGAGGAGGAGCGGCAGGTGCTGGCCGCGCTGAAGGAGATGCAGTTTCTGCAGTAGCCCGGACATTGCATGAGTAAATCTATTATGAGACCGTCTAGGCTACCACATGCGGCGTTACAGAAAATTTTCTGACTTCGAAATATTTCATTTCAATATGTCTTCAGCCAGAAAATCTTCTGTGCCTTGCCTGTGGCGCCTCTACGGCCTCTCATGACGATCACCCATGCAATATCCGGGCTAGCCGGGCTAGAAAGTCAGAACAAAAGGGGGAGAGCAACGTGAAGAAGAAACAGGAGCCGTCTGTGCGCGACCGGCTGATCGTCGCGCTCGATGTCGACACCGAGGCCGCAGCCGTTGAAGTTGTTCAGGTCTTGTCCGCACAGGTTCGTACCTTTAAAGTAGGCAGCCAGCTCTTTACCAAATGCGGCCCCGCCATTGTGCAGAAAATTCACGATCTGGGGGGCCGGGTCTTTCTCGATCTCAAATTCCATGACATACCCACCACCGTTGCCAAGGCGGGCATCGAAGCCGCGCGCCTGGGCGTCTTCATGTTCAATGTGCACCTCTCCGGCGGGGAGACCATGATCCGACGATGCCTGGAGATGGTCGGCGAGGTCTGTGAACAAGAGGGGCTTGTACGGCCCTACATCATCGGGGTGACCCTGCTGACCAGCATCTGCGAGGAGACCCTCCGGAACGACCTCGGGGTCACGCGTACGATCCCCGAACAGGTGGCGCACTTCGCCTCCATGGCGGCCAAGGACGGGCTCGACGGCGTCGTCGCCTCCGCCCGGGAGATCGGCGCGATCCGAAGAACCTGTGGCGAGGATTTCCTCATCGTCACCCCCGGCATTCGCCCCACCGGCACCCCCGTCGACGACCAGAGCCGCATCGCCACCCCCCACTGGGCCCTGGAGCAGGGCGCGGACTACCTCGTCATCGGCCGTCCCATCCTGAACGCGCCCGACCCCGCCAAGGCTGTCGAAGCGATTCTTGAGGAGATGGAGCCCCGTTAGAAAATCACGGCAATATTCTCGTTAAATGCCAAACAGTGAAGAACGGGGTTATTTCATTCCACGGTGACGACAATCTTCCGGACAATTTTCTAATGGGGTTTTCTAACGGGGTTGACATTCCCGCCTTTTCTGTTTACTGTATGCTGGCTTCTGTATGCCGGTTCTTTGATTCTGTTTGCTGTATCGTTTTTAGTATTTGTTCTTTCACAGTCCACCGTCTACTGTCCACTGTCATCCGCTTTCGCGTGGGGGTGTAGCTCAGTTGGGAGAGCGCAGCGTTCGCAATGCTGAGGTCGTCGGTTCGATCCCGATCACCTCCACCATTTTTGAAATGGAAAATGGGGACTGGCTCTGAAGGTGCCTGTCCCTTTTTTCTGTTTCAAAAATGCCGCGCCGAAGCAGTCCTGCGAAGGCGGGCAAATGCCACGGTCTTCTGTCTTCCCGGGATGCAAATGCCGCGCCGATCCGGCTTCGCAAATCGCTTCGCCGTGACAAGAGCTCTTGAGCGAAGCCGGGCCAAAAATGCCACGGCGTAGTTGAAGAATGGGGACTGGCTCCGAAGGTGCCTGTCCCTTTTTTTCCACTGGTTCTTATC
>CALZGC010000058.1 GCA_945786985.1 uncultured Nitrospirota bacterium | reverse complement strand
CTTTTGTCTTTCTCTATACGGTCATCGTCTACCGGGTCTTCCGGGGAAAGGTCCGGGTCGACAAGATGGGATACTAACCCGGATATTGCATGCCTTTACTTTTGCAATATCGGGCCGAGTTCGCACAGCCTCCGCAGATCGGCCGACGGTTTCAAGACGGTGTTTCTCGGAAGAGACGATGCGGCACCGGTGCCGGTCGATGGACAATGACAGGAGAAGACGCGATGAAAGACTCTTTGAAGCCCGGCCTCGAATATGCCTTTCGGTATCGGGTGCCCGACAGCAAAACGGTGCCGGCTCTCTACCCCGAGTCGCCGGAATTCCAGGAGATGCCGAAGGTCTTGGCCACCGGATTCCTGGTCGGCTTGCTCGAGTGGACCTGCATCCAGGCCGTGAACCCCCATCTGGACTGGCCGCGGGAGCAGAGCGTCGGCACCCGGATTCAGGTGGATCACACCGCAGCGACACCGCCGGGCCTGGAGGTGAGCGTGCGCGTGAAGCTGACCGAAGTCGATGGGCGGCGGCTGCTCTTTGAGGTCGAGGCCCATGACGGTATCGACCGGATCAGCCAGGGGACCCACGAACGCCATGTCATCGATGCGGCCCGGTTTGCTGAGCAGGTGAAACAAAAGGCCGAATCGAAGAACGTCTGACGGGGAAACGCTGCAGCTACATCGATCGACAGGGCTCACGCCGGGGAAAAAGAGGCGGCCTCGCTGTCGAACTGAGAGATGCCAAAGGGGCCTTCAGATTGCAGGGTCTTCAAGCCGTGGTGGTCCTTGCAAGTGGCTCCGGAAGGGAACGCCTTGCCGTGACTCTGCTTGTCTCTGGATGGAGGGATCCGATCAGTAGGGCTCGAAGTTTGATATCAGCACGAGAAAAACCCCCAGGACCAGGGCCAGGGTAATGATGTAATGCCAGCCCCAGGCCTGCTGGTCGGGGTCGCACTTGGGCAGCCGGATGTTGAAATCCCGAGGATCAAGAGTGCCCTCTTCGGATCGGGAAAGGACAATGCGGGTCAGGTGCCGCACCCAGTGGGGCACGACGTTGTCAAACATATATCGGGTAAAAATGGGCTCCAGAGAGGGGGTCGAGATTTCCCGCCCATACCAGTCCGCATAGGCCACCTGAAAGAAACGAAATTCTGAAACCTGTAGCAGGCCGGCCGAAATGGCCACATGATCGGTGTCGGTCAGGGGCGGGTTCCGTTCCTGTTCGAGGCGTTGCAGAAACTGCCGGACAATCTCGTTCAAGGACTTCATGGGTGCTTCCTGCATCTTCTGACGATATTTGAAGTCTAATTACCTATTACGATATTTCATGTTGCCCCACAGGTCAAGCCTCTTTAGCTTTCTTAGACGATGGTTTGAGAGTTCCGGCGGGATCTGCGATTGCGTCTTATGTGGCTTCTCTGTATAGTGGTGGTGGCCAGGGAGCCGGTTGTCGGCGGACGGGACGACGCGCTTTGCCGGCGCACCGGCTGGGCTTGCATGCGTTAAGTCACCGTTTATTTTCTTGAGATGAATGAGCCGGTGCCGCGCCGCAGAGGATCGGAGGTGCCGGCGGGAAGGGAGGCACAGGTGGTGGACAAAAGAACGATCACGGAGTACCCCATAGAAGAATTGCTGGCCCGACGCTGGAGTCCCCGTGCTTTCTCGGACCGTCGGGTGGAGCCGGAGAAACTTCTCTCCCTGCTGGAAGCGGCCCGTTGGGCGCCGTCGTGCTTCAATGAGCAGCCCTGGAGTTTCCTGGTGGTCACGAAAGAAGACGCCCCCGCCTACGACCGCCTGCTAAAGTGTCTCGTCGAGGCGAACCGGCGATGGGCCGTCTCGGCGCCGGTATTGATGCTGAGTGTGGCCAGGCTCCACTTTGCCCGCAACAACAAGCCGAACCGCTATGCCTTCCATGATGTCGGTCTGGCCGTGGGCACCCTCCTCGTGCAGGCCACCGCCATGGGGCTCTATGTGCATCAGATGGCGGGGTTCGATCGAGCGCAGGCGCGGGAGGTCTTTGAGATTCCCGAAACCCACAAGCCGGTGGCCGCCATCGCCCTGGGGTATCTGGGAGATCCGGCGCAGCTGCCGGAGGATCTTCGCGATCGGGAACTACAGGCTCGCGAGCGGAAACCGCTCTCCGGGTTCGTCTACGGGGGCGGCTGGGAGAAACCGTTGGGACTGCCGGGAGTTCATCCGGAAATTGCATGAGTGATCTGCCGAGAGTTTTGCTGCTGGGCGACTCCATTCGGAAAAGCTATGAGCCCCATGTGCGCCGCCTCCTGGCTGGGCGGGCGGAGGTCGTCGGTCCGGCAGAGAACGGTCAGTACAGCCTTTACACCCTGCATGGGCTGGATAGCTGGATCCGCGAATTGGGCCGCCCCGATATCGTTCACTGGAACAACGGGATTCACGACGTGGGCCACAACCCGGAGCGGGATCCCGTTCAGTTCCCGATAGACCTCTATCAGGAGAATCTGCAGTCCATTCTGGGTGTATTGCAAACGCTGACCCCCCATGTCGTCTGGGCCTCGACCACGCCCGTTCACCCGGCCCGTCCTTTCCGGGAGAACCAGTGGTCCTGGCGAAATGGCGAAATCGAACAATATAATCAGACTGCATCGGAGCTGATGGCTGCACACGGCATTGCCGTCAACGATCTGCACCAACTCGTGCTGGATCACGCCGAGGAGTATCTGGCGGAGGACCAACTCCACCTGAGTTGTGCCGGGGAGCGGGCCTGCGCTGAGGCGGTGGCACAGACCATCGGCAGGTATCTGCCGTAGTCGCTCCGCATGCGGTCGGCAGATTCCAGCGCTCAATCTCACCCCTGCGGGGCGTTCCCTCCAGAATGACCGGGGCGGCCTCCTGGTTTCGGTGTCGCGATTGACCGTCGGCGCCCGACTCGATATGTTATGTGCTATATGCGGTGCAGTTGCCCGGCAGCGGATCCGTTTCTGCTGGACGGCAATCCCGGCCCTCGGGCTTTACGGGTTTGTCGTCGGCTCTTTTTCTGCCGGCGCGTTATGTGACAAGTTCATTGAAGGAGTGACCCATGAAGATGCCTTTCAAGAGGTTGGCGGCCGCGGTCGTTCCGTTTCTTCTCGCCTCGGCCTTGGTGCAGAGCGCCGCTGCGTGGGAACTGCAGTGGTACGGTCAGTCGGCCTTCAGAATGACAACGCCCGGGAATAAGATCATCCTGATCGATCCCTTCATCACCGGCAATCCCAAGACGCCCCCGGATCTGAAGCCGTTGAGCAAGATCGGCAGAGTGGATCTGATTCTTCTGACCCACGGTCATGGGGACCACATCGGCGATACGGCAAAGATCGCGGCCATGACCGGGGCGAAGGTCGGTCTGAACGCCGATATGGGGCAGACCTTTGCGATTCTCGGCATTGTGCCTCAGAAGCAGCTGATTCGCTTTAACAAAAGCGGCCCCATCCAGCCGCTGGAAGGGATTACGATCACCATGGTGCATGCTGAACACAGCTCGGAGGTGGTCCACAAGGACCCCGGATCCGGTGAAAGACGGATCTATCCGGGCGGAGAGCCCGCGGGTTACATCATTGAGTTGGAAAATGGGTACAAGGTCTACCATGCCGGTGACACGGGGGTCTTCGGCGACATGAAGTTCATTGGGGAGTACTACCAGCCGGACCTGGCCCTGCTTCCCATCGGTGGTCACTTTACCATGGACCCGGCCCATGCGGCCTATGCGGTGAAGACCCTGCTCAAGACGAAGCGTGTCGTGCCCATGCACTTCGGGACCTTTCCGCCGTTGAAGGGGACGCCCGAGGCGCTTAAGCAGGCACTGGGGGACTTCCCGGTAAATCTGATCGTCATGGTGCCGGGGGAGAAGAAGACCTTTTAGCGTGGGCCGGGCTTGACGGAACCTGTTGCCCGGAATAGAACGACAGGCGCCGCAGCGTCATGGCGCCCCTGTATCTGCATCCTGGTTATCACGTAGAATGCACCCTGTGGATGAAGACCAGCGGGGGTAATTTTATGATGAACTGTCTCTATTTGCTTTGGTGTTCTTGACGCCCGGATGCTGGTGGGGAGATGGACCCCGCCAGCTGACGCTTGCGGATGACGAGGCATTTCCCCACCCAAGCCCGGCGCGGCCCCCCATCTGCAGGACCCGCCCCGGGTTTTACGGTGGGAGCTGCTATTGTACGGTCACCGTAACAGAGTCATACCAGCTGACCCGGTCCAGGACCCCGTTTGCTTTATTGTCCAGCACGAAAATCAGTCGATAACTGCCAGCGGGCAGTGGCGCACGAAACAGCGTGACAGGCTGCAGGTCCATGAGCGGCAGCTGTGCTAGGATAACGGGTGTGTTCGAGCGCACCCATCCGCGCGGCCCGAACCAGAAGTTGCCGAAGGGCGTCACCAAGACCGCCCACCAGTCGCAGTGTGTTCCGGACAACTCACCCGCGGTGACACCCAGGGTGAAGCTCACGGGCGAGCCCGCGCTCATTGAGAGCGGACAGTCCTGCCCGTTGACCTGCACATCGGCGACCGTACTGAGCTGACAGTTTCCGGGTCCGGCCGTGAGGGTGCAGGTGGCCGCAGCCGCAGCCCCGTGGCGCGTCTCCAAGGGGTCGGCGATCTGAAGGCCGATCTGGTAGCTCGCGGGGCTTGCTCCCGACGGCGACGACACCCTGAGGGTCGCGGAGCCCCTCTGGCCGGGAGAAAGTGTCAGGGCTTCCGGCGAGACGGAGCCGGTCCAGCCTCCCGGCAGGGTCGCGCTCAGAGAAAAATCGGATGGCGCGCATTCGGCGCTGTCCGTATTCGTGACCGAGACAGTATATTCCAATGTCTCTCCCGCCTGGCCGGATAGGCTTCCCGGGTTGACGTTCAACGACGGTGCATCCGGCATACAGACGGGCGGCGTGCCGTCGAGCTGTATGGCGACGGTGACGGACTGATCGGCATGGCTCTCCTGGGTGATGGTGACGCCGTTGGCGGCATCGACGAAACGCTCGCCGTCCGCCAGGGTACGCAGCAGATAGGTGCGGCTTCCGTTTCCGTCATATCGATGAATGTTCAGGCGTTCTAGGTAAGTGGCGTTCAGGTTGGCATCGAACCCGAGGGGCTGCCGGTATGAGAGGTAGTAGCGGTCGCCCGTGTCCGGTTTTTCGATGGTCAGGATTTGCGGCAGGGTGGTTTCGGCCCCGTAGAACTCCAGCGGTGCTATTTCATAAAGCCCGCCGGACGTCACGGAGAGAATCTGTTCGGCCGTGCGCCATCCCATCTGTTCCTGGTGGGGTGCATTCACCTGGCGTAAGCCGTAGCCGCCGTACCCCATGACGTCGGAGGTGTCGCCGTACTCATTGCTTTCGGTGGCGGCGTGGTGCATTCCCAGATTGTGCCCGAGTTCATGGGCGTAGACATCCTGGACGCCGCAGGTCAAAACCCAGGCCCGACTGGGCCTGCCGCCCACCGTGCCCAGGCCCGCCCAGCCGCAGGGGTTTGCCCTGGGCAGTACATAGAGCCTGCGGTCATAAGCGCCAAGGTCCACGCCGTCGAGCTGTGCCTTGGCTTCCACGGCGGTTGCCCACGCCTGCGGGTCGCAGGCCCCGGTGCTTCGGTAATCAATGGTGTAGGGGCCGGCCACCTCCCCTCCCAGCGTTACCTCTCCGAGGGAGGTCTCCTGGTAGAAATCGTCCACCGAGAGATCGCCCGGGTCCGTAAACATGAGATCCCGGATGGTATCGACGGAGCAGGAGACGCCGGCGTCGAGAAAGTCGGCCACCAGTATGACGGTTCGCTGTTCTCCGGCCACGGGGACCGCTGCGGGCTGTATGGTCTCCACCGCCTCGGTGCCGTTGGCCGCAAGCGACAGTTCACGCCCCCTGGCCCGGCCCCGAACGGAGACGACCGCGCCGGTCTTGAGCTTCTTTCTCAGTTTTTCGGGGACACGCAGGTCGAAGGTTCGCTGGCCGTGCCGTTCTTTGAGGCGATAGAGCAGCTCGCTTCGCTTTCCTTCAAAGTCATCCGCATAGAGAACGGTCACTTCCCCCGTGACCCGGATGTCGGTCTCCTGCGGCGCTGCCGAAGCGGAAAATCCGGCGCAAACCATACAAAGAAAAGTAAAAACCCAGACCCGGCCAAAGCGATTCAGGAACTCTTGATGCATCATGCCCTCTCCTTATCTGACTCCCTGTTCCGGCGCCTCTCCAAAAAGGGAAGGCCGCCAAAAGTGATTCCTTTGGCGGCCCGGCAGGCATCGGGAGCGGGCTCCTGGCGCCCGACTTCTCCCTCAGCCCCGAAGCTCTGCGTCCCACGGTTTCCCGAGGTTTGCTCTGAGCAAAGGACGTTGTCTTGTGTCGCTGTTTCTTCGAACCCGGATTTTGCCTGATGGATCCGGGTTCATCCCTCCTATACCTTGTGGCCGGTGTGCGGCTTTGAGCACCCGGCCCGTGTAAACAGGACCGCCCTGGCGGCCTATTTATCAGAATCGGCGCTTCCGTACCGCTTGTCAATGTCAATAATTGTCACCCCCTTTCAATGGGGCAGGGGGCGCAGTTACCGGAGGGGGTGTGCGCGCAAGGGGGTGGCTGCGGCGGGTTGCAGCATCTCCGTCACGGACTCCCGGCTGGCGCGGGCTGATCCTGATTAGTTTGGGCGGCGGTCTCTCAGAAAACGGGCCAGAACCCTGGCTGTGTGGGAGCCTTTGCGCAGACGGGCGACGGCCTCGGGGGCGCCCTGGGCAACGATCCGGCCGCCACCGTCACCGCCCTCGGGGCCCAGGTCGATGACCCAGTCGGCTTCGGCCACCACGTCCAGGTTGTGCTCGATGATGACGACCGTGTTGCCCGCGGCCACCAGCCGGTGAAGCACCCGGATCAGCTTCTCCACATCGGCGCAGTGGAGACCGATGGTCGGCTCGTCCAGGACATAAAGAACGTGGGCGGCTGGAGGGTTCCGGCGCGGTGTCCGCTTTGGAGCGGGGAGGGCCCCCGTGCCATTTCCCGGTTTCGCCTTGGCCAGCTCGGTGACGAGTTTGATCCGCTGTGCCTCCCCGCCGCTCAGGGTGGGGCTCTGCTGACCCAGGGTCAGGTAGCCGAGTCCCACGTCCTGGAGGAGCTTCAGCGTTCGGTGAATTGAAGCATGGGCGGCGAAGAAGCCCACCGCCTCGTCCACGCTCAAGGCCAGGACATCGGCAATGTTTAATGCCTTGTAGCAAATCCGAAGGGTCTCTTCGTTGAAGCGGGCCCCGCCGCAGACGTCACAGGGTATCTTCACGTCGGGGAGAAAACTCATTTCGATCTTCTTCAGCCCCTGCCCCTGGCATCCCTCGCAGCGCCCGCCGTGGACGTTGAAGGAGAAGCGGCCCGGCCGGTAACCCCGCAGCCGGGCTTCCGGGGTGTCGGCGAAGAGGCGCCGGATGGAGTCCCAGATCCCCACGTAGGTCGCCGGACAGGAGCGGGGGGTCTTGCCGATGGGCCGCTGGTCGACCTCGAGAACCCGGCGGATCTGCTCCCATCCGTCGATGCGGTCGCAGCCGCGCAGCAGTGCAGCGGGGGCCCCCTTTCTTCTTCTCCGTTGTCGGCCCAGGAGCTGGTGCAGATTGTCGTGGAGCACTTCGCGCACGAGCGTGCTTTTGCCGCTGCCGCTGACCCCGGTGACGCAGACCAGGCGGGCCAGGGGGATCCGCACAACCAGATCCTTCAGGTTGTGCAGGCGGGCGCCGTTGATGTCGAGGGCGTTCATTTCGTTTCCATTGCCCGACGGCCCCGTCGGTCTTCTTTCCATCAGGGGGTGCCGGAGCGGGTCGGCGAGCAGACGTCCGGTCACGGATTCGGGATGGGCCATCAGCTCGGCCACCGTTCCCTGGGCCACGACCCGGCCGCCCGCTTTGCCTGCGCCGGGACCGAGGTCGATGATGTGTTCAGCATGTCGGATCGTCTCCTCGTCATGCTCGACCACCACGACCGTATTGCCCTTGCGTCCCAGCTGCTGCAGCGTCTTGAGCAGCATCCGGTTGTCCCGGGCATGCAGGCCAATGGTCGGTTCGTCGAGAATATAACAGACGCCCCGCAGGTTGGACCCGAGTTGGGAGGCGAGCCGGATGCGCTGTGCCTCACCGCCGCTGAGGGTGGGTGCCGCCCGGTTGAGTTGCAGGTAGGGCAACCCCACCTGTTTGAGGAACCGCAAGCGCGAACGGAGCTCCGGAAGGATGTCCCGTGCGATGGCGGCGTCCCGCCCCTGAAGACGCAGGCCCCCGAAGAACTCTGCCGCATCGGCCACGGTGAGTGATGTCATTTCCGCAATGGTTCGGTTTTGGTATCGCACCGCCAGGGCCTCCGGGCGCAGCCGTTCACCGCCGCAGGCGGGGCAGCGCTCTTCCGCACCTTCCCACCAGTCGTTCCACCAGATCTCCTCACCGGTCTGCTCCTCATCGAAGCCGGGCAGGCGTAACCCGGTTCCGTAGCAGCTTTCGCACCAGCCGTGTTTCGAGTTGAATGAGAAGAGGCGGGGATCGAGTTCGGGAAAGCTCCGGTCACAGCCGGGGCAGGCCCGCCGGGATGAGAAAAGAGCCTCCGCGCTGCGGCGGCCCGAGGGTTTGCCATTCTTGACGGAAACGGGGCTGACCTGCACCATCCCCCGGCCGAAAGGGAGGGCCCGGTGGAGCAACGCTGCCAGATCGGCTTCCGTGCGCGCCGAGACCGTGACTTCTCCCACGGGCAGCTCAATGTTGTGTTCCTTGAACCGATCGAGTCTCGGCCAGTCTGAGGTAGGTGTCCATGTGCCGTCCACCCGGAGTTCCGAATAGCCTTTGGCGGCGGCCCATCGGGCGAGATCGGTGTAATACCCCTTGCGGGAAACCACCAGAGGCGCGAGGAGGCGAATCCGTCGGCCGCGGTACCCCCGCATGATGCGGGCCAAAATCACCGTTTCGGACTGGGCTTCGATGGGACGGCGACAGCCCGGGCAGTGCTGGGTCCCGAGCTTGACGAAGAGGAGGCGGAGGAAGTGATAGATCTCCGTGAGCGTTGCCACGGTGCTCTTCCGGCCGCCCCGGCTCGTGCGTTGTTCGATGGCCACGGTGGCCGGAATGCCGTGGATCGCGTCGACGTCGGGCCGTGAGGCGGGCTGGACGAACTGGCGGGCATACGCGTTGAGCGACTCCAGATAACGCCGCTGGCCTTCGGCGAAGAGTATGTCCAGTGCCACAGTGCTCTTGCCGCTCCCGCTGATGCCCGTAATGACGGTGAAGCGGTCCCGGGGAATCTCAATGTCCACCCCCTGGAGGTTGTGCTCCCGGGCGTTGCGAATCGAGATGGCGTGATTCGAGGATGTGGCGCCCGGCGTTGCAGCCCGTCGGGTTGCGGGCAACTTTCCGGTACGCGGTTCAGCAGGCAAAACGGCAGCGCCTGTCCGATTGCGAAGGACCTCACCGGTGCGGCTTTTCCGGCACCGGGCAATCTCGTCGGGCAGCCCCGCACAGACCAGCCGTCCGCCCTCTTCTCCCCCCTCGGGGCCGAGGTCGACGATCCAGTCAGCCGCGTCAATGACATCCAGGTTGTGCTCGATGACGATCAGGGAATGGCCATCGGCCAGCAGCCTTTGAAATGCCTTGAGAAGTGTGGCGATGTCATCGAAGTGAAGCCCGGTCGTCGGCTCGTCGAAGAGGAAGAGGGTTGGGGCTGTTGCGGTCCGCCCGCTTCGAGACTTGGCCAGATGGCCCGCCAGCTTGAGGCGCTGCGCTTCGCCGCCGCTCAGGGTGGGAACCGGCTGCCCCAGACGGAGATAGGGCAACCCCACCGCGGCCAGCGGCTCCAGAGCGCGGCGGATCTCCGGCCGGTCGTCAAAGAAGGCCAGCGCCTCGGAAACCGTCATCTCCAGGACATCGGCCATCGATTTCCCGCCCGGCGCTTCGGCTGGAGATCGGGGTGCCGGACGTTTCTTACGCCCGCGGCACGTGCTCTTCCGGGATGCTTCTGCAGGCGGCCGGAGCTTGATCTCCAGCACTTCCGGCCGGAACCGCCGTCCGTCGCAGTCGGGGCAGCGCAGGTAGACATCGCTCAAGAACTGCATCTCCACCCGTTCGAACCCGTTGCCGCTGCAAGTTGGGCAACGCCCTGCGCCGGAATTGAAACTGAATGTGCCGGCCGTATAACCCCTCTGCTGGGCGAGTGGATTACCGCTGAAGACTTTGCGGATCGCGGTGAGGGCGCCCACATAACTGGCCGGATTGGACCGCGTGGTCTTTCCGATGGGGGACTGATCGACCAGCACCACCTCGCCGATCTGCTCGTGGCCCCGGATGGCGTCATGGCGGCCCGGCGGTTTCACCGCTTTGTGCTTCAGCTTTCTCAGACCCCGGTAGCATACCTCCTCCACCAGGGTCGATTTTCCGGACCCGCTGACGCCGGTGACACAGACCAGTCGATTCAGCGGAATCCGCACGTCAATTCCCTTCAGGTTGTGTTCGGCGGCCTTCAGGATTTCCAGATACGCCGAATCGCCGTCGGGGCGTCTGCCCCCGCGGGCGGCCTCGGGGACGACCTGTTTACGCCCCGTCAGATAGTCGGCCGTCAGCGAACGGCGGGCCTGGTGGAGGGCCTCGGGTTTTCCCGTGAAGACCACGCGCCCGCCCCGCTCGCCGGGTCCGGGCCCGAGGTCGAGGATACGGTCGGCAGCGATGATCACCTGCGGGTCGTGCTCCACCACGATCAGCGAATTGCCTTCATCGCGCAGCCGTTTCAGCACCCCGATAACCCGGGCCATGTCGCGTGCGTGAAGTCCGATGCTCGGCTCATCGAGAACGAAGAGCGTATTGACCAAAGAGGTTCCGAGCGCGGTCGTCAGATTAATGCGCTGGACCTCGCCGCCGCTGAGCGTTCGGGACTGGCGGTCGAGGGTGAGGTAACCGAGGCCCACGTCGACCAGATACCGCAGCCGTGAGCGGATTTCGCTCAGGAGTAGATCGGTGGCTTCATCGAGCGGTTTGGGCAGATGGAGCTTTTCGAATAACGTGCGGCACCGTGCGATGGGCAGGAGCATGACGTCGTGGATAGTGAGTCCCGGGAGTGCTGCGCCGCGTGCCGGCGTGTACGACAGTCCAGCCGGTTGAAAACGCTTCTGCCGGGGCAGGACGCGATCGCCATCCGCAGCGGTGCCGATCCGCCAGGCCAATGCTGCGGGTTTCAATCGGGCACCGAGGCAGTCGGGACAGCACCGATACGTCCTGTACCGGGAGAGCAGGACCCGGATGTGCATTTTGTAGCTTTTCGTTTCCAGCCACTCAAAGAATCGCTGGACCCCGTACCAGACCCCCTCGTCCCAGTCTCCTTCGCCGTCGATCACCCAGCGCCGCTGCTCCCGGTTCAGGGCTTTCCAGGGAAGATCCGCGGGGATGCCCCGCCGGCGCGCAAAACGGAGGAGGTCCTCCTGGCACTCCCGGTAGCTTTCGGTCTGCCAGGGCTTGATCGCGCCGCCGGCCAGGGTCTTTCTCTCATCGGGGAGGACCAGATCGTAATCGATTCCCATGGTGCGGCCGAAACCGCGGCAGGTGTCACAGGCGCCCATGGGGGAATTGAAAGAGAAGAGGTTGGGCACCGGGTCCCGATAGTGGATGTCGCAGTCGGGGCAATGAAGGTCCGCCGAGAAATGGAGCGTGCGCCCGCGCCCGCCCGCCGCGTCCAGGGGATGAACCGTGACGCGGCCTCCGCCGTATTTGAGAGCGGCCTCCAGGTCTTCGATGAGGCGTGCCCGTTTGCTTTTGTCCAGCGACAGTCTGTCCTGCACGACCTCCAACCCCGCGTCCCCTTTGCGTCGAATCCGGGTGTAGCCCTGTTTGGCAAGGAGCTCGCGGATTTCCGCGGCGTCGAAGTTGCGTGGGATCGTAACGGGGAAGGTGATCAGGGCCGGCCCGTGCGGCGCAGCCTCTTTGGCGAGGAGATCGGCACAAATCGTTTCGGGAGTGTCCCGGCGCACTGCCTTTCCGCAGCCGGTGCAGAAGAGACGTGCCGCGCGGGCGAAGAGGAGCTTCAGGTGATCGTTCAACTCGGTCATGGTGCCGACCGTCGATCGTGAGGTCCGCACCTGGTTGGTCTGGTCGATGGCGATGGCGGGCGGAATGCCGTCGATGCGGTCCACCTGCGGTTTGTCCATCCGGTCGAGAAACTGGCGGGCATAGGGGGAGAAGGTTTCGACGTAGCGCCGCTGACCCTCTGCGTAGATTGTGTCGAAGGCCAGAGACGATTTGCCCGATCCGCTCACACCGGTGATGACAATCAGTTCGTGAAGGGGGAGCTTCAGATTGAGGTCTTTCAAATTGTGCTGTCTGGCCCCTTTGATCCTGATGAACTCGCTGGGTGGCATGGATGGTCCCCTGATTTGTTTTCAATCAACGAGACAGCCCCCTTCTGTTCGGCTTTCTCTTCGGGCGCCTCTGTCGGCCCCTATCATATACGAGAGCCCTCCGGAGGGAAAGCCGGCCCCGCTGGACGCTCAGCTGCAGGCCGCGCCTCTTTCATAAAAGAAATTGACGGCAGAAATTATCCCTGCTATGTTGCTGTCGGGTCCTTCCCGATCACCATCAAAGAGCCAGGTCCGAAAAACGGGAGGTTTTCGAATGCTGCGTCTTCTGGTCTCGTCTCTGCTTGTATTTTCCGCTTTCTTCTTCATCCGGTTTGAGGCGGCCTTGGCCGCGGACAACGTCGATCTGATCGTCCGCTTTCAAGCGGGTCTGTCGGAGAGCAGTATTGACAACTTCCTGAGAGATCAGGGGGCCGAACGGGTTGGAGAGCCCACCCCGTTGAACATCGTCTTTGTCGATCTTCCCGCCAAGACCACGGCCGCTGCCGGCCGGACAGCCTTCAGCAACGAGTCGGATGTGCTCTACGCGGAATTGAATGCCGACGTCACGGCCCTGCAGGAGCCGCAGACCTTTCCGAATGACGATAACGCGGAATTCGACAAGCAGTGGGGGCTGCATCAGGATGGGCTTAACCTGATCGGGGTCGAGGACGCCGACATCGACGCGCCCGAAGCCTGGGATGTGACGACGGGCAGTACGAGCACGGTGATTGCGGTTCTGGACACCGGCGTCGATGTGGAACATGAAGATCTTGAATTACGGCTCTGGGAGAATCCCGGCGAGACCGAAAACAACAACAGCGACGATGACGGAAACGAACTGGAAGACGATTTTAACGGATGGAATTTTGTGGACGACACTGACGAACTCGACGTGGAGGGGGCCGCCAAATCGGGCGCTTTCGCCAGCCACGGCACACACATTGCCGGCATCATCGGGGCCGAAACCAACAACAATACGGGCGTTGCCGGGGTCGACTGGAACGCCCCGTTGATGATTCTGAAAGTGCTCGATGAGGACGGCAACGGGAAGGCCGACAATGTCATCCGGGCGATCGCCTACGCGGTCGACAAGGGGGCTCGGATCATCCAGGCAAGTTTCGGGCTGACCGATTACAGTCAGGCCCTGTACGATACGATCGAAGACGCCGGTTCCGAGGGGATCCTGCTGGTGGCAGCAGCAGGCAACAGCGCGACGGTCCTTTATCCCGCCCTCTTCAACCTGGAAAACATCCTCTCGGTCACCGCGACCAATGCGAGCGACGCCCTGACCAATGTGGGCGGTGTTGGCAATGCGGCCACCGGGGTGGAAGACGTCGATCTGGGCGCGCCGGGCCTCGACATTCACAGCACCGTCATCGACGATGCCTATGGCTTACTAAGCGGCACCTCCCAGGCGTCGGCTTTCGTGAGCGGCGCCGCGGCGCTCCTCCTCGCCAAAGAGCCTTCGCTGTCGCTGGCTCTGCTCAAGGCGCGGCTGCTGAGCAGCGTGGACAATGCAGACGACGATGTGACCGGGCTGACGGGAGTCACTGTCAGCGGCGGGCGGCTCAACGCCTACAATTCCCTGGAGCCGCCGGATGATCGCGCCGTTTTCATCGTTCCCTTCGGCACCGCGATCCTTGCCGAGGACCCGTCGGAAGATCCGACGGAGGTGCAGTTCACGCTCGAGGGAGACACGCCGGTGGACTGGGACGCCGACTGCACAGCGGGCGCCGGGAGCATCGACAGTACGACGGGCCTCTTTACGGCGGACGGGCCCGGGAACTGCACGATTTCGGCAATTGGTTCAGGCACCCCGTCGTCGGACATCAGAGAGGTGACGATTTTCATCAAAGAGATTGTGGTGGCGGCTTCAGAGACGAGCGTTGCCCCCGGGGAGAGCACCACCCTGAGCGCCAGCGGCGGCACCGCACCCTACACCTGGATCAGCAGCAATCCAGAAGTGCTGGAGGTAACCAGCGCCTCCGGGTCTACGGCCACCGTGACCGGTACCAAGGCTGGGAGCGCCACGGTCCTGGCCACCGACGCCAAGGGCTTCTTTGTCCGTTCCGAAGAGGTTTCGGTCCTGCGAGGGAAAAAGAGCGGTCACTGTGCCATCTCGACCGCGCTGCTCGGCTCTCCCTGGGACCGGCACCTGCAGACCCTGCGGGACTTTAGAGACCGGTATCTGCAGACGAACGACATCGGCCGCAAACTGG
>CALZGC010000057.1 GCA_945786985.1 uncultured Nitrospirota bacterium | reverse complement strand
GCCGGTCAGCATCAGCACGAAAAAGCTCAGCAGCAGGACCCAGTGGTTGAACCGCTCCCACGGTGTTGCTTTCTGCACCATTTTCATCATGCCGCACCTCCTTCGCTCTCCTCGTCCTCCTTGGGGCCGACGGTGATATAGTGGACCAGGGCCGCGCCGACGGAAGCGCCCAGACCGAGGAGACTGAGCGGTTTGAGCACGCCTTTCCAGAAGGCGACGCTGGCCGGGATGCCCGGCGTCGAATCGAAGCCGTAGTACTCGGGTTTCTCTTTGAAGGCGTAGAGGATTCCCAGCCCTGCGAGGTCCTTCTCGCCGTAGACGGTCTGATATCCCTCCCGTTTCGCCTGCGCCATCAGGGCGTCCCGATCGCCGTAACGGATTGCATCGGTCGGGCAGACCTTGGAGCAGGCAGGCTCCAGACCGTGAGGAACCCGGTCGTCACAGAGGTGGCACTTGGTGACGCGGTCGTCCGCATCGAAGCGCGGGATATCATAGGGACAGCCCGCCTGGCACAGCTTGCAGCCGATACATTTGTCCCGGTTGAAGGCGACAATCCCGTCCCGGGTCCGGTAGAGCGCCCCCGGTGAGGGGCAGATCTCCATGCACCCCGCGTCGCCGCAGTGCATGCATCGCTGGCTGATGAAGAGCCAGTCGACATCTTTGTTGCCCGTGACTTCAACGAAACGGATCTTGTTATAGCTGTTCGACGTCAAATCGGGGGGGTTCTCATACGTCCCCCGGTTGACGGTCTTCTCCGCGGTGAGATGGTTCCACCCCTTGCACGCGGTCTGGCACCCCCTGCACGCAGTGCAGCGTTCGGGCGTGACGAGAAGACCCTTGCGGCCGGCCTGATTTCTGGTTCTGCCCTGCGCATATACTTGAGTCGTCATGTCATCACCTCCCTCACGCTTTTTCCAGGTTGACCATGAAGGCCTTGGTTTCAGGAATCATTGTATTGGCATCCCCCACGGTGGGGGTCAGCAGGTTGGAGCTGTCGAACCCGCTGCCATCCGCGGGGAACTGCCAGCCGAAGCACCAGGGCAGCCCCACCTGGTGAACCGTCGAATTGAGCACCTTGAACGGCTTGAAGCGGGCCGAGACGATAGCGATGGCCGTGACTTCGCCCCGTGCGGAGCTGACCTTCACGGTGTCGCCGCTCTGGATCCCCTTCTCCTTGCCCAGTTCCAGGCTCAGCTCGCAGAAGTTCTGCGGCTGGAGCTCCAGCTGCCACGGCTGGTGCCGCGTCATGACCCCCGTTTGCCAGTGTTCCGTCACCCGGTAGGTGGTGGCCACAAAGGGATAACGGATATCACAGGTGGCAAAGACGTCTTCTTTGAAACCGCCGCCCTCTTTCGGGGTCTGCTCCCCGCCTTCCGCTTCGAAGAAGAGCTTGGTGGCGGGGTTCACCCGGTGACTCTTGTTCATCGGGTTTTCCTGAATCGGGCACTCCAGCGGTTCGTAGTGTTCCGGAAACGGCCCGTCCGCCCGGCCGGGGCCGAAGATATGGGCCACGCCGTGGGGTTTCATGATGAAGGCCAGCCTGGTTTTCTCCTGGTTCGCCAGCGGCGGCCAGCCGCCATCGGGCACGTCGCCGACCCACTTCTTGCCGTTCCAGTAGATCACCGGCCGGTTGGGATTCCTCGGCCTGCCGTTTTCGTCTACGGACGCGCGGTTGTAGATGATCCGCCGGTTCACCGGCCAGCACCACGACCACTGGGGGTAGAGGCCGATTCCCGTGGGGTCCTCCGTGGAACGCCGGGCCATCATGTTCCCCTTCTCCGTGTACGAGGCGGCATAGAGCCAATTGCCCGACGAGGTCGACCCGTCGGCCTGGAGAAAGCCGAAGCTCGGCACCAGGGTCCCCTTCTTGTAGAGTTTACCCTTGATCTCCCGATCCTCCAGGAAGTAGCCGTTGATCTCCTTGGCGACGGCATGGATGTCAAGATCCTTGATCTTGCCGTCGGGCCCCTTGTAGCCGTAGTTCCAGTCGAGCTTGACCACCGGATCGGGGTAGGCGCCCCCTTCCTTTTCATAGAGCTTCTTCACGCGGAAGAAAAGCTCGTTCATCATCCAGGCGTCGGGCTTGGCCTCGCCCATCGGCTCGGCGGCTTTGTAACGCCACTGCGCCCAGCGGCCCGAATTGGTGATGCTCCCCTCCTTCTCCACCGAGGCCGCGGCCGGAAGTTGAAAGACTTCCGTCTGAATGTCGCCGGGATTCATCCCCGGGCCCTTCCAGAAGGAGCCCGTCTCGTTGTCGAACAGGTTCACATTGACCATCCAGTCGAGCTTGGCCATGGCGGCACGCACCTTGCCGGCATTGGTGCCCGAGCAGGCCGGGTTCTGGCCCCAGGCGAAGAACCCCTTGAACTTGCCCTGGAACATCTCGTGGAAGAGCTGAATCCAGGAGGCGTTCTGGCCGTCGTCCAGTTTGGGAAGCCACTGGTAGCCGAACTCATTGTCCGCCGTGCCGGCGGCCCCGTAATGGGCCTTGAGGAGGCTGACCGAGTACTTGGGGTAGTTGCCCCACCAGTTGGCACTCTTGGGCTCCTTCGTCTTGGGGGTCCAGCGTTCATTGTAGGCCGCCAGGGTGGTGTTGGAAGCCCGAGGTGTCTTCAGGTACCCCGGCAGGATGTGAAAGAGCAGGCAGTGATCCGTCGATCCCTGGACGTTGCTCTCCCCCCGCAGCGCGTTGACGCCCCCGCCGGCGATGCCCATATTGCCGAGCATGAGCTGGATCATAGCCATGTTCCGGATGATCTGGGTCCCGGTGGTATGTTGGGTCCATCCCATCGCGTACATGATGGTGCCCGCCCGATCGGGCGTGCACGTGGCGGTGTAGATCTTGTAAATCTCCAGGAGCTTGTCCTGGGGCGTGCCGGTGATGCTCGACACCATCTCCGGCGTGTAGCGGGAGACATGTTTCTTCAGGAGTTGGAAGACCGACATGGGGTGGCTCAGGGTCATATCCTTCTTGACGACCCCGTTTGCGTCAACCTGGAAGGCCCAGGCCTTCTTGTTGTACTTGCGTGCCGCCGAGTTGTAGCCGGAGAAGATGCCGTCCAGATCGCCCGGCATTTTGAAGCTCTCGTTGACCACGAAGGGGGCGTTCGTGTAGTTCTTGATGTAGAACTCATCGTAGAGCTTGTTTTCGATGAGGTAGTGCATCATGCCGCTGAGGAACGCAATATCGGCGCCCGAGCGGATGGGGGCATAGACGTCGGCCTTGGCCGAAGTCCGTGTAAAACGGGGGTCGACGCTCAGCAGCTTTGCCCCGCGGCTCTTTGCATCCATGACCCACTTGAAGCTGATGGGGTGATTCTCCGCTGCATTGCTTCCCATAATCAGGATCACATCGGCGTTGCGGATGTCGATCCAGTGATTCGTCATTGCACCGCGTCCAAACGACTCTGCCAGAGCCGCAACAGTTGCGGAGTGTCATATCCGTGCCTGGTGTTCGATATAGATCAGGCCGAGGGAGCGGAGCCACTTTTGCAGCAGGTAACACTCCTCGTTGTCCAGGGCGGCGCTTCCCACGTG